>CAYXVY010000259.1:0-11762 GCA_964468745.1 uncultured Planctomycetales bacterium | reverse complement strand
CCGGCCAGCCGACGAGCGGCAGCGGGTGGTGGGACCTCTCCGGCAGCGGCGGCAATAACGGGGGCGGCGGCAAGCCTTCGGACGGCGGGACTCCGTCGGGCGGAACCGACGACCCCAAGAGCGGCGGCGGCGCCCCGTCGGCGCCGAGTGACGCGCGCGGCATGCTGACCCAGGCGATCTCCTTCCGCTACTTCTCCGCTGCGGACACGGAGCCGATGGCGTTGCGGAAGGCCATCGAAAAGATAAAGGAAGTCAAGCTCGTCGAATTCGAACCCAAGCGCCGCATCATGAGCATCTGGTGGAAGGGGACCTGCCCCGCGCTCAATAGCGTCGAGTCCATCGCCGCGGCCGCGGGCGTTCCCGCGATGCTCGTCAGCCACGCGCACGTCACGGTCGCGATCAAGCCGCAAGCCGGCGCGAATCCAGCGGACCTCGAGTGGGGCCTCGCGATGCGCGGCATGCACGGCGGCGGGCTCAAGGGGTCGAACGTCGAACTACACATGGACCTGCAGGTGGTGTCCGCGAAACAGCTGCTCGACAAGTTGAAGAGCCTGAAGTTCGACGCGGAAATCAAGACGCACCGCTGGGTCGACGTCAGCATCACGGACGGCGACTGGACGGCGCTCGCGCGGGAATTGAAGGGCGTCAAGGGCGTGCTCGAAACGACGTCCACCAGCAGCAGTATCGGGCTGTGGACGACGGGCGTGTCCGACGAGACGCTCAAGCAGGCGGCCGATCGCGCGAAGGTGCAGGGCTTCACGATCGGAAAATAATCGCGCGCGTGTCACCGGATGACACAGCGGGGGGATACCCTGTCCGGCGAAGGATCGATGAAAGTCGATCCCTCTCTCCATTCGGCCGGATGGTCTTCCCCCATCCGGCCTTCCTTATTTATGGACTCGCGCAAAACCGGCGATCCCGTACACCCGTATAATCCCGTTGTGGTGGAGGACCTGGGTCGCCGGATGCTTGACGAAGGGCTCCTTCGTCAAGATGACCTGCTGAACAGGGCCGCCGTCGCACCGATCCCTCAGAAGCTTGGCCGCTACGAAATCCTGCGGATCCTTGGCAGGGGCGCCGCCGGCGAGGTGCACCTCGCGCGAGATCCTGCCGTGGGGCGCGAGGTTGCGATCAAAGTCCTGCGCGGGGCCGACTTTGATCAGCGCTTCCAGCGCGAGGTGGAGATCCTCGGCGCACTGCGCCACCCCAACATCGTCGCGCTCCACGACGCGGGCGCCGAGCAGGGCCTGCGGTGGTTCGTCATGGATCGCATCGAGGGGCGAACCCTCGCCGATGCGTTCGCCGCAAAGGACCTCGATTTGAAGAAACGCGTCGCAATCCTGCGTGACGTCGCGCTCGCGTGCCAGGCAGCGCACGACAAGGGCGTCGTGCATCGAGACCTGAAGCCGTCGAATATCCTCCTCGACAGCGCGAACAAGGCGTTCGTCACGGACTTCGGCATCGCGAAAATCGTCACCGCTGACGAGCGCATGACGCAGACGGGCACCGCGATCGGCACGCCGCACTACATGTCGCCGGAGCAGGCCGAGGGCAAGGTCGATGGGCTCGACGCGCGCAGCGACATCTTTTCGCTCGGGATCATCCTCTACGAGGCGCTGGCGGGGCGCACGCCATTCGCCGGCAAGACGTTTCTCGAGATTGCGCAGCATATCGTTCACGACGAGCCCACGCGACCTGGCGTCGATCGCGAGCTCGAGGCAGTCGCGCTCAAGGCGATCGAGAAGAAGCCGGCGCGCCGCTATGCCACTGCGCGGGCATTTGCGGACGAGCTGTTCCGGTGGCTCACGGGAAAACCGGTTGTCGCACGGCCGCCCGGCCGGATGCAACGTCTTCTGCGCTGGTGTCGCCGCCGGCCGGCGCTGACCGCCGCGCTGACCGCCGCAGCGGCGGTATTCCTTGTGATCGCGTGGACGCAGGGACGCCGCGCCGCGGAGCTGCGGCGCGAGCGCTACGTCGAGTCCGTGCAACGAAAGGCGCAGGACGAACTTCGCGCGGTCGTCGACTGGGAGAAGCAGCTCTACAAGCCGCCGCAGATGATCAGCTACGACGAGCTCGGGCGCGCGATCCAGCGCATCGACGAGCTCGTCGCGACAAGTGGCGTCGCGCAAGATCGCCTGGGGACCGCGTACTACGCTCGGGCGCGGGCGCGCATCCTGATGGGCCGCAGCGATCTCGCACTGGACGATCTCGCGCGCTCGATCCGCCACGCGCCGCCGCAGGACGCCGCGCTCTACCGACTCGAGCGGGTGCGGGCGTTGTGGGAGATGCTGCTCCGGGAAGCCGTCGTGAAGAACGAGGCCGAGACCGCCAAACGATCGAAAGAAATCGCACAGGATCTTCTGGCGATACGCGAGATCGGGATCGACGACCCGTGGCATCGCGACTTCGCAAACGTGATCCACGCGCTGCTCGAAAAGGAGTCCCCCGATCTGGCGAAGATCCGCGAGACATGCGCCCGGCTCCGCAGCGTGAAGGAGAAACCGGTCGAGGAGGTGTGGAAGCTGGAGGGAGACATCGCGGTGCTCCAGAAGAAGGGCGTCGAGGCCGCGCATGCGTACGAGGAGGCGCTCAAGATCCGGCAGTGCTACGTGCAGGCCAAGAGCGGCGAAGCGCTCGCGTGGCTTACGGCGTCGAGCGAGGGAGAGAATCGCGCGGCGCTCGGCAGCGCGCTGAAATGCGCGCTCGAAGCCGTTGAGATGAATCCTGCCTACGCGGAGACGTACCTGATCTTCGTGCTCGTCTGTCGCAGCGCGCTCCGGCAGGGACCGAAGGCGTGGGCGGAGCGGGCGGACGAGCATCTCGCCTTCGCGGATCGCATCGTCCCCATCTTCGAGCGCGGGCGGAAGGCCCGCCCGGACTTGACCGCGATCGCGCTCGCCCTCGGCACGGCGCATCTCGTCCGGCAGACGGTGCTCATCGTCACAAAGCGCCCCTCGGAGAGCGCCTACGGCGACGCGTGCGCGGTGTTCCAGCAGTACTTGAAGGCGGAACCCAAATCGGCCGAAGGCTGCCTCGCCATGGGGCTCGCGCACGGCCTGCGCGCGAGCGCGCTGATCGAGGCGAAGCAGGACGGCACGTCGGCGATGGACAAGGCGATGCAGGAGCTGCAACGCGCCGCCAACCTCGACCCCAAGATGGCGGAGCCGCACCGCTGGATGGGCAGCATCTACCATCTCAAGCGCGAATTCGCGAATGCGGCCGAAGCGTGGGAGCACGCCATCGAACTCGACCCGAATCTGCGAGAAGGACTGGCCGACCAGATCAAGCGCGCGCGAGCCGGCAAACCGTGACCGACTTCCAGAGCACGATGTGGTCGCTCATCCGCAAGGCTCGCGCCGGCGGCGGGACCGCCACAACGGGACTCGTCGAAAAGTATCGTGAACCGGTGCGCCGTTTCCTCCATCGACACGGTTGCTCCGATGCGGACACGGACGACCTCGCGCAGGATGTCTTCGTCCGCATCTTCGAGGACGGCGTGCTCGACAAGGCCGACCCCGCGCGCGGCCGGTTTCGAAGCTTGCTCCTCGCCGTAACGCGTCACGTCCTGCAGCACCACCGCGAAAAGGAGGGGGCGCAGAAGCGCGGCGCGGGGCGCGTCGTGTCCCTCGTCGGCGACGAAGTCATCGCCAGCCGCGAGCGCGACGCCGACTTCGACCGCGAGTGGGTCGCCAATCTCATCCAGGTGGCGCTGGACCGGTTGTCGCGCGAAAACACGAACTACTATCGCGCGCTCAAGCTCTTCCTCTTCGAGCAGCAGCCGCATAAGGACATCGCTGCCGCCATGGGAAAGACCGACGACGAGGTACGCAACTACATCTCGCGCGGCAGAGCGAAGCTCGTCGAGACCATCCACGGCGAAATCCGGGCATACTCATCTTCGAGCGACGAATATGCGGACGAGGTAAAATACCTCTCTGAATTCCTGAAAAAGTGAGAGCCCGGGGCGCCCGATCCGGATATCAGGGACGGAGGTGACCATGAGCATGCTTCTCGCCGTTCTCGTCCTGACGCAGGCGCAGGGCTTCGATACTCAAGTCGACGAATTCGCACGCACCCTCCGCGAGAGCGAACTCGGGACGCGCGTCCGTGAAGCGCTTCTGTCGAAGCCGGGCAAGGCCGCCCTGCGCGACCAGATCACGGCCGCGACGACGGAGGCGAAGCAAGCCGCCGCGAGGGACGCCGTGCCCGGCTATTTCCGCGAACACTTCGACGACGCGGGCAAGGTGCGCGAAACCTCGAAGAAACACGCGCTGGAGCTCCTCGAGAGCCTTGCCACCTACGAACAGGAGATGAAGGACTTGAGGGAAATCGCCGCCGCGTACCACGACAAGGTCCTCGATGACCCCGAGGTGAACGCGAAAGTGAAACGCCTCCTCAAGGACGAGCTCGGCCTGCACGTCATCTACATGACCCGGCTCCGTCCCCTCCTCGGCCGGGACGACGGCAGCGTCGAAAAGGCCGTTCTGAGCGCGCTCGCCGAGCTGTTCATCGACGACGGCACCGGCAAGCTCGTGATCCGCGAGGAGATGAAGGAGCGGGCGCCGGAACTCCTGGACCAGGTGCAGCGGCAGCTGGGTCCCTTCGACGATCTCCACGAATCGCTCACCGCCTTCGCCAAGCGAATCAAGGAGGACGACGGCATCAACGGGCGGCTTCGAAAAGCGCTCGCCCTGCCGACCGCCGCGATCGCGCTGCGCGAGCGGGGCGCGGAGGACGGCTCCGTCGTCGACAAGCTCCGCAAGGCGTTCGACAGCAAAGAGGGAAAGCTGGAGCTCCTCGAGGACAAGGGCATGGAGGCCGAGGCTCTCCTGAAGCAGATCGACGAGTGGACGCGTCGCATCGACGGCGTGCGCCCCACATTCAACCGCGTAGCCGACCGCGTTGTCGACGACGAGTGGCGGGCGCTCCTGAAAAAGGACGCGGTGGGACTCGAGGTGATCAAGAAGCTCCCGGTCGCCGTCGGGAGCACGAAATCGATCCACGAGGCGTTCGACGCCTGGAGCAAGACGATTTTCGCGGAGACCGACGGCATGTACTCCATCCAGGAAGGGCTGATGGAGAAGGTGCAGGGCGGACTGCGCGAGTTTACGCGCGGCCTGGCGAAGTACCGCGAGGCCGGGAAACTCGTTTCCCGCGAGGCCGCTCGCGTCGCGGACGACGTGCCGGTGAAGAAGTACTTCCAGTCGCTCTACGGCCAGACCCTCCTCACCGAGTCGCTCAAGGCGACGATTGAGGGCATGAAGTTCACGGACGCGCAGGGTCTCGACCTCTGGATCAAGCGCTGCTTCGACAAGGACGGCGACACGCACGTCGCCCGCGATGCCGAGGCCCTCGAGAAACTCCTGGCGAAGACGCAGCAGATCAAGGAAGAGCTCGAGAAGAGCGACATCAACCCGGGGGACAAATGACGGCCACTGACTCCCGGGGGCGACGGACAACCGCGGAGCGCGCCGAGCTCGCGAAGAGTCGCTTTGTGCGCAGAGGTCCGCCGTCGTGCGGGCTCCGCCCGCACGAGCGGCCACGCAGGTGCGGATTCCGAGACGCGCCTGTGATCGGCCGGCCGTCTCGGAATCCGCACCTGCGTGGCCGCGCCCGCGCTACGCGCGGGCCGGCGGACACGGAAGGACGCTCTCTGCGCCCCAAACGACTCTGGGCGTCCTCGGCGCGCTCTGCGGTGAGCCGGATCCGCCCCTGGGTGTCCACCCATCAACTCCGGAGCACATAGCATGCGGCTTTCAACTGCCCTCGCCCTGGTCTTGCTGATCGGCGCCGGCACGAGTGTCGCCCAGGACGCCCCAGCGCCGACAATCGACACGATCCTCGACGCCGACTGGAAGGCTCGCGGCATGGAACGCGCGCCGCTGGCGTCCGATTCGGAGTTCCTCCGCCGCGTGACGCTGGACCTGACGGGCACGATCCCGTCCGAGACTGAAGCGCTCGACTGGTCCACGCCGTTGAAGAAGCACGATCGCGCGAAGAAGATCGACGACCTGCTCGCGAGCCCGCGGTACGCCGAGTTCATGGGCGCGACGTGGATCGCGGTCCTCTACGGCTATCGCGAGGGGCAGTTCGACACCTCGCGCGAACGCCTGGCGGGCTGGCTGCGCAAGGCGTTCGCCGAGAACATGCTCTATGACCGCATGATCGCGCAGCTCCTCACGGCGTCCGGCGGCAACGACGCCAATCCGCTGACCGACTGGGTCGGGCGCTACTACACCCAGACGGGCCGGCCGGAGGAGATTGCGGTAAAGGTCTCAAGGACCTTCCTCGGCATCCGGCTCAATTGCGCGCGCTGCCACGATCATCCGTACGACAAGTGGGTGCAGGAGGACTTCTACGGCCTCGCCGCGTTCTTCAAGGCGACGGAGCGGCAGTACGTCACGAACGGGCGCTTCGTGATCGTCGACAAGCCGGAGCGCGCGACCGCCCGATACTCCCCGCCCGACCTCAACCGCGCCGTCGAAACGAAATTCCTGTCCGGCGCCAAGCCGCAGACCGCCAATCTCCGTGAAGAGCTCGCGCTCTTCCTCACGAGCAACCGCCAGTTCGCTCGCGCGTTCGCCAACCGCCTCTGGTACCACCTTTTTGGGCGCGGCATCGTCCACCCCGTCGATAATTTCAGCAAAAAGAACCCGGCGTCGGTGCCGAAGCTGCTGGAGTTCCTGACCGACGAGGCAATCCGGTTGAAGTTCGACGTAAAGGCGATGATCCGCCTGATCGCCAGCTCGCGTGCGTATCAGCTGTCGTCGTCGCGCGTGGCGGCCGACCCCGACCGCGAGGCCGTTTTCGCGCTGGCGGGCGTACGTCCGCTCACCGTCGACCAGACGGTCGCCTCGATCATGGTCGCGCTCCCCATCGAGGCGGCGCTCGGCAAGGTCGAGGCGGGCCGCGTGCGGCAGGTTTTTCAGCAATACCTTGTGCGCAACGCGATCGACGAGGACTTCACCAACGTCTTTGAATATCGCGAGAGCATGCAGGACGTCATGACGAAGATGTCGATCGACATGTCGCGGGTCAAGGGCAAGGGCTGGTTCGCGGAGAGCCCGTCGATCGAGCGCGTTTACCTGCTGACCCTTTCGCGTCGCCCCACCGCGGCGGAACGCAGGACGTGCGAGCAGTTCCTCAAGCGGGGCGGGACGTCGGAGGAGCTGGCGATCACGCTCATCAACTCCCACGAGTTCGCCTTCAACCATTAGGTGCATGCATGTGCCTGTCACGACGTCACTTCCTCGGCACGGGTCTTGGCGGCTTCCTCGCCTACGCGACACGCAACGGCGCGTCGGACCTGCTCTTCGGGCAGGACGTGTCCCGCGCGAAGGCGTGCATCGTCCTCTGGATGGAGGGCGGCCCGAGCCAGATCGATACGTTCGATCCGAAGACGGGGCCGACCGGCGGCGAATTCAAGTCGATCGAGACGGCGGCGAAAGGGGTCCGCATCGGCGAACATCTGCCGCGCATCGCGGCGCAGATGAAGCGGCTGTCGATCATCCGCTCTCTCACGTCGAACGAGGGCGAGCACCAGCGCGCCACGTACCTCTGGCACACGGGTCACCCGCAAATCGAGGGACTGATGCATCCGGCGGCCGGCGCCGTCGTTTCCCGCGAGAGCTCGACGGACGCCGTCACCATCCCGCGGTACGTCTCGATCGGCTCGTCCGGCCAAGGCGCGGCCTTCCTCGGCGCGGAGCACGGACCGTTCGTGCTGGAGGATCCCGATCGCGCGCTCGAGACGCTGCGCCAGCTCGAAAGCCGGCGCGACCGCTTCAAGCTGCTCGAAGACCTCGGCCGCGAGTTCGACCGGAAGCACGACAGCTCGCTCGTGACGCAACGCGAGGCGATCATCGACCGCACCGCGGCCCTCCTCGACACGCCGTTCGCCCAGGCGATCGACCTGTCGAAGGAACCGGCGGACCTGCGCGACCGCTACGGCCGCAACGCGTTCGGACAGGGCTGCCTCGCCGCGCGGCGTCTCATCGAATCGGGCGTACGTTTCGCGGAAGTGCGGCTCGGCGGCTGGGACACGCACCAGAACAACTTCAACGCGGTGCGGGGAGTGTGCGGAACGCTCGACCCCGCGTTCTCGACGCTCGTCGACGACTTGTCCAAGCGCGGGATGCTCGACTCGACGATCGTCCTCTGGCTCGGCGAGTTCGGCCGCACGCCGAACATCAACGCGGACAATGGGCGCGACCACTTCCCCGGCGCCTTCAGTGCCGTGATCGGCGGGGGCGGCCTCGCAGGCGGGCGCGTCATCGGCGAGACGGACAAGGCCGGCGCGTCGATCGCGCGCGATCCGGTCAAAGTGGCCGATCTCTTCGCCACGGTCTTCGACCGGTTCGGCTTCGAGCACACGAAGAAGTATCGCGACGCGGCGGGCGGGATCGTCAAGATGACCGAGGGCGGGATGCCCGTAAGAGGACTGATCTCATGATGACGATGCTCGTACTGCTCGCGCTGGCACAGGATGAGGAAGCCATCGCGAAGGCATCGCGCGATACGCTCGAGAAGGGTTCGTTCACCGTGCAGATCGCGCCGGCGGCGGAGATGAAGGACGCGCTGCCGAAGGATCGGCTGCAAGTCGCCGGGGTGACGATCGTCGCCGAGCACCTGGCGGACGGGACATTCCGCGCGACCGACGGCACGTGGGAGCTGATCGGCCGCAGCGGCACGGGCGTTCTGCGCGCGAAGCACGGCTGGGCCCGGGCGAACGACGTCGCGGCCGCGCTGCGTGAGGAGATCGAGAGGGCGGCGGGAGAGAGCGACAAGGATCGCGGGAACGTGTCCAACGCCAAGGAGAATCAGCGCCGGCTCATCTCCCTGCAGCAGATGGTCGCGCGGTCGATCCCTCCGACCGGGATCCTCACGGGACTGCAGACTGAGTTCAAGCGGGCGAAGAAGGGCGGCACGGAGTCCGTCGACGGCAAGAGCTGCACGCTCTACGAAGGGACGCTCAAGGATCTTTCCGCACAGGCGCTCCTCGTGGGTCCCTACGGGGAATATGTGAAGTCCGGCGGGCTGAAGATCATCGAGTTCTCGGGAGCGGCGCGCGTGTGGGTGAATCCGGACGGACTCGTCGTCAAGACGGAGCACAAGGCCGCCGGCAAGTACTCCATCAAGGACGACCGTTCGAACCGCATCGTGCCCGTGGGCGTGACGGTGACGTGCAAGTTCGTGAAGATCGGGATCACGACCTACGACGTGCCGAAAGAAGCCGAAGACAAGATCGCGGAGATGATCGCGGAAGGCAGCGAGAAGTAGACGATCTGACACGAAAGGTCGGATTCATCTTTCCGCCATCTGCGCCCGGGCTCCGTCATCGCTGGTCACGAAATGCACAGATGAAATTCTGCCGCGCCACTGCGTAATTCCGAAACGGTCAGGGCGACGTCCCGAGGGTCACTTCGGAATTCTGAAATGCGCCGGAGATGTTCAGTCGACGCACTTTGGAAATCCGAAACGGCACGTCGGGTTTTCATCTGTGCATTTCATGATTCCGAAACGACCGGCCCGAGCTTGTCCGGGCCGCTTCGGGATTCCGAAATGGCCCGCCCGACTTCCAATGCGTCGTTTCGGAATTCAGAAATGCCGCGCCGGAGTTTGATTTGATCATTTCCTGCACAGCCGATGGCGTGTCGGGGAGTGTCCGGCCGGGTTCGACACAGGAAAACGGTTACCACAAACGCCTTTCACCCACTTTCCGATGGGAAAGTGCACCGGACAGTCTCACCTGGAGCATTTTCCCGCGGGAAAGTGCTCCCGGCATGACTGTGCGACCCATTTCCCGGAAGGAAATTGCTCAACGCAAACGTCCCGTGACCATTTCCCCGTCGGAAAACGGCCCATGCAGAGTTGATGTGGGCACTTTCCCATCGGAAAGTGCTCCGGGCATGTTTCACCGGACGACTTTCCCGCGGGAAAGTGGCGGACCCACGTCTGCGATGAGCGTTTTCCCGATTCACCACGCGCGCATTCGAGTCTGACGCCGGGGGATAGGACTTTTGAATGGGTCTGGTTGGGCGGGGGGAGGGAGTTGGATGGAGGTCGGGACCGTCGGGCGGCATGCAGGGAGGCCGTCGCGAGGCCGGGCCTCCGAGAGACGATCTCGTCGCGGGTGCCGTTAGCGTCGATTATGTTGCAGTCACGCCCGCCCGGCGTAGTCTAGAATTCTGATGACTGGGAGTTGAGGATCCGCCTGTTGGACGGCAAGGTGAAGGTCGACGAGGCGATCGTCGTCAAGACAGACATCGTTTGCTCCAACGGCGTGATTCACGTGATCGACGCGGTGATGCTTCCCAAGTAGTCCTCCCTCAAGGCGATCCGTGGGGAGGCGGCACGTCGCTGCCGCCTCCCCACCCTCGGACGGCGACGCGGAGTCGAGATGAAATGGAATCAGAGCGGAGCGGCCGGATCTTCGAGGAAGCCCTGGAGGTTTGTCTTGCCGATGCGGCTGGTGGGATAAACCCCGCGCAGAAAACGAGCCACCAGGCCCAGCAAGCGCTTCACCCCGGGCGTCTTCTGTTTGGGATCGGTGGCCGGGAGCAGACGGACGGTGATCGCGCGATCCTTGAGGGAGACCTGGACGAGGAAGGCTTGGGCGTCCGGTTTCTCGATCGCCACCGCTTCGAGCAGCAGCATGCTTCCCCGCCAGCTCAGGAACGCCTCGTTCACCTTGAGGATCTCGTTTCCATTCGCGGAGACGATCGGCTGGAAGGTGGCAAAGGCCTCGCTCAGCGGCCCGGCGTCCTCGATCACGACATGCGGCATGCGATGCTCCCTACGAGTGAAGACGGCACCCATGGTAGCCGATTCCAAGAGGGAAGGCGCCCTTCATGTCTGGCCGCTCGATCTTCCGAAGGCGGGACATCTCTCCCTGTAGATCTTGTGTCCCGCCCCGCCGGATACCTCCTATACTGGGACTGGGACGGGATCCTCTCCGCCGACTGCATCCGGTTCCACACTCGTGAGAGAACCCCCAGATGAACCCCTCAGCGCATCCCTACGACGCCCTGCTGATCGTCGGTTTCGGCGGGCCCGAGAAACCCGAGGACGTGATGCCCTTCCTCGAGAACGTGACGCGCGGGCGCGCCATCCCCCGGGAACGGCTGCTGGAGGTCGCAGAGCACTACCAGCACTTCGGAGGCGTCAGCCCGATCAATCAGCAGGTCCGAGATCTGATCGCGCACCTCGAACCCGAACTGCGCCGCGCCGGCATCTCCCTGCCGCTGTACTGGGGGAACCGGAACTGGACGCCGCTCCTGACGGACACACTGCGTGACATGACCCGGAAGAAGGTTCGCCGCGGCCTCGCCGTGGTGCTCGCCGCCTACGGCTCCTACTCCAGTTGCCGACAGTACCTCGAGAACATCGAGGCGGCGCGGCAGGCCGCCGGTCCGGAAGCTCCGCGCATCGACAAGGTCCGGCTCTTCTACAATCATCCCGGCTTCGTGGCGGCGAACGCAGAGCATCTGCGGAAGGCGCTCGCGGTCTCAACGGCGCCCGATCCGGTCCATGTCGTCTTCACGGCCCACAGCATCCCCCGCGTCATGGCGGATGGCTGCGCCTATGCCGCGCAACTCGAGGAGACGTGCCGTCTCGTCGCTTCCGAGGCCGGCATCCCCCGCGAACGCTGGACCCTGGCCTACCAGAGCCGCAGCGGTCGTCCGAGCGACCCCTGGCTCGAACCCGACATCCTGGATCATTTGCGCGCCCTCCATGCCGGAGGCGTCCGCTCCACAGTCATC
>CAYXVY010000258.1:0-12940 GCA_964468745.1 uncultured Planctomycetales bacterium | reverse complement strand
GCCGCCGCGCTGCCCGTCGGAACGGCCGGCACCGGTCACCTGGACACGGCTGCCGACATCGATTTCTGGTCCTTCTCCGCGACGTCCGGCGACCTCATCCAGGTCGACGTCCACGGCACGCGCATGACCCAGAGCACGTGGGACTCGTCCGCCTCGATTCCGATCATCGCAATCGTGGACACGGACGGCACGACCGAACTGCTCCACCACGACAAGGCAGCGTGGGCGCCGGGCGACCACGATCTGGAGATCCCCGTATTCAAGATCCCTGCGACCGGCACCTACTACGTGAAGATCAAGCCGTCCTCCGGGACCGCAGTCCGCGAGTACGCGCTCCTCGTGAAGACGCTGACGATGTCCCTCACGACCGAAGCCGAGGCGATCGCCGCCACCGGCGGGAACGACGACTTCGCGTCGGCGGAAACCATTACGGCGCCCACCACCGTTCACGGGTGGCACGTCGACGGCGAGAGCGACTACTACGGCTTCAGCGTCACGGCAGGCGACATCATCTACGTCAGCATCACGACGTACCGCAACGGAATCTACAAAACGGACGCGTACTACAATCCGCGCCTGCGCCTTTACAACCCGGGCGAAAAGCAGAAGCGAAATGTCGCCAATTCTGTGTTCCGCGATGTCGAGTTCGCCTATCGCGCGAGCGAGACGGGGACGTACTACATCCGCGTCATGGACGACGGCGGGTCCTTCGGCGACGGCCCGTACTTCCTGACGATCGACGTCACGGCCTCCGGAAGCTCGACTGAGACGGAGGCGAACGAGACCAGCGGCACCGCCAACGTCATCGCCTACGGGACCTTCATCAAGGGAACGATGTCCGCAACGGACACCGATTTCTACTCGTTCACGGGAACCGCCGGCGACATGGTTCGCGTGAAGATCTACGACCAGCTCATCAATCAGGAAGCCGCATCCCCCGTCACCGTCGAATTCATCGACACGGATGGTACGACGGTTTTGCCGTCCACCGGGCCAGGCGGCACGATCAACACCGTACGCACCATCCTGCAGACCTCCGGCACCTTCTACGTGAAAGTGACCGATGGCGGCGGGACCACGTCCTACGCCGTGGAGTTGACGAAGTTCAAGGGCGCCGCGTACGAAACGGAGGCGAACGACACGAGCGGCACAGCTGACGCGCTTGATTCCAGCCGCCGCGCCGCCGGCGTCATCAGCACGCCGACGGACGTCGACTTCTTCAGCACCAGTTGCACGTCAGGCGAACTCGTTACCGTCACGATCTACGCGAAGGCCGCCACAATCCCCCCGGGCAGCGACGGCGACAGCCAGCGTTCGGTGCATGGCTCCACGCTGTCTCCGAAAATCGAAATCGTCGACGGGACGGCCGTGACGATCGCTACCTCAACCATCGTCACGACAAGCGCCAGCGCGGAGAGCGTCAATGATCCAACGCCGACCCTCGCGGTGACATTTGTCGCCCCCAGCACCGGAACCTTCTACATCAAGGTGTCGGATCCGACGGCGACCGGTGGCGCGACCGCGTACTACGTGGTCGAGCGCAAGTAGCAAACTCACGGAGGGGGCGGGACGGCAACGTCTCGCCCCCTTTTATTTAGAGGCGCCTGAACAGCGGCAGCAGCAGCAACGCCGGCAGCGCGAGCGCCAGCACGCCCAGTCCCGCCTGCCAGCCGACACGAGCCAGGACGAACGTCGCGTCGACCGCGATGATTGCGAGCACGCCCCATCGCACGTTTCGCATGACCTTCGCGCGATCGAGGCCGCGCACGCTCGCCAACGAGTGCCCGATCAGCGCCGCGCTCAACAGCAGGGCCACGGCCCCCGCCCAGAGCTGATTGGATTGCGAAACAGGTCGCACGATCGCAAGACCCACGGCGGGAGCCGCCGACATCGCGAATCCGGCCAGCACGAACAGACCCGTCGACATCCGGCGCTCTTCCAGCGTGCTCATCAGCGTGAGGAAGAAGACGTAGCCCGCCAGCACGGTCGCAGGCGCGTACGCACAAGCGCCGGCAGCCAGGCTGCCGAGCACGAAGTTCGCCGCTCGAACCGTCCCCATCGTCAGCGCTCCCGGCACGACCCACGATTTCGCGACGAAGTTATAGATAAGAATCAGCGCGAACACAGCCAGGGCTCCTACCGCCGTTCGCGTACCGGCGACCGCGGCGCACGCGATCCCCACGCCCGCCAGCGTCATGCCGAAGAGGCGCGCCGACGCCGCGGCCACCTGTCCCGACGGGATCGGGCGCTCCGGATGCAACTCCCGATCGCGGGCGCTGTCGGCGACATCGTTCAGCACCATCCCGCAGGCGTAGAGGCACGCCGACGCCGCCGCGAGAAGCGCCAGCTTCACGGCATCCACGCGCCCCTCCGCGGCGACCAGATACCCGGCCGCGCTGTCCGCCATCGCGGTGAACGCGAGCGGAAACCGCGTGAGCTTCAGGAACGCGACCGCGCGACGCATCAGTACGCGATTATGTCGCTCAGCTTCGAAACGCTCACGACGAGCTCCTTGCGGACCGCCACTTCCTTGCGGTTCGCTTTCACGCCGAACCGCGAGCAGTCCATGATGTAGCGCTCCTTCGTCGCAATGCTGTCGGCCTTGTCGTGCGCGTCGACCTCTTTGAGCACGACGAAGTGCTCGTTCACTTCGGCCAGCGTCCCGAGGTAGACGAAGCTGGAGTCCGTATCCACGACGACGGCCTCTCCGATCCACCCCTTCCAGGCGTCGGCGCTCATGCCGCTACCCGAAAATTCGGAAGATGCGGATGATGTCGTTTCCCGTCACGAAGAGGATCAACCCGAGCAGGAAGAAAAGGCCCGCGAGCTGGAAGCGCTCCACGAACTTCGTGCTCGGCGGCTTGCCGCGGATCTTCTCGATCGCGAGCAGCAGCACGTGCCCGCCGTCCAGCACAGGGATGGGCAGGAGGTTGAACACGCCGAGGTTCACCGTGATCAGCACCAGCAGCCACACGAGATTTCCGAACCCCATCTCCGCGCTGAAAAACGCCGCCTGCATGATGCCGAGCGGCCCCGCGAGATTCTGCGCGCTCTCCTGGCCGATGAAGAGCTTCTTCAAGATCTGAAACGTGAGCAGGGTGATGTCGTACGGCTCGTACATCCCCTCGCGCACGGCGTCCCCGAACGTCCAGTAGCGTACGAACTGCGTCGGCCTGAGAAGCGCATCCGGCGAGCCGAACCCGAGAGCCTCGACGTCCCCCACCGTATCCACGCGCCCTTCGATCTCCAACGTCTTCTGCTCGTCTCCGCGACGCACGCGAACCTTTATTGAGGCTCGGTCCGCCTGCGCGCCGAAGTAGAACGCCGGCTCGCCGAAGAGCACCTGCGGATGGACATCGTTGCCCATCGGCCCCCAGCTGCGCTTCTTCGGGTCCCTGTCGAAGTAGTCCGCGTCCAGCAGTGTGTCGCCCGTGCGGAGCCCGCGGTCGTACCACCACGACCCCTCCGGCACGAGCGCGAGCTTCGGCGTCGTCAGCGGATCGATGCCGACCTGCCCCACGCCGGTCAGCCCATACGTGGGGATCACTTCGGCCGATTCAGCAATGCCGTCGCGCTTGCGCGTGATCTGGACGGCTTTCCCGGCTAGCGGCGTGATCGCCTCTTTCAGGTCAAGCCAGGTCGCAATGTCGCGATCCCCCACCTTGACGATCACGTCCCCAAGCTTCAGGAACGGTTCCCCGTTCACCTTCACGTCGGCGGGGCTGTTCGGGATGACTCTCTTGACGATGGCTTCGCACAGCCGGAGATCCGCCGGCCAGACATGCACCTTCGTCGGCTGCGGCTTGAGCGTTATCACATGGAACGTGTCACCGGTCTCGGTACGACGTCGTACATCGAGGGTGACTTCCTTGTCCGGCGAAGTCTTGAGGGCCTCGATCACCGGAAACGGCACGACGACGGGAGTTCCGTTGACCTTCACGACGACGTCTCCGACCCTGAGCCCCGCATTCCACGCGGGGCTCCCTTCCTTGACCATGCCGACGCTCGTCATGCGCGGGGCCATCTGCTGATGGCGTTCCGAGCCGTCCTGCTTCACGTCGAGCGTCAGGACCTCCTCGCCGCGGCGGACCTTGACCTGTGCGATCGAGCCCTCGTCCCGCCGGACCATTTCCTTGCGATACTGCAGCATGGTCTCGATGGGCTTCCCGTCCACCTCGAGGATCACATCGCCCGGCTTCATGCCGGCCTTCGTCTCGGGATGCGCCGGGGCCGCGACTTCCGGCACGTCGACGGTCCGTCCGCACAGATTCGCGAGGATCGCGATGGGAAACGCGATGATCAGATTCATCAGCGCGCCGGCCGAGAAAATCTGCAGGCGCTGCCACGCGCTCTTCGAAGTCAGTTCGTCCGGCGCGCCCGTTCGCGGGTCGCCGATGTTCTCCCCCGCCATCTTCACGTAGCCGCCCAGCGGGATCCACGAGATGCGGTACTCCGTCCCGTTCCACGTCTTCTTCCAGATGATCGGGCCCATGCCGAGCGAGAAGGCCTCGACGCGCACTCCGTTCTTCTTCGCCATCACGAAATGGCCCAGCTCGTGCAGAAAAATGAGCATGCCGAGCCCGACGACGATCTCGATGACGATCAGCAGGTAGCCGAGCCACTGCAGCAGGAATTGGGCCATTTAGAAGATGTTCTCCGGGTGCGCGTTGATTATATCGGCCATCCACGAGGCGCCCATCACGTGCGCGACGGCTTCATCCCGAAATCCGCTCCGCCGCGCGCGCTCGCGCCCAAGCGTCCGCCTCAAGTATATCGGCGAGCAACGGTTTTCGTTTGGCCGCGTGCGCGTCCATCACCTCCTCGGCGATCCGAACGATGCGCGTAAAGCGGATCTTTCCGTCGAGGAACGCCTGGACCGCGACCTCGTTTGCCGCGTTGAGCACCGCGCCCATCGTCCCCCCCTCTCGCGCGGCGCGATAGCCGAGACGAATCGCCGGGAACTTCTCGAGGTCGGGCGCCTGGAAGGTCAGCGCTTTGATCTCGAGGAGATCCAGCCGGCGCGCGTTCCCTTCGGGGCGATCGGGATACGTCAGCGCGTACTGGATCGGGACGCGCATGTCGGGCGCCCCGAGCTGCGCCATGACGGAACCGTCCTGGAACTCGACAAGCGAGTGAACGATGGACTGCGGATGGACGACGACTTCGATCTTCTCGGACGGCAGGTCGAAGAGCCACCGCGCCTCGATGATCTCGAGCGCCTTGTTCATCATCGTCGCGCTGTCGATGCTGATCTTCCCGCCCATGCTCCATGTCGGATGCTTGAGCGCCTGCTCGACCGTGACGCCGTCGAGCTGCTCGCGCGGAGTCTCGCGGAAGGGCCCGCCCGAACCGGTGAGGATGATGCGCCGCACTTCGTCGCGCTTCCCTGACTGCATCGCCTGGAAGATGGCGCTATGTTCACTATCGACGGGGATGATGCGCCCGCTGCCCTTCTTTGCCGCCTCGATCATGAGCGGGCCGGCGGCGACAAGCGACTCCTTGTTCGCGAGCGCGAGCGTCTTTCCCCGTTCGAGCGCGTCGAGCCCCGGCGCGAGCCCGGCGGCGCCGGTGATGGCCGAGAGCACGACGTCGACATCGTCCGCGCGCGCGATCTCGCGGATGCCGTCCGCCCCCTGGAAGATCTGCGTGGAACCGCCTGCGGTGAGCGAGGCCGCAGGCCGAGTCGAACCGTTGAGCGCAGCCCGCAGTTTCGTGCACGCATCGGCTTCCAGCAGGGCGGCGCGGGTGGGCCGGAACTCGTGGATCTGGTCGCGCAGCCGCTCCCAGTTGCCGTTGGCCGCGAGCCCCTTCACGGCGATGCGGTCGCTCAAGTGCCGTGCGACGCTGAGCGCGTTGACGCCGATCGAGCCGGTCGAACCGAGGATGGCGATGCGTCGCATCTACGAGGTGACTATCTCGTACGCATGCATCGATTTCTCGCGGCCCTTGATGATCGTGTCGCCGAGGTCCTTCGCCTGGAAGAAGCCCTTGATGGCCTCGTACGTGTTCGGGCCGACGACGATGCGGTTTACTTGTGGAAAGCCCGTGAGGCGCTTCGCGACGTTCACCGTGTCGCCGATGACGGTATATTCGAGCCGCACGTGCGTGCCGACATTGCCGGCGACGACCTTGCCCGTGTTGATGCCGAGGCGCACGTTGAACTTGTGGTCCGGGTTCGCGCGATTATGGCGTTCGACCTCTTTGAGCAACTTGACCGCGGACTTCACCGCCTCCAGCGCGTGATCGGCCAGGTCGAGCGGGGCGTTCCAGATCGCCATGACTTCGTCGCCGATGAACTTGTTGACGCTGCCTTTGTGCTCGAAGATCGCGCTCGTCGCCATCTCGAAGAACTGGTTCAGCAGTTCGGCGACGCGCTGCGGCCCCAGCGCCTCAGCCATTTTCGTCGAGCTCTCGACGTCGGCGAACATGACGGTGACCTCGCGGTCCGTGACCTCGAGCGACACCTCGCCCCCGTGCGACAGAAGGTATTCGACGACGTCGGGTGAGTGGTACTTTTGAAGATTATTGCGCAAGACTTCCTCGCGCCGCAGCTTCTCGTGGAGCTCTTCCGACTTGATGCGGGTCGCGATGAGGTTCGCGATCGCCGTCAGCAGGTCGAGGTCGTCGCGCGTGAACGCGTACGTTTTCGCGAGATTGTCGAGGTAGATCGCGCCGTAGACGCGCTGTTCCTCCCAGAGGGGAACGCACAGCGCGGAGCGGATGTTGTACTGCACGATCGACTGGCCCTGCATGAAGCGCGGATCTTGTAGAGCGTCGCTTGTGACGATCGACACCTTTTCGTTCACCACCTGGTTGGTGATGGTCGAGGAGATGTGAATCTCGCTGCCGGGGACGATCCCCTTGCCGCGCACGTAGGCGAGCGTCGGGGCGAGCGACTGGCCGTCCGCGCTCGGCGTGAAGATGACGCCGCGCTCGGAGTTGATGACTTCGAAGATGAGCTTCATCGAAATCTGCAGCATCGCGTCGAGCGTGGGGGCGGCGGAGAGCGCCTTGCCGACCTGGAACAGGATGAAGAACATCTTGCTCTCTTTCGCCGCCTTCTCGCCCTGGACTTCCTTGCGGATATCGCGCAGCGAGAGGCCCTGCGAAAGGGCGTCGGTGATGTCGAACGAGTAGCTCTTCGCCACGTCGTCGACGTGCTGGACGATGTAGCGGTTGCCGCCGATGTCGGCCATGCCTTCCTGCTGGGCCCCCGGGCCCACGGCGCGAACCTCACCCGTGGTGCGAGCGCCGGTCTTCTGCTTGGGGCGCTCGTCGTTGTAGGTGATTTCCGTATCGCCGAGTCGGATGACGTCGCCGTCCTCCAGCACCTTCATCTCCACCTTTTCGCGATTGACGTAGGTACCGTTCGACGAGCCGAGATCGTAGAGGATGTGGCGGTCGCCCTTCTTGATGATCGAGGAGTGGCGACGGGATATCAGGGAGTCCTTCACCTCGAGATCGTTTTCAGGCGTGCGCCCGATGCAGAAATTTTCCTTCGTGAGGGGCATGTCACGCGAGGTTCCGCCCTGCTTGACGATGAGTTTCGGCAACGTGTTCTCTCCGAGATCGTGAGTCCGGTGATTTTATCCGCGCTCTGGAGGGGCAGTCAAGCTGGGTGCATGCGTCGTAGTACCTCCAGGGGCCAAAAGGCTTTGACTGCCCCCCGGCGGCCCGTTATAAACGACCGCGTTCATTCCGCCTTCAGGAGGTTTGTGATGCGTTTCTTCACCTCAATCGGTCTTTCGCTGACGGTTGTAATCGCCCTCGCGGGCTGCGACCGGGGCAAGACTCCCGCCAGCGTGCCGGTCGCCACGTCCGTGCCGCTGAAGATCGAGACAACCGTCCCGAAGGCTGCGCCGGCGCCAACCGCCACGAAGCCTCAGCCGATGCCGATTGTCGATCCCAAGCCGATGGCGCCAGTCGCCGAACCGCAGCAGGAAGCGGGCCTGAAGGGCACAAAGCGGCCGGGACCGCCGGGCACCGTAAAATCGGATGAGTTCAATGAACGTGCGAAGGTCGCCGCGAAGCGGGGCGGCGAGCTCGTTCAGGCCGTAAACGTCGGCTTCCGTTCGCTCGATGCGGATCAGGACAATTCCGCCCTCACCAGCGAGGTCGTCGAGGGCTATATCCTCGAGGCCCTGACGAACAGCGACGTGGAATCGTGGGAAACCACGCCATGGCTCGCCGAGCGCTGGGATATCGAGGACATCCTCGAGCTGAAGGACGGCAAGACTGTACGCGGCAAGGTGACCGAAGGGGGGGATGGCTACGACGCCGGGTACGTAGTCAAGGACACCAAGGGCGAGACGGTCCAGAAGATCAAGAAAGACGACGTCAAGGACGCCCGCTACGGCACGGCGTTCACGTTCTATCTGCGCAAAGGCGTGAAGTTCCATAACGGACAGGACTTCACCGCGAAGGACGTCGAGTGGACGCTGAAGCTGCTCAAGAACCCGAAGAATGGTATGCCCTCCACGCAGGGGTACTTCGAAAAGGTCAAGGAATGCACGGTCATCGACGACTACACCATCCGAATGGTCTACGGCGAGCAGTACTGGATGGCGCTCTCCGTCTGCGGCGGCTACATGAAGATCCGGCCGCACAAGGCGTGGGACCCCGACGGCCTGCTCGACAAGGATCCCGACGCCTTCTTCAAGACGTTCAACGAACATGCGTTGATGATGAATCCGATCGGCACCGGGCCGTATCAGTTCGACAGCTTCAAGAAGGACTTCGAGGTCGTCATCAAGCGGTTCGAGGGCTGGTGGGGCGCGAAGCCCCTCGCCACGCCGATCAACGGGCAGTGGCCCGACAAGATCCGCTTCCGGATCATCAAGGACGTGGTGGCGCAGCTCGCCGCCTTGAAGAACGGCGAAGTGGACTACGTCACCAGCATTCCGCCGGAGCAATTCGACGCGTTCTTCGAGAACGCGGAGAATCTGAAGAACTTCGGCAAGGTCGAGATGGTCTATCCGATGTTCGGGTACTTCGGGTTCAACCTGCGCAAGGAGATCTGGAAGGACAAGAACGTCCGCTGGGCCATCGCGCACGGATGCGCCGATCACGACAAGTTCCTGAAGGACGTTCTCAAGGGGCGCGCCGAGATGGTGTGCTCGCCGAACTACAAATACGCGACCTTCTACAACAACGATCTGAAGACACCCGCGTACGACCCCAAAAAAGCAGCTGACCTGCTGGCCGAGGCGGGATGGTGGGACTCCGACGGCGACGGCATCCTCGACAAGGACGGCAAGAAGCTCGAATTCGAGATCCTCACTCGTGAGATGCCGCCGACGATGCCGGCGATCCAGCACTGCCTGCTCGTCCAGTCCAACTTGAAAAAGCTGGGCATCAAGGTTGAAGTCCGCAAGCTCGAGTGGACGGCGTTTCTGGACAAGGTCGAGAAGGGCGATTTCGACGTGTGCCGCCTGGGTTGGGCGCTGTCGAGCCCTCCGAACACGCAGGACAACTTCCAGATCTGGCACTCATCGTCGATCGGCGAAGCGGGATCGAACCACATCGCTTATTCGAACAAGGAAGTGGACGACATCCTGGTGAAAATCCGTCGCGAGCTCGACGAGAAGAAGCGCACCGAGATGCAAAAGCGGTTCCAGCAGATCATCCACGACGACCAGCCCTACATCTTTCTGTGGATGCCCGCGGAGCTGCGCGCCTACAGCAAGAAGTGGCGCGGAGTGCGATTCTGGCTCCCGCGTCCCTGTCACAGCCTGAACGAGTGGTCCCTCGGGGAATAGCCTGACCTGCGGTGCGCGCCTATCTCATCAAGCGGCTCCTCCTGATCCCGATCACGCTGATCGGGATCACGCTCATCACGTTCGTCGTGATGAAGCTGGCGCCGGGAGACCCGGCGAAGATCCTGCGCGCGCAAGCCTCCGGCCAGGCCATGAAGGCGACGCAGGCCAATCTTGAAGCGCTCGAGAACTGGAAGAAGGAGCGGCACCTCGACAAGCCACTCTTCGTCCAGTACGGCTACTGGCTGCGGGACCTCTGCACGTTCGATCTCGGCCGGTCGCTGATGACGGGGCGCGAACGCGTGTCGAAGATCATCGCCGAGCGCCTGCCGATCACGATCCTGATAAACGTGATCGCTTTCGGACTGATCTACGCGATCGCGATTCCGGTGGGCATCGTGGGCGCCGCGAAGCAGTTCACCCTGACGGACCGCATTCTGACCGTCATCGTCTTCCTGCTCTACTCGTTGCCGGGGTTCTGGGTCGGCACGCTGATGCTGGCCTTCTGCACGGGGAAGCTCTTCCCCACCTCGGGGTACTATCCGAACGGCATCGCCGAGGTGGGATTCCTGAAGTGGTCGATCGAGTGGACGCGCTGCCTCTTTCTGCCGGTCGTTTGCGCCACGTATGCGAGCTTCGCGTTTCTCTCCCGACAGATGCGCAGCTCATTGCTCGAGCAGATCCGCCAGGACTTCGTCCGCACGGCCCGGGCGAAGGGGCTCTCGGAGCGCGTGGTCGTGCTGCGCCACGCGACCCGCAACGCGCTCATCCCGATCGTCACGCTGCTCGGCACCCTTCTTCCGGCCATGATCGGCGGCAGCATCATCATCGAGCAGCTCTTCTCCATCCCGGGCATGGGGCAGCTCTTCTTCAACGCGATCAACGAGCGGGACTATAACGTCATCATGGGCATCGAGGTGGTGAGCGCGCTGCTCACCCTCTTCGGAATGCTCGCCTCGGACATCCTCTACGTTCTCGTCAACCCCACGATCGCTTATGAATGACGAGAAGCCCATCTACGGCAAGTCGTACTGGGAGATCGTCACCCACGCCTACCGCAAGAACTGGGCAGCGCGCGTGGCGCTCTGGATCTCCGTCCTCATGATCGTCGTCGCCATCCTCGCGCCGGTTCTCGCGAACGACCGGCCGTTCACATTCGTCGGCACCATGCCCGGCGAATACGAAAAGGCGTATGGCCAGGTCACGCGCGGCGCGTACATGGCGATGCTCACCCTGCCGCGCCGCATGGCGAACGAACGCAGGAAATTCGAGGAAAAGAAAGCGACCCTCAACGACTACCTCAAGCGCCTCACCGAAGAAGAGTCCGGGACGCAGTACGACTTCCTCAACCGGCTTCGCAAGCGCGCGGAATCGCGCCCCGAGACGCGCGGCCCGTGGATCAGCCGCGATGTACCGATCTCCGACATCGAGGCGGAGCTCAAGTTGGAGAGTGAGGAGTACCCGGTCGCGATCCATGCGCTCAAGCGGGAACTCTCGGGCGCCACCATCACAGGGGAACAGCGGAAGAAGAAAACGGATCTTGCGAAGGAGCTCGAGGCCGCCGTCGCGAGCATCCCGGGGGAGCTCGCCCAGATTGAGGCGGCACGCCAGCGGATCAGCGCGGACATGCCGCACGTGTATGCACAACTCCTCGCGAACGCCCTAAGGGGATTGCGCATCAAGCTTTCCGAATTGGCGGATCAGCTTGGCGACGCCCGATGGAAAGCCGCGGCCGAGATCCAGGCGAAGTTCGAGCAGGCCGTCGCCGGCG
The DNA here is from genome assembly GCA_964468745.1 of uncultured Planctomycetales bacterium. Taxonomy (GTDB): domain Bacteria; phylum Planctomycetota; class MHYJ01; order MHYJ01; family JACPRB01; genus JACPRB01. The sequence goes on along the minus strand of CAYXVY010000258.1, from coordinate 1,414 downwards.
ACTACCTGACGACGACGGAAGACCGCAAGCCGGCGATGCAGGCGTCGCTGGAGGAGTTCAAGACGGCGTTCGACCCCACGACGGTCACCTTGGTGTCGAAGCGTCGCTGGCCCCTGTTCGCTTCGCTCCACTTCCTCGACATCTTCTTCCTGGTCGCGCTGGCGCTCGCAGCGCTCGGCTTCGGTCCGCTCACGTGGTGGGGTCCCCTGCGTCGCATCCTCCCGCTGGAGCGCCGCTGGACCGTAACGTGGTATTTCGCCCTCGCGCCCGCGACGCTGCTGTCGCTCGTGTGGCTCGGCCAGCACGAGAGCCGGTTCGAGACCGTTTCCTACAAGCAGGGTGTGGAGGAGAAGTCGATCCTCATGTCGAGCGCGCTGTGGCCGCCTATCCGCTATCGGTACGACGAAGTGCCGGTGCTTACGATCATCACGGAGGAAGACCGGCCGCCGCTCAAGCCGAGCCTGAAACATCCGCTCGGGACCGACTACATGGGTCGGGATCTGCTGTCTCGCATGCTCTGGGGATCACGCGTCTCCCTCTCGATTGGATTCGTCGCCGAGGCGATCGCTCTTGCCCTCGGCGTGATCCTGGGCGCACTTGCCGGATACTACAGGGGCCGCGTCGACATGCTCCTCTCGCGCATCATCGAGATCATGATCTGCTTCCCGCAGTTTCTCCTGATCCTCGCGATCGTCGCGTTTCTCCCGCCCAGCATCTATTACGTGATGCTCGCCCTCGGGTTGTTTGGATGGATGGGCATCGCGCGGCTGCAGCGCGGCGAATTCCTCCGCCTGGTAAACCTCGACTTCGTGCAATCGGCGATCGCGCTGGGCGCCTCAAAATCGCGCGTGATGTTCCGTCACATCCTGCCCAACGCTCTCGCGCCGGTACTCGTCGCGGCCAGCTTCGGCATAGCGGGGGCAATGCTGACTGAAAGCGCCCTGAGCTTCCTCGGGTTCGGTGTGCAGGAGCCCGAGACGAGCTGGGGCCAGATCCTGTACACCGGCCGCAGCCAGCTGAATAGCTGGTGGACCTTCGTGATTCCGGGCGGCGCCATTTTCGCCGCCGTGCTCTGCTACAACCTCGTCGGCGACGGCATTCGCGACGCCGTCGATCCTCGTCTCAAATCGTGAACACTGACAAGCGGATCGCTCACTCAGATAGTGCGACCTTGCGGCCCGCTTGCCCTGAGGGCGCCGCAGGCGCATCGAAGGGTTGCTCCCGTACTGTTGCGAATTTCCGTGTGTGCACTTAAAGTAGCCGCCGCCATGATGCCGAAAGTCGACGGAGAACCCCTGCTGGAGGTCCACGACCTCCGCACGCACTTCTTCACCGAGGACGGCGCGGTGAAAGCCGTCGACGGCGTCTCCTTCCCCATCCCGAAGGGCAAGACCCTCGGCGTCGTCGGCGAGTC
>CAYXVY010000257.1:0-10592 GCA_964468745.1 uncultured Planctomycetales bacterium | reverse complement strand
CCTGGGCGTCCATGAGGGCGCGTTGATCGTGGCTACGTACGCCGGAGGACTCGCCTGCGTGGAACTTGCAAAGGGGAAGGAGCGGTGGGCGATATCGTCGGAGGACCTGCGGAAGCGCAACGTCGCCGCGGGGGGATTCGTCCTGCACGAGGGCGCGTTGTGGTGCGTGCAGGGTCAGGCGATCAGTCGCATCGATCTCGCGAAGGGGACGCCGGAAGAGGTGGGGGTGTTGAAGCAGCCGTCTGGGCGGCTCCGCATTTCCGGAACCCGGGTGTATGCGGTCGGCGAGGCGTCCCTCTGCCGCCTGCGACTTTCGCCGAAGGGGGCGGAGGAGCTCTGGAGTTGGAAGGGGGCGTACGTTTCCGGGCTCGCGTTCAGCCCCGGGGACGGCTGCATCTATCTGAGGACCGGGCGAGAGATCGTGGGCCTGCAGGACGGCACGCCGTGAGAGAGGAAGAGAATCGGGGCAGGGCCGGCGAGAGCGGCGTGCGGACCCTTACTTGGGGACCTCGATCGTCAGCGGGCCGAGAATGGGGGCACGCCCGTCGATCGGCGCGACAAGCGACACGCCGGGCACCGAGATGCGGCGACCGGACGCCGCCTCCTCCAGCTTGAGTGGATCCCCGCTGAAGGGATCGCTGGGCCACGCACTATCCTCCGGGCCGCGACCCCGCTGGCACATCAGCGCCGCCTTCAGCATGCGATGGTAGCCGACCGCCCAGCGCCACTCCTGGTCCAGACGATCCGGATAGACGAGGGAGTACGTGCGCGAGATCGGATCATCGAGACGGTAAGCTTCCTTGCGGACCCGCGCGTGAATCTCGGCAGCCGCCGGCCATCTGAGCGCCATCGCTTCGCGCACGCCTGCGCACCACCGCGCGATCTGGTCCGCGTGCGACAGGAGAAGCAGTCGCGTTGTCGTAGCGTTCCGCATCGCGACGTAGGTCAGCGACGACGCCTCGATCGTTCGGCGCCCCTCGTGAACGTCGAGCAGTGCCGCGTCCGCCCCAGCGCGTTCTCCTTCGATCGCTCTGGAAATGTTCATCTGCGCTTCGTACGCGTCGAGGAGGCTCTCGATCCGGTCGAGCAGCGGAGCCGTGGTCTGCGGATCGACGATGATCGCGGCGAGCACCGCCTCAGATTCCGTGCCAAGTCCCAGACCTGAACCTGCGTAGTACATGGCTTGCTCGCGCTGGAGATCCGCCGCTACCTGCAGCGTCCCGGCCGCAAAGTCGATCGCGCCATTCAAGTTGCCTTCGCGCAGATGTCTCGGCGCAGCTCGGCGCAGATGCCACCCCGCGTAGTCGAGAATCCACCCGCGGTCGCTGCCTGGCGTGTATTGCGCTGTAGTAGGCTCAGGCACGATGCGCGTGCGTCTGGCGCCATCGAGCAGCGCGAGCTCATCGGGATCGCCCCGCCGCGCGTAATACGCGGCTTCGTATGCTTCAAGAGCATTCCCCTTGATCGGCGGCCCGAGCAGCGGCGTGCGCTCGCCGGGATCGGCGCTCAGCCGCGCGACACGCGCCTCGTGCTGCTCGACGAAGTCGTTCCACCGTCCGACGTTGCACCAGAGGAAATATACGACGGCGCCGAGCAGCGCCCCGAACCCCGCGCACTTCAGTTTCAAGCGCACATTCATAGGACGTTGCATCGCGCTGGATTTCACCGACGATCGAGCGGTCGCCGCCAGACCGCGCCCTTGACCCGCCGAAGCGCGTGTTCTAAAGTCCTTACCCATAAGGGTAGGGGCGGTTGGGGTCATTCCGGGGTGGAGCGTATTAAGGGGCTGAGCATGAGTTCCCACAGCACCAATGTCGTTCTGCGCTTCGTCATCGTCTCGCTTGCGGCCATCGCCGTCGCGTGCGGCGGCGGAGGAGGGGGAGGCGGCGGCGGGGGCGGAGGAGGCGGTGGCACAGTCCCGAACATCACGACCACGTCGCCCCTGACGGCCGGCACCGTCGGCGTCCCGTACAACCTGACGTTCGTCGCGACCGGCAGCCCGACGATCACCTGGAGCGTGACCGTCGGAGTCCTCCCGAGCGGCCTCACCCTCTCGGGCGCCGGCGTCCTGAGCGGCACGCCCGGCCTCGCCGGCACGACGCTCTTCACCGTCCAGGCGCTGAACGGCACAGGAACCGACACCCTCGCCTGCTCGCTCACCATCGGCAGCGGCGTCATTCCCGAAACCGAACCCAACGGCACCTTCTCCGCGGGGGGCGTCCTGCAGATCCCCATCGGCGGCGCCGGCTCCGGAAGCCTCGCAACCGCGAGCGACGTCGACTTCTGGAAGTTCGACGCGGCGCTCGACGACGTCCTCCAGATCGACATGTTCGCCATCCGCACCGACACCGTCGCGTGGCAGACGGCGGACAACGTCCCGCTGCTCAAGCTCTTCGACACGGACGGCACATCGACGCTGCTGGCGCACTCGTATTCGGCGTTCTCCGCGCTGTGGGCGGACCACGACATGGACATCCCGATGTGGCGCGCGCCCACGACGGGCACGTACTTCATCTCGACGTCGAAGCTCACGCCCGCCGGCGGCGGCGGGAAGTACATCGTCCGCATCACGAAGCTCTCGCTAGGGACGCTTCAGAAGTCGCCGGGCACGAACACCGCCCCCGCGTCTGCGATGACCATTACGGCCGGCACGATCAGCGGCACGAAGACGGCCGGCGTCGACCAGTACTTCACGATGTCCGTCGCCGCGGGCACGATCATCAAGGTCGAGGTGTGCGCGTATCGCAACGGCGTCGCGGGATCGGCGAGTGCCTACTGCAATCCGATGCTCTACATCCTCGATTCGAGCGCCGGAAAGGCGATGGCGCCGATCGACGACGGCCTCTACATGGACGCGATGATCGAGTACGAGACGCTCTCCGGCGGCACGTTCTACGTGCTCCTCGGCGAGGGGTCGGTCGGCGGCAGCGCGCCGTTCTTCCTGACATACTCGACGACCCCGACCGGCAGCATCGTGGAGGTCGGCACGACGTCCAGCTCGTCCGACGCGATGGGCATCACGTACGGCGACGTGGTCACCGGCATGCTCCTCCCGTCGGGCTTCGTCGCCGACGGCGAGGACTGGTTCAGCTTCAGCGGGACCGCGGGGGACATCGTGCGCGTCTTCTATCACGACTCGACGAACCGCGAGAAGACGGCGGACGGCACTCTCGTCGTCTTTGTGGACAAGGACGGCTCCACGCTTCTGGACAGCGGACTCACCGCCGAGGACAGCATCTACCTTGGCGATTCGTCGAACAACTGCCGCGCGATCCTGCCGACGACCGGCACGTTCTACGTGGTGCTCTCGCCGCTCGGCACGCCCGGGGACACCGAGTACTCGTTCGAGATCACAAAGTGGAAGTCGGCGTCGATGGAGACGTCAACTCACGACACGACGGCTACGGCGCATCCGTTCCCGACGGCCGGGGTGAGCGCGAATCACGTGGCGGGGATCGTTTCGACGCCCGGCGACGCGGATTACTTCAGCTTCACGTCGGCGCAGGGGCAGCTCGTGATTCTCTCCGTGCAGGGCGGGTTCGGCATCGACACGTTCCCGTTCCTCGACAACCAGGCGTCCACAATTTTCGCGGACGTGTCGGTGTACGACGAGACGGGGGCGCTCATGTTCACGGCGGAGTCGATTCCGACGATCAAGGGCCTGTACACGCTGATCACGCAGGGAATCCACTACGGGATGGTGAGCAACGAGGTGGCGTTCGTGGCGCCGGCGTCGAGCACCGGGAAGTTCCATGTGAAGATCAGCAATTCGACGAAGGATGGCGGCAGCGGCGTCGATTACCGGTTCGTGGTGGAAAAGAGGTAGTGCGGATGTTGTTCGTGCGGCGGTGGGCGGGCGTGGCCGTGTGCGCGCTCGCCCTGGGTGCGCTTGCGGTGGCGGCGTCTCGGCGGGAGGCGTCTGTATCGGGGCCGGCCGCTGTGCCTGTGGAGGCACGTTCGTCGCCGGTCGTTCCGGAGGTTGCCTGCGAAGTCGCGGCTGCATCTCCGGCACCTGTGGTTGTGCCACCGGCGCCCCACTCCGGCGTCGCGCGTCTGCGCACGACGCTTGCTTCTCAGCGTGAGCGGGGCACGACGGAGCGTCCGAGCTGGCAGGATCTGCGGGCGGGGCTGAGGCCGAAGGCCGGGCGCGGCGGCGCGCGACGGTAGCGTCGGGGCGGCGGTTCGCGTGACTCCGCGCGACGTCGACGTGTCACATCCATCGGATGCAGCGCCGGATTGCGTACGTCACGCTGGCGATGGTCGTCATTGGAACGAACGCGGTGGTGGTCGGGCCGCACCTCGAGATCGATTCCTGTCGTAACTGCGGGGTCGCGCGCATCGCGGTCGCCCGGAAACATCTCGGCACGTCAGCTGCACCGACGTTGCGCGTTTCGTCTTATCATGAATGACAATGCCCGACCGTGTCGGCAACCTGCCGGGGTGGTTTACCATGGCGGGTCTGGCGCTCGTCTTCGGCGTCGTCGGCTATCTCATCTACGACGAGGCGGTCTCCCGCGGGTCGCGGAGTGAACGCGGCGCGAGCCCGTCGATCAAGATGATCGTAACCGCGCAGGCGGACTTTCGCGCGAACGACCGCGACAAGAACGGCGTTAGGGACTTCTGGGTGGCGGACATCGGTGGCCTCTACCGCATGCGCGTGGACGAACCGAATCCGTACATGAAGCTGATCGAACCCTCGCTCGCGTGCGCGGACGCGCGGCCCCGGATGGCGCTGACAAGCAAGGGGCCGGTGCCGGTGCAGGGCGGCGCGGTCGCCTACGAGGAGGTGTACGGGACGGCGGCGCCGTGCAACGGGTATTGGTACGTCGCGCTCGAGACGTACGAGGCTTCGCCCGACGGGTACATCCCGTACGACGACGGGACCGGACGCAATCGCGATCGCTTCGGGTTGTGCTGCTATCCTGCAAAGTACGGCGGCAAGTTGACGCGCACCTTCATCGTGAACGAGGACAACGTCTTCTACGGTAAGGACACGGGTGGCGTCCCGCCGCGCGGATTCCCGCTCGATCCCGCGAAGGACGGGTGGACGCGGATGGACTGAGCGCCCCGCCCGCCGGGTCGGGGATATACTCCTCCCTGTGGCCCCGCCCGAGGTCGCCTCCGCCCCCCCCGAATCGCACGTCGGCAAGTTCGTCCGCACGCAGATGCTCGGCTCCGGCGGAATGGGCGAAGTCTGGAAAGCCTGGGACACCGAGCTCGACCGATGGGTCGCCCTCAAGTTCCTCAAGGGCAACGACGCCGACGAGCTCGCGCGCTTCCGCCGCGAGGCGCAGACCGCGGGGCGTCTCAACCACCCGAATATCGCCGCGATCTACGAAGCGAACGAGCAGTTCATCGCCATGCAGTTCGTCGAGGGCCAGACCCTCAAAACCGTCCCGCGTGCGGATCGTCGCGAGATCGTCCGCCTGGTGCGCGACGCCGCCCGCGCGGTCGCCTTCGCCCAGGAGCACGGCGTGATTCACCGCGACATCAAGCCCGAGAACGTGATGGTCACCCCCTCGGGCCACGTCTACGTCATGGACTTCGGCCTCGCCCGCGGCGTCGAAGGTGGCCACAGCGTCAGCGGCATGGTCGTCGGCACCCCCGCGTACATGCCCCCCGAACAGGCGAAGGGGGAACGCGCCGACGCACGCGCGGACGTGTACTCGCTGGGCGCGACGCTGTATGAGCTTCTGACCGACCGGCCGCCGTTCAAGGGGGACTCGATCGTCGAGCTCCTCATGAAGGTCGCCACGGAGGAACCCAGGCCGCCGCGCACGATCGACGCGAAGATCGATCGCGACCTCGAGACGATCGCCCTCAAGTGCCTCGAGAAGGACCGCGACCGACGCTACCCTACGGCGCAGGCGCTCGCCGACGATCTCGAGCGCTGGTTGAAGGGCGACCCTATCTCGGCGCGGCCGGCCTCCGTCGCCTATCGCCTCCGCAAGGCGGTCGCCCGGCGCGCGGGGATCGTAGCCACCGGCGCCGCGGCGCTCATGGTCATCGCGGCCCTCGCGACGTGGGCGCTGCCGCGGCTCTGGCTCACGGAAACGAAACTGACGCAGGCGCGCGACACGCTCCTCGCCCAGATGCGCCAGATCTCGGACGCCTACCTCAAGCTCGCGCTGATGGAGCGGCGGCGCGACGAGCTCGACAAGATGCGCGCGCACCTGCCGGAGGTGGAGCGCGTCTGCCGCGCCGTGATCGCGGAGGACGCGGCCCTCGCCGAGCCGTACCACCGGCTCGGACGGATGCATCGGGCGCTGATGGACGACGATCTCGCGCTCGCGCAGCAGCAGGAGGCGCTCAAGCGCGACCCCGATCACGCGGCGGCGCGCTACGAGCGCGTGGTGCTCGTCACGCGGCAGTTCCGCCGTCGCGTTACTGAGATCGTCGCGGCCGCGAGGCGCACCGCCGGAGAAGCCCTGGCCGGCGGCGGCAGACGGGAGCAGATCAAGGTCGCGTCGTGGAAGGAACTCGTCGCGGCCGACCCGACCGCGCGCGATATGCAACGCCGGGTCGAGGACGACATCGCCTTCCTCGGGCGCTCCGCGGGCGCGGTGGAGCCGGCGCAGCTCGCGTGCGCACGGGGGCTGCTGCACGTTTTGCGCGGCGACACGGAACCCGCCGTCGCGGAGCTGGAGAGCGCGACGCGCCTCGACCCCGACCTCGAGGAGGCGCACGAGGCGCTCGGCACGATGGAGGAGCAGCGGAGGCGATGGCCGGAGGCGGCCGCGTACTGGTCGGCCGGACTCGATCGCGACCGGGGGTACGTCCCCTTCTGGGCGGGGCGCGGTCGCGCGCGCGTGGCGGTGGCGAACAACACGGCTGATCGGGGCGAGAACGCGTTCGAACTCTTCGAGCAGGCGGTCGCGGACCTCGACGAATCGCTCAGGAGGAATGCCGCGCGCCGCGAGTCGTGGATGGAGCGCGGCGACGCGCACATGGACTGGGGCTCGGTGCTGTCCTCTTCGGGGCAGGATCCCGCGGCGCATTACAGGCACTCCATCGAGGACTACAGCGAAGCCCTCCGGCTCGCGCCGTCGCGCGTCGAGGCGTGGATCGATCGCGCACATGCGCAGACGAACTGGGGCGTCTGGAAGGACGCCGCCGGCGCGGACGCGACCGAGCTCTACGCGGCCGCCGAACAGGACCTCGCGGAGGCGCTCAAGCTGGATCCGTCGCGCGACGCGGCGTGGGCGGATCGCGGAACGCTGAGGGTGAACTGGGCGGTGGTCAAGCTTCGGAGGAAGGAAGACCCGGAACCGCTCTTCGCGGCGGCGATGGCCGATTTCGACGCGTCGCTCAAGCTGAACCCGGTAAGTGCGCTCACGTGGATGAATCGCGGGCGCGCGGGGGCGAACCACGGGGCGTACGTGCAAAGCCGGGGAGACGATCCCTCGCCGCTCTACAAGCGCGCGCTCGACGATTTGCGCGAGTCGTTGAAGCGGAACGGGGGGAACTTCGAGGCGTGGCTCATCTGCGCGAACCTGTGGGGAAACTGGGCGGACTGGCTGGCAGGCCGCGGCAAGGATCCGTTGGACCATTACCGGCGCGCGCTCGTCGGCTACGACGAGGCGCTCAAGCTGAATCGCGGCAGCCCCGACGTCTGGTTCCAGAGGGCGGGCGTGTACTACGCGCGCGGCCTGCGCACGAAATCGCCCGACGACTTCCGCGCGGCGCTCGCCGATTACGAGAAGGCGTTGTCCATCAACCGGGGCCTGGCGTCCGAGCTGAAACCGTTCATGGAATACTGCCGCGCGCGGCTCGCCGAGAAGCGGTGAGGGCCCGCGGCGATCACTTCTGCTGCTGCTCGAAGGAGGTCGCCCCGGCAGGGCGATACTTGCGCATCGCGCTGGAGAGGTACGAGGTGTCGCCGGACTGGTACATCCCCTACAACGACGGGAGCGGACGCAATCGTGATCGCTTCGGGTTGTGCAGCTATCCCGCGAAGTACGGTGGCAAGTCGACGCTGACGGTCATCGTGAACGAGGAGAACGTCATCTGGAAGAAGGACACGGGGGGTGTCCCGCCGCGCGGATTCCCGCTCGACCCCGCGAAGGACGGCTGGACGAGAATGGATTAGAGCAGCCGTCTGAGCCGCCCTACTTCGCCGGCTTCAGATCGAGCTGCTTCAGGAAGTCGACCCGGTTCACGTCCTTCGGCTTCTCGTCGGCCGACCAGAAGCCGACCATCTTCACCTCGGGGCACTCCGCGAGCACCTTGAGCTGCAGCTTCGCGCTCTCGGCCGACACCGGCTTCCTGTCGTGGTCCGACTTGGTGTTGAAGACGCGCACGCTGAGGAGAGGCGCGAGCGGGATCGAGGACCCGTCCTTGCGCTTGAGCGTCGCCGACATCTTCACCGTCTGGCGCGTGTACTCCTCGAGCGTCTTGTAGATGCGGTCGTCCGGCCCCCAGCGCTGATAGATCACCGGCACGAGATAGTCCAGCGCGTCGAACATCCCGAGCTCCGCGGCGCGCTGGTAGCCCTTCATCGACGTCTTGAAGCCCTCGTTTTCGACGAGGCCGCGCGAATTGCCGACGACGACGCCGTACAGCGAGAGCCGCGCCTTCGGGAGCGCCTCGCGCGCGATGGCGATGCGCCGTTTGAAGGCCTCGATGAGCTTGTCGCGGTTGGTGTCGTACTCCGCCTGTCCGAGGTCCGACGGGTGGACGGGATGCTCCATGTCGAGCACGATCCAGTCGGTGGTCTGGGCGTCGATCGCATGAGTCTTCAGATACGCCGCGAAGCGCTTGCGGATCTTGTCGTCGTCGGTGTCGAGGAAGCGGGCGATCGGCTTCTCCTTCGGCTCGTCCTTCTCGGCGTCGGACTTGCCCGCGACGAGCGCTGAGCCGCCGACGCTGAGCGCGCGATTCGTCGCGCCCGTCCCCTTCAGGTCGATCTCGGTGACGAAGTCGTTCTGGAGGACGAGGCGGACGTCGAGCGTCTTGGACTCGGGATCCTGGAGGGCGACGCAGAGCAGGAGCGCTTCAATCAGCATGACGGGTTGAACCCGCGGGACGGGCGGGTTGTTGCGTCGGTCCGGCGGATCCCGTTGAGTCTCCGCCGACCCATCCCGTCCAATAGCGCGGTGGCGGATTTTTTCAACGACCCTTTAGACCCTTTCAGCCCTCGCCCGTCCCATCCGCAAATGCCTGACGAGGATCGAGCGCTCGTCGAGAGGGCACGGGTCGGAGTGAAATAAAAAAGGCGCGGTTCGTCACCGCGCCTCTTTACACGGCTCCTTGGCGGAACCGCGCCGTCCTCGCAAGTGCCGTCAGCATACTCCAGTGACGGGGTGCCTCGCAAGACGGGTATGTGAGGCCGGGGGGACTCGAACCCCCACGCTCCTTGCGGAGCACCGCCTTGCGAGGACGGCGCGTCTACCAGTTCCGCCACGGCCTCTTTGTGTTCGCGGCGCCTTCTCGAGTCGTCTGGAAACTGGTCTACGCGACCCCATGAGGATTGGATAGCGCAAGCGCCGTGCCATTGACGCCTCCGCAAGTTATTGCGACGCAGCGCCAAGCGAAGGGCATTTTCGGCGCCTGCGAAAACGTTTCCCTGGGTAACACGCTCGTTTCCCAGGGGAACGTCTTGGGGTGACCTGAAACTGGGCGATAAACGTCGCGCGGGTTCAGCCCTTGGTCCTTGAGTCCTTCGTCGCGTCACGCGCGAAATGGTTGCGTCGCGTGATACCGCGCATCGCCGGCGCGTCTCACACGGCGGATGAAGCGTCGCCTCGGGTACGCGGCCCTGGCGCTCGGCATCATTGCCGCCAACTGGTTCCTCTTCAGGCCGCTCGTCTTCGACCACGATCTCTGTCGCCAGTGCGGGGCTGAACGCTACGCGCTCGCGCAGCGCACATTCAGCGCTGCTCCCGGATGGATCGCGCAATCGCCCATCTCGCGCTGGACCGCACGGCACGAGGATGCCCCGCGTTCCGAGGGCGTGTTTACCCCATGCCTCGTAGGCCATCGTCCCTGTGAAGAGCAAGCCCGCGAGGCCCGGCAGCCCGAAGATGCAGAACAGCAGCCCGATATTCGTCCTGCGCTTGCGCCATCCGCGCGTCCGGGGCCGCGGCGCCGGGGGAAAGTAGACCGCGTCCATCGCTTGCCCTCGGCTTCATCATAGCGGCGGAGGCCGGCCGACTTACTGAGCGTCGTTGAACTTGACCTCCCAGTGGGTGCCGTCGCAGAAGGGTTTGTTCTTCGACCGGCCGCAACGGCAGAGGCAGTAGTGTTCGCGGGAGGCGCCCGCGCCGAATTCTACGCCAGGCATCTCGATGCCGCCTTCGAGGCAGTACGGGCCGTCCTTGGAAACGGTCACCCTCGGTGCACGCTCTTGATCGAGATGCGCCACCGCTTTGACGCTGTAGCTCAGCGCACCGGATGGACAGCGTTTTACCGCATCGATGATCTGTCGCGCCTTCGCGCCGTTCGGGTCGATCCACGGTTCGTCGTCTTCGCGGAAGACGGCGGCGAGTCGCTCCGTGCAGTAGCCGGCATGCGAGCAGACGCCGCGGTTGTCGTGGACAACGACCTCCTTGCCTGCGTAGTCGTTGCGCTTGTCGGGGGTGCGGTCGGGCGCC
>CAYXVY010000256.1:0-12326 GCA_964468745.1 uncultured Planctomycetales bacterium | reverse complement strand
CGGCTGGCCGGTGCTGCCGGCGCCGGCGCTGGGCGAACCGCCGGAGGCTCCGCCTCCGCTGCCGCCGCCGCATCACTGGCCGTACGCGTCGAGCGCGGTTGCGCCGAGCGTGAGACAAACGGCGAGAGCGAGTGCGACTGGTTTCATGACGTGAGACCCCCTGTGTTGCGGCTCGCCCTTACCCGCGTAATTATAGCGCGGTCGGGGGCCGAAACGCAGCATCGATTCGATCCAGAGAAGTATGCGTGCCTTCGAGGGCGAAGGCGACGGCCGCGCCTCCGCCGACGGAGAGTGCGATGCGCCGGTCCGTGGGGATGGACATGCGGAACGGGATGCGCTCGTCGGCGAGGTAGCGCTGAAAGACTGCGAGGGTCGTGTCGCGCGTCGGCCGCCACCCGTCGAGCCGGAGCCGTGGAGGCACGGGGCAGTCGAATCGGAGTGCGAGCGTACGCACGCGGTCGCGATCGAAGCGGATTTCGAGAGCGTCGTACGCCCACAGGCCCGGGGCGGTCAGCCGCGGGGCGCCGAGTCGGAAACGGACGTCCGCCCGGGAGGCACCCGTCTGGATGCCTCCCAAGCGTCCGATCCGCAGAAATTCGCCGAGGGTCGCTCGCATGATCACTCCTATTCCTCGAGGGGCACGTTCCAGTACGCGTCCGAGAGGAAGTCCTGCCAGGACCGGGGAATCGTGGCGAGCCGCATCGAGAAAACCGGCTTCCACGCGGGGCGCGCGGGCGGGCGGCGGAGCTTCATGCGTGCCTGTTCCGGCGTCCGGTTGGACTTCTTCGCGTTGCAGTCGACGCACGCGAGCACGCAGTTCGTCCACGTGCTCGTGCCGCCCTTGGAGCGGGGGAGGACGTGGTCGATCGTCAGCTCGGGCGTGCCCGGACGGCCACCGCAGTATTGGCACGTGTAGCGGTCGCGCTTGAAGATGTTGCGACGCGAGAATACGACTCCACGCTCCGGCACGCGATTGTACTTCGTGAGGAGAATGACCTCCGGCACGCGGAGCATGAAGCGGACCGTCTTCACGTGCGGCTCGTTCTCCGCGGCGCGGAGTTCTGCCCAGGTCGCAAACGTGTACGTCTGGTACGTCTCGGGCTCGATCGCGAGCGCGCTGCCCTTGTAGACAAGGCAGAGGGCGTCCCGGACGGGCGTCGTGCGAATGGGCACCCACGCGCGGTTGAGCACGAGAGTCGGAGCGTCGAGCATAGGGTCCTTTCATGACTTGAGATGTCGGCAACGACAGGAAGTGGTCTCCCCGGAAGGAGTCGCACCTTCACTTGCAGCTTCGGAGGCTGCCGTGCGATCTGCTACACCACAGGGAGTCGATTCGGAGAATTGGTCCGTGTCGCGGGATTTGAACCCGCATTGTCCTGGTCCCGAACCAGGCGCCTTGCCAGATTAGGCCAGACACGGATGGTGCTGCCGACAGGATTCGAACCTGCAGGAACCCGGTTCTCAGCCGAGTGCGTCTTCCGGAAGTTGCGCCACGGCAGCGAATGATTGGGGAGCTCCCGCTGACCTCGCTTTTGGCTATCCACCCGCCTGCGGGGAGGTTTAGTCGCAAGGCCACCCGCGGCCTTTCATGCCTCCTCTCGCCAGCGCGTGCGCGCGGCGGCAGGGCTTACGCCAGACTCTGCGACCGGGACTAGTACGCCGGTCGTGCGACACGGCCAAGCTCACTCTCGAGCGGGGACCTGGCAGGCGCGATGCGCCCTCCCTCGCTCTGCATCTCGATTGCGGGCGAAGATGCGGAGAGCTTACGGATACCCTTTGGAGCCGTCGTCCCATGGGCTTGCAGCGACAGACCGGGAGCTCCTGAGATTTCGATGAACAAGACGCGGAATCACGCCGAAGGTCGCCGCTTTGATCGGGGGAGCCTGCCTTCGCTGCTGCGCAGCTTCGGCGTGGCATCTATCTGCGGCTCGCCTTCGGTGAGCGAAGGCGGATGGTCTCGCCGGGAGGAATTGCACCTCCGCCAGCAGGTTCGTAGCCTGCGATGCTCGTCTGTTACACCACGGCGAGATGAAATGCCGACTCGCGAACCGAAGCCCACGAGCCCGCAGTGTGGACTGTGGGTCGGCGAAGGTTGGTCCCCGCTCGAGGAATTGCACCTCGATCACCTGTGTGTGGGACAGGCATTCTCCTGTTGAACCAAGCGGGGAAGGGTTGGTGGTTCCGGCAGGACTTGCACCTGCAAAACCGGCGTTCTGAGCGCCGTACGTCTTCTGATTGCGTCACGGAACCGTGGTAGCGGGCCGAGGAGTTGCACCTCGATTGGCGGCGTATGAGACCGCCCAGGCGCTGCGCCTTGCCACCCGCGACGAATATTCTGGTCGACCCGGCGGGAGTTGCACCCGCAGGAGCCCGGTTTTGAATCGGGCGCGTCTGCTGATTGCGCCACGGGTCGAACAATGGTGCCCTCGCTCGGACTTGCACCGAGATTTCCGGTTTAAGAGACCGGCCGTCTGGCTGTTGACATACGAAGGCGAATGGTGCCACCGGGAGGACTCGAACCTCCATCTCCGCTTTAAAGGAGCGGCCGTCTGCCGTTGACATACGGAGGCGTGGCAGGGGCGGTCGGACTTGCACCGAACATCGACGGTTTGAAGGACCGCCATGCTTCTCTTGCACCACGCCCCCGAGCGCGATGGATCCGAGCGTTGGTCGGGCGTACGGGAGTCGCACCCGTATTTGCGGTGTGAGGGACCGCCGGCCTGGCTGTTAGCCGAACGCCCGGAAGATTGGTCTCCCGCCGAGGACTTGCACCCCGAACAGCTGTTTAGAAGACAGCGGTGATGTCTGTTTCACCAGCGGGAGGTCTCAGAAGCCCGTCGACGCGCACAGTTCGTGTTTGCGAAATCACGATGCTGGCCTGCCATGAGGGATGGCCGCGTGCGGCCCGAGTCGAATGGCTGCGGGGGTGGGAGTCGAACCCACACCATGGCGGATTAACAATCCGCTGGGCTACCAGTTACCCGACCCCGCAACGCTAAGGTTTCGAATCGGCGCTGCCGAAGTAGGTCGTGCCCGGCCGCTTGCGGATCCACGTCAGGTACGCTTGCAGCTCCGGCGCTGCGCTGAGTTTTTCGATCGTCGCGTAGGTGCGCGCGATCGTCTTGTTGTCCCACGTCGCGTGGATTTTCCGATGGCAGTCGCGACAGAGGTCGATGAGCGATCCGTACGATTCGCGTTCGTGCTTGCGACGGGAGCGCGGGACCAGGTGGTGTCGCGTCGTGCGCGCCTCGCGGCTGCACAGCTGGCATCGCATTCGGGGAATCATAGTGGAGGAAGGGGCGGGATTCGAACCCGCGAGGCTTGGTGGCCCTCGCGCTTTCCGGGCGCGCACACGCTGCCGACCGTGACGACCCTTCCATGCGAGCCGGGGCGCCTGCCCTGAACCAGGTACTCGCAGCTTTGCTCCGGGACCAAGTCGAATGGTGGCTCCCCCGGGATTCGCACCCGGACGGTCGCGGCTTATGAAACCGCCGCACTGCTGATTGTGCTAGAGAGCCGTTCGTGGTCGTCCGCGGGCGGATGGTGGGCACGCGAGGAGTTGCACCCCGATCGTCTCCATGTCACGGAGTCGTTCTTCTCTTGAACTACGCGCCCATGGCCTGCCGGCTGAAGCCCGCGACTGCGCGTCGCATTCAGGGGGTCGGCGAAAGATGGTCGGGGACCGCGGACTCGCACCGCGCTGTTCCTGCACCCCAAGCAGGCGGGACGCTGTCTTCCCTTGTCCCCGGCAGCTTGTCTGGAGCCAGCGACCGGAATTGCACCGGCATCGGCGGTTTACGGGACCGCAGTCCTGCTGTTGAACGACGCTGGCGAAAATTGGAGACCCGGGCAGGACTTGCACCTGCACACGCCTGATCTGCAATCAGGTGCCTTTCTGTTCGGCCACCGGGCCATGGTTGCTTCACGCTTCGAGCGCGACACGGACGGAAGTGGCCTCTCGACATGCCGCGCTCGTTCGGGGCACTTCGCCTCCTCGCGGTCTGCGGCCGCGCGAGTCGAAGTGGCGGAGACGGCAGGACTCGAACCTGCATGCCCCGTGAGAGGCGACTCTTTAGCAAAGAGGTGGCTTACCATTCGCCATCACGTCTCCGTGAAGTCGCGAATTCCGAACTGAGGAATGCGTGGACTGAGCGAGCGCCACCCCACGTGGACGGGGCGTAGCCCCTCGACTCGCTTTGCTCGCTCGGGGCACGTCGCCTCTTCGCGGCTTGCGGCGGCGCGAGTCGAAGTGGCGGAGGCGGGAGGAATCGAACCTCCGACTCCCGATGCGGGAGCTGCGGTTTTCGGGACCGTTCAGCAAGCCAGCTGCCATCGCCTCCCTGTTGGCTGCATTCCGTGGCCCTGGCGCCGCAGGGCGAGTCGAGGTGGCCTGCCAAGCCGCAGCTCGTGCGGGAAGGCCGTCCGCCTTCGCTGCTGCGCAGCTTCGGCGAGACAGCCTCCGCTCCGGTATCGCTTCGCTCAGCGAGCGGAGGCTGGAGCCGGTCGCCGGAGTCGCACCGGCATCCGCGTCGTACCGGGACGCTATCCTCCTCTTGAACGAGACCGGCAAGTCCCGGGGCCGCCTGAAACGGCCCGGGAGCACGCGCATGAACAGACATCAGTTTCGAGCCGGATCGAACGGGGGCGACGCGAGAATCGTCGCGATCGACATTCGCCTCTCTGCCGCACACTTGATCCGGCAACGCCGGCAGCGCCAGCGATAAACTCCGTTCTTCCAGCCGCAGCGCGGGCAGATCCATCGCAGGGTGCGACGCATGGGGGGACCTCCTTAAAATCTGGCCTGCCGACTGAAGCTCGCAATCACGCGTTGTTGGTCGCGGCTCGCTGAAGGTTGGTCCGCGCCCGAGGAATCGCACCTCGATCGCGCGCTTATCGGGCGCGCATTCTCCTGTTGAAATAGGCGCGGATGGTGTGGGCAGCGAGAGTCGCACTCGCGTCTCCGCCGTGGCAGAGCGGCGCACTGCTGTTGTGCTACGCCCACAAGGATTGGGGTGAGCGACGGGACTCGCACCCGCTAATGCGTGAGTCACAGTCACGCGGCTCGACTCTTTGCCTTCGCCCACCATGTGGCACGATTTGGAGCGGCTGCGGAGAGTTGCACTCCGACTTCGACGATGGAAGCGTCGCGCGCTGCTCTTACGCGACAGCCGCTCGTGGATTCGTGGTTGAGAGCCCTTCGACTCGCAGTCCTCGCTCAGGGCATTCGACACGCGCAGTTGCGGTTTAAGAGATCGCGAGACTGGCCTGCCATGAGCGAGCACAGTTCCAAGCGGAGCGAAGGGACTTCGCGAGTCGAATGGCTGGGAGAGGAGGATTCGCACCTCCACGGCGAGCTTCAAAGGCTCGTGGCCTGCTGTTAGCCGATCTCCCAGTGTGGCCCATCGGCTCCCCTCGACGAGACAAGTCCCTGAGTCGAACTGTGAGTTGCTTGCTCTGAGCGAGTGCAATCCGACTTGGACGGAGAGTAGCCCCTCGACTCGCATTGCTCGCTCGGGGCACTTCGCCTCTTGGCGGCCTTCGGCCGCGCGAGTCGAAGTGGTGGGCGCGGCGGGATTCGAACCCACAAGGCCCGAAGGCCGGCTGCTTTACAGGCAGTTGAGCTCGTTGTCCCAGACCTGCTCAGCGCGCCCGGACGATCTTGGTGGACTCGGCGGGAATCGCACCCGCATTCCTGGTGTGCGGAACCAGTGTCTTCCTGTTGGACGACGAGCCCGTGAATGGTGCGGCTGCGGAGACTCGCACTCCGCCCTCGACGTTGGGAACGTCGCGCGCTGGCTTCTACGCGACAGCCGCCCGATCGCGTCCGCGAATGCGGACCGCATTTCGCTCTCGAATATCAGTGATGGAGCCGCCGGGGGGAGTCGAACCCCCGTTTCCTGCATTGCGGGTGGAACAGTGAAGTTCCCGATGAGGGTCTCGCAACCCGACTCGACGTCGGGTCCGGACGACACCCGCACCAAGCAGGTGCCCTACCGTTGGACCACGGCGGCGAAGAGTGGTGGAGTCGACGGGAATCGCACCCGCATTTCCGGTTTGCAAGACCGGCGTCTTCCTGTTGGACGACGACCTCCGAAGTTTGATCGAGCCGGGAAGGAGTTGAACCTCCATCTCCTGGTTGAAGCCAGGCATCCTCAGCCGTTAGAAGACGGCTCGATGGCGGCGGCGGTGGGAGTCGCACCCACACCTGCCGGTTTTCAGCCGGCCGCGCACACTCGTACGCAACACCGCCACACGGTGTGATCCCGATCGCGAGGTGAGATAGCCTGCCCTGAGCGAGGCCGCGGAGGCGGCCCGAGTCGAATGGCTGAGAGGGAAGGACTCGAACCTTCATGACGAGGTTCAGGGCCTCGCAGCCTACCGTTAGCTGACCTCTCATCATGAGTCCGTGGCCATTGGTTGCGCGCGCGTTTCCAAAAAGCGCGACAAGGACTACGGACAGGAAAGTGGGGCGGGGACGATCGTTGGGAAGTGGTGACAGGGGAAACGGTACGCCCCCGCCCCGAAGATTGATCGTGCGCGGGCAGGCTTTCCGGGCCACACCCGCGCACGCATCAGTTGCGTTGTTGTTACCGACATCCCGATTGTCAAAGTCGCGCCTCGCGTACTCCCGCACGCAAGGCTCAAGCGGGGGTGCGAACGGTCGACCCCTTGAGTCACGGCCGCTTTCCGGCGCCATGCCGGTGCGCACCAACCGTCCGCGTCCGCCGCGCATTGAAAAAGAGCGTCAATTTTTGGGGCAGGCAGCCGTTGGGGGGTGGAGGGAGGAGGGGGAGGAAAGAGCCGCCTGCCCCGGGGGATCGTGTGTCAATTCGCTTTGGTGACCTCCATCAGTCGTTCCTTCGACTTCATCAACCGTCTCAGGTGCCGGGGGAACCGCACGCCCGTCAGACCCACGCTCGCGATCGCCACGCCGAAAGCCTGCGCCTCCAGCGCCAGCCGGTCTTGCACGTCGTTCGCCATCGCCCGCAGCGCCGGCGCCAGCTCAAGGGCCGCCGCCTGCGCCACCGCGCCCGCCACCGCCGCGCGCGCTTCGTATACGAGCCGCTCCGCGACGCTGCCAACGCGCGTCATCACCGTCGGATCGACGATCGTCCAGGCGACGAAGCCCGTGACGCCCACCGGCACGGCATCGCGCGTGTAGAGGGGCGCCACGTCGAGTTCGAGGGCACGCTCGCGCACGTCGACGAACTCCACCGTCTCGCCACGCAGAAACGCAGCGACGCGATGAGCGCCCGGCTCCAGCACGCGCACCAGTGCGCCCGCGCGGAAGAGCAGGCCTCGCATTCCGTTCTTGATCGTGATCTTCATGGCTTCACACTGTGGCGGCCCCGACGGGACTCGCACCCGTTTCCTCCTCCTTGACAGGGAGGTGTCTCGTCGACTTCGACTTCGAGGCCTGGGACATCCCGATTCGAAAAATCTCCAATTCCAGAATCAACTCTTCCGGCGCCACGGGCTGCGGCGGGTGAACCACGCGCGCTGACGCGCCCAGCGACGCCACGTGCCGGACGATGCGCTCCATGCGTGCCACCAGGGCGCCCAGGCGTCCCGCGAGGGACGCCGGAGCCACGGCGCTGTCTTTCTCATCGCTCGAACTCTTCCCACTCATGGCCTTCGATCCCGTTGCAGACGAACGTCTTCTCGATGTCCTGCGCGCGCGTCTCAACGAACCCCTCCGACTCGACCGTCGACACCGTCTCCGCGGGGGCGCCGAAAAGGCGCCGCATCCACCGCCCGACGATGTTCGTGAACCGCTGCATGGAATCCTTCTGGTGTGGCAACCGAAGCCCGAGAGGGTTCCGGTCGACTGTTCTCGACAAAGGTTGGCGAGGCGGCCCCGATTCGCACGGGGATCTGCGGTTTTGGAGACCGCCCGTCTTCTGTTGACCTACCGCCTCGGATGTCCGTCCTCATCTCGTCCGTCCTGTCCTCGTTATGAACTTACAAATTCACGTATGCGTAAATTTGTAGAATGGTCATCCACGGGGCATGGGGCCCCGTCGTCGTCGCTCGCACCGCTCCGGAAAAACGAAAAAGGCCCTGAAGCTCCGTTCTCGGGGCCTCAGGGCCTTTTTCCCTGGCGGGAGGGGGTCGCTATGTCATGCGTCCCCCTTCCGGACCCCGAGACACCTTGTTCGCGTCGCCGAAATAGCTTCGGGCGGAGCCGGTCACGCCGGCCTCTCGAAGCGACGGCTTCGAATGTGGCAGGATGACGTCTCCACACCACAGCCCGTTTGTCCGTCCCAATTGTTTCTGTCGTCTCACGGAATTTGATTCTCCAGCCGCCCAAACCGAGCCCGCGTCAAAAGGTTCGTGATATTCGAACCGGAAAATCGGAAACTGGAGGTGTCTGATCCTCAGGGGGGTGGATGGCGTATTTGTCTGGAGGGCTCGCCGTGCGTCTACTGACCGGCTCCGCGCTGCTCTGCGCCGTCGTTCTCTCTGCCGGCGCCCAGGACGCCGAGCCGCCCAAACAGGCCGAAAGGCCGGAACTCGAAGCCCAGATCGACAAGGCCATCACCCGCGGCGTCGAATGGCTCAAGAAGCAGCAGCGCACCGACGGGTCGTTCGGCGACACCACCGGCAATCAGGGCTACGGAGGCCAGGCCGGCACGGTTTACCACAACCGCCCCGGCAACTGTGCACTCGCCCTTCTCGCCCTCCTCAAGAGCGATGTCCCGCCCGAGGATGCCTGCATCAAGGACGGCTTCAAGTTCCTCTATGGCTACATGCAGCAGAGGGGGAACACGCGCACGAACTATTGCCGCGGGCTCACCTTGATGGCGATCGAATCCCTGTACGAGGCGACAGTCGCCGCGAAAATGCGCAAGGATGGCAAGCAGGTCACCGAGCGTGCCGGCGACTTCAAGGAGCCCAAGTACACCCTCTCCGGCAGTGACGCCGGTTTTGCAAGCAGCTTGGTGCGCGATCTCGTCGGCGAACAGACCAAGGGCGGTGGCTGGCGTTACGGCAATCCGTTTCCGAGCGTCGGAAGCGATGAGGATATCTCCGCAACCCAGATCGTCCTGCTCGCCTTGAAGAGCGCCACCCGCATGAAACTCTCCGTACCGTCGAGCACGTTCGAGCGCGCCCTCAAGTTCGTCTTCGACTCCCAGGAAAAGGACGGCCCGAAGATCGATCGCCCCATCGACGGCTCCTACCGCGCTGGCGACCGCTCGACCTACCAGTCGAACGGCGAGGACCGCGCCCGCGGCTGGGCGTACGAACTTAAGAGCGACCAGAAGGCCGAGACCGTCCCGACGGGTTCGATGACCTGCGCCGGCGTCACGGAACTCCTCATCCTCAAGAGCGTCCTGAAGAGCGCCATCTCAGAGCAGCTCAACAAGAGGGTTGAACAGGCAATCTACGACGGCTTCGCGTGGATCAACCACAACTGGACCGTGAAGGAGAATCCGAAGTCGATCCGCAGCCACTACTACTACTTGTACGGCATCGAGCGAATCGCCACCCTCGCTCGCTACGAGCGCATCGGCAAGCACATGTGGTTCAAGGAAGGGGCCGAGTACCTCGTCGGCGCGCAGAAGGAGCCGGGGAACTGGGACGACCGCGACGTCACGCCGACCGATCTTTACGCGACGTGCTTCGCGCTCCTCTTCCTCCGCCGCGGCACCGTGCCGATCGGTGACGTCATGACGGGCGACCGGCGATAGACCACGCTACGAGCGCCGCGACGACGAGGGCCGCGACCCACGCGGCGGGGCGGTTCCGCGCCGGCGAATCGGCGCGATGGGACGCGAAGAGCGAAAGCGCCACGCCCGCCGCCGAAAGGGCGAAGAGCGCCCATCGCACGTCAGGCCAGACGTGCGCCGCCGCCGCACTCCCCACACCGAGGAGATTGCCGACCGTCGTGGCGGTTCAGCAGAACGGGTGAATCGGGGTCACGCGATCCTCGTCGCCAGCTCGTCGACGGCGGCGATATGAGCGTCCGCATGCGCCAACTCCTGGGCGCTTCCGTATCCGTAGAGACAGCCGATCGTGCGCAGACCGTTTGCGCGCCCCGCCTCCACGTCCGCCGCGCGGTCGCCGATCATCACGCCCGTGCGCACGCCGAGCGAACGCATCGCCTCGCGAACGTTGTCGATCTTCGTGGGGAAGTGATCGAGACAGTAGGCGATGTCGACCATGTCCCGCAGTCCCAGGTGCTCGAGGTTAGCGTCGAAATAGAGGCTCCCGCAGTTCGATACGAGCGCGAGCTTCCAGCCGCCCGCCCGCAGCGTTGCAAGCGTCTCCCGCACTCCTGGAAAGAGACGTCCCTCGCCCGCCGCCAGCCGTCGCACCTCCTCGCGCGCGACGAGCGTGCGCATCTCGGGTGCGTCGGCGCGGCGGTCGGCCGGCAGCAATCCGGCGAAGTACTCGAGCGAAGGGAGACCGACGAGTGACCGGCGCACCGCGCGCGATGGAACGACAGGGTCGAGCCCGCGGCTTGAGTAATACGCGCGCAGGCCCTCCTCGGCGGAGAGCGCGGCCAAATCGTCGCTGTCGACGAGCGTGCCGTCCATGTCGAAGATCGCGACGTTCATGATCCTTCCAGTTTGCGCCGCGCCTCGTCCACGATCTTCGCCGCTTCGGCCGCGTGCTCGCCCGACGGCACCTGCCGGAGAAATTCGCGGGCGTCGACCTGCGCGTCCTCCCACTTGCCGAGCACCATGCGGGCCCGCGCGCGCTCCAGATACCACGAAGGATCGATCTTGCCGAGCGCGATGGCGCGGCCGTAATCCTGCTCTGCCTTCGCGACCATCGACAGCATGGCGGCCGCGCGCGCGCGTCCCGCGTAGGCCGGTGCGTGCGTCGGATGCGCGTCGATCGCTCCGTTGAAGGCGATCGTGGCGCCGCGCGCATCGTTCAGCGCCAGGCACGCAAGGCCCCTCGCGACGAGCGCGCCCGCGTCCCGAGGATCGAGCTTGAGCGCGCGATTGATGTCCTCGAGCGCGCCGTGCGGGTCGCCGCCGGCAAGTTTCGCCGAGCCGCGAGCCGCCCACGCGGCACTCCATTCCGGCCACTGCTCGATCGACTTCTGGAAATCGGCGAGAGCCGCGTCGATCTGCCCCGCCTGCTGCCGAAGCGCCCCGCGCTCGTAGTGCAGGCGCGCGTCCGGTTTGAGTGCGATGGCGCGGTCGAGCGCGGCGATCGCTTCGGCGCGCCGCCCCATGCTGGCCAGCACGCCCGCTTCGTGCGCAACCATCGCCGTCTGCGCTGGAGGGACCGCCCCAGCCGCGCGGAAATCCTCGACCGCCGCATCCGGTTCGCCGAGCTCGAGAAGAACGTGGCCGCGCGCGTGTCGCGCCTCGTAAAAGTTCGGACATGCGTCGATCGCCTTCGTCAGCCATCCCTTCGCCGTCTCGGCGAGCCTCGCCTGCGCGAATGAGAGCCCGGCCATGCACGCCATCTCCTCGTCCGCCTTCGCGCGCGCGATGTCCGACGCGAACTGCGCCGCGTTGCGGAAGTCGCGCTTCAGGAATGTTGCGTACACCCTCGCCGCGGGTTCCTGCAGCCGCTCGAGCCGCGCGATCGTGTCGCGCACACGCCCCGCATCCAGTGTGCGGCCCTCGTACGACGCTTCAAAGGCATCTGCGACAAGCAGGCGTGCGGACCCGAGCGACGCATCCGGATGATCGGGCTGCAGCGCAAGCGCTCGACGAAATTCCTGCAGCGCTTCGTCGCCGCGGCGCAGGATCGCGCAGGCGCGGCCGAGCTGCGCGTGGGCGTCGGCATTGTCATGCAGCGCGATCGACTTGCGCAGCGTCGTCATCGCGCGGTCCATTTCGACTGGCAGCGACTCGGGCGGCGTACGGCGGTACAGCAGCCGATGTGCGGACTCGACCTCGCGCGCCCCCGCCTCGGCGAGCTCGATCGACTCGCGCCGCGTTTCTTCCGCCTGCGCGCGCTGCCGCTGCGTGCTCACGAGAAACAGGCTCGCGATCGCGAGGCATACTGCGCTGGCGAATCCAAAAACGACCATCGATGCGACCGGCGCGCGCTTCTTTGCCGGCTCCAGCGGCACCGTCGCGGTGCGAGGCTCCTCCGTAGCGCGCCCGAGCGCCCAGATCTCGAGCTCTTCGGCGAACTCGGCGGCCGTAGGCGGACGCAGCGCCGGGTCCTTGGACATCGCGCGCATGATGATCGCGTCCAGCGCGGGTGGGATCGACGGGTCTATCGAACGCGGCGTTGGGGCGGCCTCGTTCGCCACGCGTCGCAGAATCTCGAGGGTGTCCCCGCCGGTGAAGGGCGTGCGCCGCGTCACCGCTTCGTAGAGCACGACGCCGAGGGCGTAGACGTCCGTGCGC
>CAYXVY010000255.1:0-7872 GCA_964468745.1 uncultured Planctomycetales bacterium | reverse complement strand
GCGCCGATGTCGCGCACGCTGTCCTCGCGCTTCGCGGCATTGTCCGCGGCGAGATACGACTTGCCGTAGCCGGACGACCCGCGCACGTTCGGATAAAGCACGGCGCAGCCGAGTTCCTTCGCGTAAAACTGCGTCATGGTCGAGAAGAATGGACGCGACTGGCCCTCGGGACCGCCATGGATGTCGATGATTACGGGCGCCCGCTTTGCATCGCGGGGCGCATAGAGATAGAAGGGAACTTCGGTGCCGTCGAACGACTTCGTGCGATGCAACTGAGGAACCACAAATATCGACGCGTCCAGCGCACCGATCTCGCTGGTCGTCCAGCGCACCAGCGTGCGGCCTTCCAGCACGTACACGTCGCCCGGCCCGTCCGGGCGGTTGAGCGTGAACGCAAGGCGACGGCCATCCGGCGCGAAGCGAAGCCCGCCGACGATGCCCATCGGCAGCTCGACGGCCTGCAGGTCGTTCAGCGTGAGTCGGGACGCGCCATCCTCGTTCGTGATGATGGCCTGCCGCCGGCCGGAGATTTCGATTGCGTCGACATCCCACTGCGTTTCGTGAAGCCACGTGTACTGCAGCGTGGAGACATCGATTCGCGCAAGCCGGCGGAACTCACCCGTCGCATCGCTCGCCACCAGGATCGACCGGCCGTCCGGCTCGTACGCGACGGCCCCATGCGCGGCCTTGCCGCCGGGCACGGGAATCGCCGTAAGAGCCTGCGTGGCCACCTCGCACACGTGCAGGTAGGACTCGTTGGCCGAGACGTTGCGCTCCAGGATGATCTTCGTGCCGTCGGGCGACCACTCGTTGGCGCTCCAATCCTGGCCTTTGGCTTCGAGCAGCAGGTCCGTCTTTCCCGTGAACGGGTCGAGGATGTAAAGGTCGGTGTCCCGCGCCTTCGGCTTGTTGATGCCGACGACGACGCGCGTGCGGTCTACGCTCATCGCCCCCATGACGTGACGCGATTCGCCGTCGCTGAGCATCGAGGCAGCGCCGGTCGCGCGATCGAGCCGGTGGATCTGGAAATTCTCGTCTCCTCCGCGCCCCATCGAGAAGAGGATGGAACCGTCTTTCAGGAACCGGCCGCCTGCGACGGGCTCCTCGAAGCGCGTGATCTGCTCCAGGGGACCGCCGGGCTCGCGCACGATGTGAAGCTGTGTCAAGTTGCCGGCGCGTTTCGCGACGAGCATCTCTCGGCCGTCGGCCGACCAGTCAAGGAACGACGTCGCGCGCACGTCTTGGTACTTCTTCAGCCGTTCGACGAGTGCGGTCGGGATCGGCGGGGCGCCGGTCGTCTCAATCGCGGCTGGGTGCGGTGCGGGCGGCGAGGTCGCGCAGCCGGCGAGCAGGATCAGAAGCGCAGCTCTTCTCATAGGCGGCGCATTGTACCTATTCGATCAGTTTGTGCTCGATCTCCGACCGCAGCTTGATCGCTTCCTGCAGATCCGGACAGAGCCGCAGAGCTTCTTTGCAATCGGCGAGCGCCTGTCTGAGCAGTTTCTGTGCGTGCTCGCCGGTCGCGCGCTGACTGGTTGTCCGTGCGCGTTCCAGCGCCCGATATGCGGCGTCGGCATCGCGCGGTGTGTCCGAGGACGGCATCGGTGGTTCCACGCTCCCGCCGCGGATGCGCCAGGTCACGGCGCCGGCCGCGGCCAGGATGGCGGCGGCGGCGATAATCGTCGTCCAGTGGCGCGACGTCGCGCGACGGAGGCGATGGATGGAAGACGGCGGGCTGGCGATGATCGCTTCGCCGTTCAGCCACCGCGTCAGATCCTCCGCCAGCGCTCCAGCCGTCGCGTATCGCCGCAGCGGGTGCTTTTCGAGGCAACGCATGACGATGGTCTCCAGCGCGACGGGAATCTTCGGGTCGAACTTGCGCATGGAGCGAGGCTCGTCCTCCTGCACTTTGTCGAGAATCGTCGCCACGTCTGTGCCGTCGAAGGGAGGCCGGTCGATCAGGACCGCGTACATTGTCGCTCCGAGGGAGTAGACGTCGGAGCGTTCGTCGGCCCGGTCGCCTCGCGCCTGTTCCGGGCTCATGTACGCGGGTGTGCCGACGATCGTCCCGGGCAGGGAGAGATCGCCGCGCCCTTCTGAGTCGCGCGCGAGCCCGAAGTCCATCACGAAGATGTGATGATCCGTATCGCGCTTTCCGCCGGGCGTCTTGCCGCGGTCCGACACCATGAGATTGTCGGGTTTGATGTCGCGATGGATCACGCCGCGTTCGTGCGCGTAGTGGACCGCGAGCGCGGCATCGCGGAGCAGGCGGACGAGCAGGCTCAGATCGTTGCGCGGCACGTCCTTGAATCCCTTGCCTTCGACGTATTGCATGGCGATGCACGGGCGGCCCTGCACGTCGAAGACCTGGTAGATGGCGGTGATGTTCGGATGCGACAGCTTGCCCGCCAGCTGGGCTTCGCGCCGGAACCGTGCGAGCCGCATATCATCGGACTCGCGGAGAAACTTGAGCGCGACCCACCGCGCGAGCTCGCTGTCCCACGCCTTCCACACCTCGCCCATCCCGCCGCTGCCAAGTTTAGCGACGCGCACGAACTTGCCGTAGTGTTCGCCCGGCGGCGCGGCTGAAACTTCGGCCGGTATCGCGACGGGGCGCGAATCGACGACGTCCTTGCCCTCCGGCTTCCTTGTCGCGGAACTACCCATCTCTTCCATGAGAATCTCCGGGACGCGCAGGTTACGAATTCTCGCGACCCGCGTGCGATCGATTCATCGCGGCGACCATGGCGAGCGTGAGGAACACGGCGATGACGACGGATACGAACGTGGCGGCGCCGCCGTACGTCGGCAGATCGAATCCTACGATGTTGCGAAACCACCGCGCTCGCTCGCCTTCCTGTGCGAGATGCATCCAGAGCACGCGAGAGTTCACGGTCACCGTGTAGGCCACAAGCTTGAAGGGGAGGATCGGCACGATGAACTCCCAGAGCAGCACCGCGCCGATGCTCAGGCTGACGTTGTGCTTGAAGGCGCCGCCGCAGAAGACGATGAACGACAGGTACGCGGTGCAGGCCGTCCAGACAACGAGCGCGTTCGCCGCTATCGCCCCCGGGTGCAGGCCCGGGGAGCCCGCGAGCATGCAAATGCCATACGTCAGCGCGATGCTGGCCGTCGCGACGACCGTCAGCACGCTGGACGTAGCCAGCACGTGGACGACCGGCAGCAGCCAGCGGGGCGACGCACTGAGCAGAAGGTAGACGGACGTGCCGTCCTCCATCTCGCTCGACGTCAGCGCGATCCCGTAGATCAGGGCCGTCAGGATGAGTGTGACGTGCAGGGAGAGATGAAAGACGATCTCATCGAACGGTGGTTCGCGGCCGACGCCGTTCGCGTGGAGGATCGCGATCACCGCGGCCAGCGCGGGTGCTGCGCACTGCAGCGAGACGAGGGCCGCCGTCCGGCGCCCCGCGAACACGCGGCGCACCGTGAAAGCGACCAGGGCCCAGGCGGCGGAAACGTTCATGATTCGGTCAGGTACTTGAACACGGCTTCAAGGTTGTCGTCGGGCGAGGAGATTTCCTCGACCTCGCACCCCGCTCCGAGCGCGAGCTTCGGAAGCTGAGCGTAGAGGTCTTCCGGGCGGCGCGTGTGGACGAGTAACTCGTTCGGCCGCGGGAACGTGATCTCAACGATCGACGGGTCGCTGACCAGCCCCGCGGCGAGCTCTCTCGTCCTCGTTGCGCGCACGTGTACCGAATGCGGGTGGCGGTCGATCAGGGCTCGGATCTCGTGCATGTCGCCGAGCGCGACGAGCCGGCCTCGATGGAAGAGGACGATGCTGCGGGTGAGCGCCTCGATCTCGTGCAGCACGTGACTGGAGACGATGACGCTGCGTCCCTCGCGCTCGAAGGACTTGATCAGGTCGATGAGCTCCTGGCGAACGAGCGGGTCGGTCCCGGTGAGCGGCTCGTCGAGGATGATGAGCCTGGGCTCGTGGACGATCGACTGCGCGATCTTGAGGCGCTGGCGCATGCCGCGGCTGTAGGTGCCGACGTGGCGATCGGCGGCGTCGACGAGCCCGACGCGTTCCAATGCGGTAAGCGCGCCCTTCGCCGCATCGACGCGACTGCGTCCGCGAAGCCGCAGCATCCACTGCAGGAACGCGCGGCCGCTCATCCACTCGTAGAAGCCGTCGTGCTCGGGGCAGTATCCGGTGCGCAGATTGTGCGCCGTGTTCGCCCACGGGTCTTCGCCGAGGACGGATACGGTGCCGGACGACTGCCGCATGACGCCGACGGCGATGCGCATGAATGACGTCTTGCCCGCCCCGTTCGGGCCGAGCAGCCCGGTGATGCCGGGCTCGATGCGGAGCGACACGTCGTTCAACGCGATGACGTTGCCGTACCACATGTTCAGGCGCTCGGCGACGATGACGGGGTCTGTCATTCGCGTCCCTCGAATCGGCGCAGGCGCCGGAAGACGACGATGGTCGACACGATCGAAATCGCTGCGAGGATCGCCAGCGGAGGTCCCCATCCGAAGGTCATCGTAGGAAGGTCCGCCCCGACGTTCACGGCGAAGGGCGTCTTTCGAACCGCTCGCACGGCATAGGCCAGTTCACCGATGCGGGCCAGCAGGTTTGGCCACGAAATGAGCTTGCACCATTCGTCGCCAACGGTGGCCGTCATGATCGACGACACGGCCGTGCTGCCGAGGTACGTCATCACCCAGAGAACGCCGGGCACGAAGCCATTCCGGCTGAGCGACGACAGCGCGAGCAGATAAAGCGTCATCGGGATCACGAGGGCGAACGACTGGAGGGTGATGCCGAGCAGATCCGAGAGCCGTTCGCTGATCGTGAGCGAATCCTGGACCAGCGACCAGTTGCCGAGCCACAGGATGATGCCCGGCAGGAGCGTCGCGCTCAGGAGAAATCCGCCGACGATGCCCACTTTCGCGAGTACGTAGTCGAGTCGCGTGATCGCTTTGGAAAAGTACATGGCGACGGCGTTGTTCCGCAGGTCGATCGCGATCGCCCGGCCGCCGACGAGCGCCCCGAGAATCATGAAGAGCAGGCCGGCGGGGAGAATCTCGCCGAGGTAGTAGCGGTACATCAGGTTGCCCTGCGCCCAGATGGGGGGCAGGCGGAGATTGGCCACGATGAAGAGCACGCCGACCAGGCTGAACACGACCGAGTAGGTGAAGAGCAGCCCGATCTTGATCACCCAGCCGGCGTAGGCCTGGCGGATGCCGACCTTGATGAACGCCGCCACCCGCGCCCACCGAGGGAGCAGATCGCCCGACCACGGCTGGTAGCTCTGATCAAGAATTGCCATTGTCGCGGCTCTTTTTCAGCAAGGTGGCGAACAGTTCATCCAGCGTTGCGCGCGATCTCGAGAGATGCCGCAGTTGGACCCCTGTCTCTACGGCGGCGCGGAGAATGGCGTCCGATCCCGGCATGCCGCTCGCGGACTGGACACGCAGCGTTCCGTCCGGTCCCGGCTCGCACTGGAACGAGTGCGTCGCAAGCGCGGCCGCGAAATTCTCCGTGCTCCCCTTGATCCGCACGTCGTATCCGGCGCGAGAGTGTTGGAGCTCCTTGAGCGGACCCTGTGCGACGAGGCGGCCGCGATCCATGATCACGACGTCGTCGCACGTCGCTTCCACGTCGGGCAGGATGTGCGTGGACAGGATCACGTTGATCCCTTTCGCGTGCGACACATCGCGGATCAGCGCGAGCATTTCTTCGCGCGCGCGCGGGTCGAGGCCGCTCGTCGGCTCGTCGAGGAGGAGCAGCTTGGGATGATGGACGAGCGCCTGCGCGAATTTCACCTTTTGCTTCATGCCCGTGGAAAACGTGTCGACGAGGCGGTAGCGCTCCTCGCCGAGACCGACATAATTGAGCACGATGTGCGTTCGTTGCATCGCGTCGACGTGCGGCATGCCGATGAGACGTCCGGCAAGATAGACGTAGGTGACCGCGTCGAGACCGGGGACGAAGCTCTCGTTCTCCGGCATGTACCCCACCTGTTGTCGGACGTGGAGGGGAAAGCGTCGGACGTCGAGACCGAACACCGCGGCCGTTCCGCCGGTCGGCGGGATCAGGCCGAGCAGGATCTTGACGAGCGAGCTCTTGCCGGCGCCGTTGGGCCCCAGCAATCCGACCGCGCCGCCCGTGACGGTCAGCGTGAGGCCTTCGAGCGCCGTTACGCGCGGGTATCGTTTCTCCAGAACGTTGGTTTCGAGGACGTGCATGGTCGGGCGCGCTGCGTCCCCATTCTATTTGATCGGGCCTCGGACGACGACTATCATCTTCCGCCCCCCTTCATCTCCGGCTTGGAGTGAGTCGGCCGGTGGGTGGGCCACGTGGGACAGGACGGAGGGACCGTGCTCATCGACATGCGAATCGCCGACTTTGTGGAGGCGGTTGCCGCCAAGACGCCCACGCCGGGCGGCGGGGCCGTCGCAGCGCTGTCGGCGTCGCTCGGAGCGGCGCTGGGAATCATGGCGGCGCGTTATTCGCAGGGTCCGGAGCCGCTGAAGGCTGCGGGGGAGCTCGAGGAGCTCAAGGCGGCGTTGCTGCCGATGGTGGACCAGGACGCCGAGGCGTACAACCTGGTCTCGGGCGCATACGGTTTGCCGAAGGGGACGGAGGAGGAGAAGAAGCGTCGCAAGGAGGCGATCCAGATCGCGCTGCGCGATGCGGCGGAAGTGCCGCTCAAGGTGATGATGACGGGCGTGCGTGCGCTCGAGTCGCTGGCCCACTTTGCGTCGAAGTGCAACAAGAACCTGGCGAGCGATCTCGCGAGCGGTACCCTCCTCCTGGCGACGGGCATCGAGGGGGCCGCGCATAACGTGCGTATCAACGCGGCGGGGATCGCGGACAAGGCCGTCAAGGAGCGCCTTGAGTCGGAAGACAAGCGGCTCTCCGCGCGTGCAAGGGATCTCTCGCAGCACGTGCTCAAAGACGTTGAGAAGCTGCACGGGGACAAGAAGTGAACGGCCGCGTTCGTCCATAATAGTGATGAAGTTTCGCCATCTGCTGCCGGTCGTCATCGCGCTCGCCGCATGCGCGCCGAGGAAGGTCGAAGAGGCGGGGCCGCTCGACCCGGGGCTCCTCAAGATCTGGAAGGGCGAATTCAACAGGTACGCGGCTGCGCTCATGCTGCTCAACAGCAAGGAGCCGGCGGATTGTGCGCGCGGGCTCGACACGGCGTCGGCGATGTACCCCTACTGCGTTTTTAACGACGATCAGTCGCTGATCAAGAGCGCGCGTGAAGGAAACGCGACGGCGCGGACGGAAATGGCGCGCCGCGGCGACGTCCTCGACGCCGTCCTTATCTACACGCGACCGTTCGACAAGTACCGTTGGGAGGCGGCGCGCAAGCGGATCATCGCGAAGGGTGAGGATATGGCCGCGTACGTGTCGATGATCCTGGTCGGCGCGCTCCTGCTCGGCCACAACCAGGCGCACTGGCCCGACATCAGGGAGGAGATTGTGGCGGTCGGTGACGAGGGGCGAAAGCTCACCGTCGGCGTACTCGACGAGAAGATCAAGGCCGCGCCCGACATGCCGATCGGAAAGTGGGACGACATCGTCCAGCTGCTCGCGACGCTTCTGGGATTTGCCGAAAAGGGGTGGGCCGACTTCACGAGGTATGCCACGTCCCCGCGCACCCTCGTCCGCTCGTGCGCGGCCCGCTCTGTCGTGGTGGCGTGGGGTCGCATCGGATCGCAGATGCGGCTGAATATCGACTTCCGGCCGAAGGCGGCGGACCTGATGGCAAAGATGCTCGCCGAAGACTCCGAGTGGGAGGTGCGCACGAGCGCGGCGGACGCACTGGGCGCGCTGCGCGCGGGCGAACGCTCGTGCCGGCCGCTGCTCACGGCACTCGGCCGCGAGCGCGATGG
>CAYXVY010000254.1:0-21985 GCA_964468745.1 uncultured Planctomycetales bacterium | reverse complement strand
CGGACAACTTCGTCCGAATGGATTCCAGGGACCGCTCGAACGACGCTCCGGGACGGTCCATCTTGTTCAGGTAGACCAGCCTGGGCACCTGGTAGCGGGACGCCTGGCGCCAGACCGTCTCCGACTGCGCTTCGACGCCATTGACCGCATCGAAAACCACGACGGCGCCATCGAGCACGCGCAATGAGCGTTCTACCTCCGCGGTGAAATCCACGTGCCCCGGGGTGTCGATGAGATTGAGCATGTGGCCGCGCCAGGCGCACGTCACCGCGGCGCTGAAGATGGTGATGCCTCGACGCTGCTCCTCCGGGTAGAAGTCGGTCGTCGTCGTGCCCTCGTCCACGTTCCCCGGCGTGTGGATTTCGCTCGTATGGTAGAGGACGCGCTCCGTGGTCGTGGTCTTGCCGGCGTCGATATGCGCAATGATCCCGAAGTTGCGGATCTTGTCGATCGTCACCCCATAGCGAGGCGGGATTCTATCCGGTGCGGGGGCGGGCAACCGAGGAAAATCAGGGTCTCAAATGTGTCATGACGCACAAAACCGCCATGCCCGGGAATGGTTCGCGCAGACCGG
This sequence comes from uncultured Planctomycetales bacterium, assembly GCA_964468745.1. GTDB lineage: Bacteria > Planctomycetota > MHYJ01 > MHYJ01 > JACPRB01 > JACPRB01. The sequence goes on along the minus strand of CAYXVY010000254.1, from coordinate 21,411 downwards.
AATACTCACGGCTCACGAGAGTTCGAGGTTCCTGACTCTGTCCGACTTTTCGGATCGAGCCGCGTGGGAGCAGATGCTCCAGCGGCTTTAGAATCCGTGACGCCCGTGTATAATCGCCGGCTCCGATGACCGATTCCGACGGCCCCACCCAGATTCGTCCCGACGGCGCAACGCAGCCGACGATTCGGCTCCCGGGACGCGGCTCAGAGATCCTGCCGGACGACGTTGCACGTGCGCTGAGCGGCGGAAAGAGCACCGTCGGCCGTTACGTCATGATCCGCGAGCTCGGCAAGGGCGGAATGGGCGTCGTGCATCTCGCCTGGCAGTCTGATCTGCGCCGCTACGTCGCGGTGAAGGTCATCCGTGGAGTGGAGTCGCAGGAGGACATCGCGCGATTCAACAGGGAAGCGCAGATTGCCGCCCAGCTCCAGCATCCGAACATCATCCCCGTCTACGAGGTCGGCGCGCACGAGGGCGAGCCGTACATGGCGATGATGTACGTCCAGGGGCAGACGCTCGACCGGATTCTCAAGTCGCCGGCACGCCCGACGATCCGTCATCTTATCGAGTGGCTGCGCGACGCGTCGCGCGCCGTCGAGCATGCGCACGCGAAGGGCGTGGTGCACAGGGACATCAAGCCCGCCAACATGATCGTGGACGCATCGGGCCAGCTCTACGTCATGGACTTCGGCCTCGCGCGCGAAGTTCGAGCCGGCACGAGTATGACGGTCTCCGGGGTGATCCTCGGCACGCCGAGCTACATGTCGCCCGAGCAGGCACAGGGGCGCGTGCACGCGATCGGTCCGCCAAGCGACGTGTACGCGCTCGGCGCCACGATGTACGAGATTTTGACGGGGCGTCCGCCGTTCCAGGCGGAGAGTCCGATCGAGGTGCTGCGCGCGGTCACGGACAGCGAGCCGAAGACGCCGCGCAGCATCAATCCGAAGGTGGTCATCGATCTCGAGACGATCTGCCTGAAGGCGCTCGAAAAGGTCGCGATTCGGCGGTACGCATCGGCCGGAGCATTCGCGGACGATCTTCAGCGGTGGCTCGACGGTGAGCCGATCGAGGCGAGGCCGCTGAGCGGGGTCGGCCGTCTCGTGCGTGCCGTGAAGCGCAATCGCGTCATGGCCACGATCCTGGCGGTATGCGTCGCGTCTGCGGTTACCGTGGCCGTTGTCGGCGCTGTACTCATCACGCGCAACCAGTCGTTTCTGGGGCGCCGCGAGCGCGCGCAACGCGAGATCGATGCGTTCGTCCGTCGCTTCCAGGAGCTGGATTTGCTGGGCGATCCCGGCGCGCGAGATCGGATGTTCGCCGACTGCGAGAAGCTGGTGCGCAGGGCTCTGGAAATCGATCCGTCGTATGCGCGCGCGCACGCGGAGCTGGGGCGCCTGCTGTCCTACAGGGAGTCGCCCCCGACGGAAGTGCTGTCCGCTTTTGCACGCGCGCTGGAACTCGATGCGCAGTCGATATACGCCTACTACTACCGGTCGCATTATTACGCGATGCGATACGGCGCGAATCGCGATCCGTTTCGCATTCGCGTGCGTTCAGCCCGGCCGACGGAGCTCGTCGCACGAGCGGACACGCCCGCGCAGGAAGAGCTGCGCCGACGCGCGGTGGAGGACCTCCGGAAGTTCGAGGCGCTGGGGAGCGCGACGGAGGACAAGTATCTGCTTCTGACGCGCCGCGGCTGGCTGGCCGCATGGGGGGGCGACCTGAATGGGGCGCTAGCGCACTTTGCCGAAGCGGAGCGGCACCGGCCTCTCGAAGCCGCGGATGAATACGAGCGCGCGCAGGTCTATGCCGCGCGCGGCGATATCGAGAAGGCCCAGAAGTCCGTCGATCGGGCGGTGCAATTGCGGCCCGGTCGCACGCTGTACGAGGTGTCGGCCGCCACCCTGACCTATGTGCGCGAATCGCACGAGTACACCACCGACGAGCAGTTCGGAGCTCTGAAGCAGCGGCTGGATCGGGCGATCAAGGCCGAGCCGGACCAGGAGGACGCGCGCCGGATCCGCGCAGGACTCAACATCCGCTGGGCTACGGAACGCCGCGAGTCCGGCCGGGAGCCGGACGGGCACTTCAACGAAGCGGCGGATGATCTGAGCGAGATCTGTCGCCTGCGTGGCGATGATGCGGGTTGCGACGATCTTGCCGGCATGCTGCGGTATCAGCAGGCGAAAACCGCGGCCATGCAGGGGCGCGACCCCGACTCTCTGCTGCAGGATGCGATCGCGTGTTTCAAGCGGATGATCGAACGGGATTCGCGCGATACCTCGGCCGGCTTCAACCTGCTCGCGGCGCGGACGTGGTACTACGAATACCGTGCGGGGAGGGGCGAATCGGACGCGGCCGAGGAGGGCGAGATCCTGCAGGCCGCGCGCGCCCAGGCGCGGGGCGGCGACCATGAATCCGATGCCAGCCTGCTGCGGACGTATGAGACCCTCGCTCGAGTGCGGAAGGACGCGGGGATCGATCCGCGCCCTCTCCTCGAGGAGGCCGAACGCGCGGCGCGCAGCGCGATCGAGCGTCGGTCGGATGACGTGACGTCGCGAAGTTCGCTCGGCTACTTATTGCTCCTCGACGCGGAGTGGGCGTCCAACCGCGGCGAAAATCCGCTCGCCGCCCTGGACGAGGCCTCGCGCGCTCTGCATGACGCGCTGAGCGTGGCGCCGGGCGACTGGACGGTGGGCATCCGACTGGCCAGCCTCGAATTCGACAGGGGCACGTGGCTCCACAAGTCGGGCGGCTCCGGACGCGCACATGTCGAGGCCGCCGCGACGCGTCTTGCGGACATGCTCAAGCGCGCGCCGAACGAGCGGCAGGCCCTTTCCAACCTCGCGAACTGCCGCATGGCGATGGCGATCATGGCGGTGGAGCGTCGCGAGGAGCCAGAAGCGGCGATTGTCGCCGCCGTGGAATCATATGACCGGCTTGTGCAGCTTTTCCCCCTTGATGCGCAGGTGCGGCACGACCGTGGAAAGGTGCGGGCGATCCGCATCAATGCGGCGCTGCATCGGGGCGCACGCGACGCCCCCGAGGCGGAGGAAGCCCTGAAGGATCTGCGGCAGGCGGTCGAATTGGCGCCCCGCGATCCCTCCATCCGTGTCACGCTGGGACAGTGCCTGTATGAGTACGGCGTCATGCGTGGCCGGCGCGGCGAGTCCGAGCTTGGGCATCGGCTCATGAGCGAAGCCGAAAAGGAACTCACTCGCGTCCTCGAGCTGCGGCCGCGTCACGAGGATGCGCTCGAACTCCTCGGGAACATCTATTACGCACGCGGAGAGCGCAGCGAGGCCGCGCGGCTTTGGGAGCGGGCGATCGAAGCGAATCCCGCGAACGAGAAGCACCTGCGTCCGCGCATTCAGACGGCGGAGGCCAAGCCGGATCAATAGTCCTTGCGAGCAGCGATCTCGACGACGATGCGTGCGACATACGGGACCGACGCGTCCCCGGCGCGGCGGCGCATCTCCTCCAGCATGAACTGAGCGTCGGGTCTCACGACGGCGCGATGGAGTTCGCGACTGTTGACGGTCACGACAATCTCCTTTTCGAGATCGAACGCGTCGGGCGAGACCAGGATCTCGAGCCGGACCACACGTTTCGTCGAGATCTCGACCGTATTGCCACGTCGCGTTGCGCGGACACGCCCCGGCGCCGCGACTGCCGTCGCCTTGATTTCGATGGGGCGCACGGTGACGTCGAGCTCAAACTCCTTGTTTTCGCGCGATATCTTGAGCTTCACCGTGTCGCCGCTCTTGACCTTCGAGAGGACGCCGCGCAGATCGTCGAAGGTCGCGAGGGTCTTTCCTGCGGCCTCGACGATGATGTCCCCCTCCTTTACGCCGGCGTCCATCGCGCCGGAGCCGTCCGATACGCCGGCGACGCGGACACCGTCGCGGAATGACTGGTCGATCTGCACCCCGAGCACGGGGCGTGGCGGACCGGTCTGGCCGACGGGGAAGGTGTAGTCCTTTTCTCCCGTGAACGGATCGCCGGGGCGATCGCCGATCTCGCAGATGCGGAGCCACCAGGCTTGGCCATGACCGGCCGCGTCGTGCGTCATCCAGTCGACCTCTGCGGGCAACGGATCGCGCTTCTGTTTCGGGAGCCAGTCTGCGAGGAAGGCCTTGTCGTCGTTGATGATCTTTCCTCCCTCGTGCCCGACGTCCTCGAAGTTCTTCCAGTCGATCCTGACACCGGCCGCCTTCAGCTGGTCGATGACGGGCGCCTGCGAGGCGGACGGGTAGAGTTGGTCCTTGCCGCCGTGCGTGGCGCGCCATGAAGCGCCGCGGCAGTTGAGCGTGTAGAAGGGCGAGTTTCCCGCCTGCGGCGCCGTCACGACGCCGACGGCTCCGTTCCACGGGATGACCGCGGACCACAGATCGGTGCGCGCCATGCCGAGGTAGTAGGCGCCGCTCGCGCCGTCCGAAAAGCCGCTGACGATGACGCGATTGCGGTCGATCGCGTAACGGGCGGACAGGTAGCGGATCGCCTCGACGATATGTTCCTCGCCCGGCGAGGCCCACCAGAGGCACTTGTCGGTTCCGGAGGGCGCGCACACGATCCATCCGCGCTCGTCCGCCTCGCGCTGCCAGACACGGCACTGTCCGCGGCCGCGCTTGGGTTGTGCACCGGAGACGCCGCCGTGAAGGAAGACCGCCAGCGGCGCCGGCTTCGTGCGCTCGTAGGACTTCGGCACGTAATAGTAGAAAGTCGCTTCGTGACCATTCGAGAGCGTATGCGAGCGTTCCGCCTCCTCCCCTGTTCCGTCGATCGAGGGCGTCCACGCCCGGAGAACTTCGCGAACGTCCTTCCAGTCGCGGGTTCCGAGCTCGGGCTTCGCGTTCGACTCTCCCGACGCGTAGTCGTGGATCGCGCGCGTCTCCTGGAGCGTCAGCGCGAGCAGGGTGAGCGTGAGAATCATGGGGATGAGACACCGCCAGGCGGGGGGCGTGCGAGGAGTTCCTTCGCGACGTTCCACGCGATGCTGTCGGCCGTGATCGCGCGCGCGATCGCGTGGGCGTCCTCCCCGCGTCCTTCGTTCCACGCGCGCAGCGCGCCGACCATCGCCCAGCGGCCGATCTCGTCGCGCGCCGCCGGATACGCGGGGTCGAAGTAGCGCGTCGTGCCGTCGCGGGTCACCGATGCCGCGTCGAGGGCCTGGTTCAGGGTCGCGAGAGCGCCCAGGTGCTGATCGCGGCGCGACAACCCGACGGCGTTGCACAGAAGGGCGCGCGCTTTCCGTCCCTCCGCGAGATCGGGCAGCCCGCGCATCGACTCGATCGGCAGTCCGCGATGCCGGCCGAAAAGTTCGAGCAGCGCCGCCCTCTCGTCGCGGACGAGCCCTGCGGGCGCTGTGAATTCGACCCACGTGTGATCGTCCGTGATGATGGGCGCGTCGCCCGCGACCGCGGCGGCGAATCGCTCGTCGCCGATCAGGCTCCGGAGGATGCCGTTTGCCTGCAGGGATTCGAGATGTGCGCGCACGGTCGGGAGATTCCACCGCTTGCGCAGGGTCTCGTAATCGGCGATGCCGGTCAGTCCCACGAGCAGGTAATCGCGGCCCGCGATGACTTCCCAGACGAGGCACTCGGGAAAGACGGAGCGAAACGTCGCGAGCACCCCCTGGAAGTCGCGGACCGGCAGTTTGTAGCCGTGTACGAACTGGCAGAAGATTCCGCCCGGGGCGAGCCGGTTGCGGCACCGCCGGAGATGCTCGCGCGTGAACAGGTTCGCCACGCCGCTGATCCACAGGTTCGACGGTTCGGAAGCGATTACGTCGTACATCCTGTCGGAGTAGGCGACGTGCGAACGGACGTCGCTGACGATGAGATTCGCGCGCGGGTGTTTCGTGGGCCGATCGAAGACGCCGGCGAAATGCGCGTCGTGCGCCTCGACGACCGCTGGAGAGATTTCGACGCAGTCGACCGAGATGCCGGGATGCGTCAGCGCCGAGGCGAGCGTAGCGCCGCTGGCGAGACCGACGACGAGGGCGTTGCGCGGGTTCGGATGCAGGAGGAGCGGCACGTGCGCCGTGAGGCCCTGCGTCATCATGTCGCCGGCCGTCGAGGCGTCGGCCTTTCCATTCACGCGCAGGGTGAGTCCCGTGGGTCCCTTGTGGACCGTGACGAGTCCGTAGGTATCCCAACGTTCAAAGATGACGTCGCCTTCCTCGCGGACGGCAACCTCCAGGCGGATGCCCCGCGCGGCGCACATTTCGGTCTGCGCGCGGCCGTAGATGGCGGGTCCGGCGGCCGCGATGACCGGATCCCAAGCCGGTATCGCGACGAACGCGCCGGCGGCGAGCGCGGCGGGGATGGCGGCGAAGGCGCGTCGCGCGGAGGGAAGCGACCGCCATATCGCCAGCGCGGCGACAAAGAAACCCAGCGCGGCGGCGACGACGATACCGCCGCGGATGCCGGAGGAGGGAAGGATGAGGAAGCTGGCGGTCAGCGTACCCAGGATGTTGCCCGCCGTATTCCACGCGTAGAGGCGGCCGACGGCGGTGCCCGTGCCGTCCGCGGCTCCGACGGCCAGACGGCAGAGGAGCGGCCACTGCGCGCCCATGAGCGCGGTCGGGGGGACGACGATCGCGGCGGCGAATGCGAGTTCCGTGCGGTGCAGTTCACCGAGCTGCGTCAGCCCTCCGAAGACGTTCATCATCGCCATCGGCAGCGACGTGAGGGGCCAGATCCACGTGGCGACGGCCCAGAGCGAGATGAGCGACTGCAGCACCGCGAACGCGGCGGCGGGGTTGGCGGCGCGATCGGCGACGCGTGCTGCGAGGACGCTCCCGATCCCGACGCCGAAAATGAAGCACGCGAGCACGAGGCTGAAGGCCTGCACGGAGGAGCCGAACGAAAGGATGAGGGCGCGCGTCCACGTGATCTCGAGGACGAGGGCGGCGCAGCCGGCGACCGCGTAGGCCGGAAAGATCCACGTCGGTGCCGGGGCGCCGATCTTCTCCGTCGCCGTGCCGGCCGTCGGGGCGGGTGCGCGCCTCAGGGCGAGGGCGGCGAGCGCGACGGCGACGTTCAGTCCCGCGGCGACGAACGTGGTGCGCGTCAGGCCGAGCGGCGGCAGCAGTACCCATCCCGCGAGCGCGGCGCCGGCGACGGCGCCCAGCGTGTTGATCCCGTAGAGAAGACCGATCTCGCGCGTGCCCGCGCCCCGCGCTGTTGCGAGCCGTGAGAGGATGGGCAGCGTCGCGCCCATGGCGAGCGTGGGCGGAAGGATGAGCGCGGCGCAGAGAAGGATGCGCGACAGGTTGAAGAGGACGCCCTGCTCACCTCCGCCGCGGTAGAGCGCGCCCAGGGACGGGGCGAGCAGATGGAGCAGCGGCGCGAAGAGGAGTCCGTATGCGGCGATGCCGAGCTCGAGGACGGCGTAGGCCGACAGCGCGGAAGTTCGAGTCCGGTCGATCCATCGTCCTCCCAGCGCGGCCCCTGCGGCGAGTCCGAGGAGGAACGTGGCGACAACCGTGCCGATCGCGGCGGTGGAGCTTCCGACTTCGAGGCCCGCCCAGCGGGTCCAGACGATCTGGTAGATCAGCCCTGCAGTGCCGCTGACAAAAAAGACAATTCGGAGGGGGGTCAACATGCCGAATCCCAATCCTGATCCGATCAGGAACCAGAAATCACAGATTGCCCGGGCACGCAACAGTTATGTCACGGCTGTGTGCCTGCCCGTGATGCGCACGTGCACTCCCCGGTGCTCGGTGCGCGCGGATCCGCTAGTAAGCGAGGTGCGCGAAGGCCTTGTTCGCCTCCGCCATCTTGTGGACGTCGTCGCGCTTCTTGATCGCCTCGCCCTCGCCCTTGTAGGCGCCCAGGAGCTCGTCGGTGAGCTTCATGTGCGTCGGCTTGCCCTTCTTGTTCCGTACGGAGTGGAGGATCCAGCGGAACGCGAGGCTCACCTGCCGCTTGGCGGGCACCGGCACGGGCACCTGGTACGTTGCGCCGCCCACGCGCCGCGAGCGCACTTCGACCTGCGGCTTCACGTTGTTGATCGCCGTGGTGAAGATCTCGACAGGGTCCTTGTCCTTGATCTTCTTGCAGATCGATTCCATCGCTTCGTAGAAGATGCTCTGCGCGACGGACTTCTTGCCGGCCACCATCAGCGAGTTGATGAACTTGCCGATCAGCTTGCTCTTGAAGCGGGGATCCGGCTTGAGGAGATGCTCGAACGACTTGAAATTCGTAGGCATGGGTTACTTGGGCCTCTTGACGCCGTACTTGGACCGCGACTGCTTGCGTCCTTCAACGCCTGCGCAGTCCAGCTTGCCGCGGATGATATGGTAGCGGACGCCGGGCAGATCGCGCACGCGGCCGCCGCGCACGAGCACGATCGAGTGCTCCTGCAGGTTGTGACCTTCGCCCGGGATGTAAACCGTCGTCTCGCGGCCGTTCGAGAGGCGCACGCGGGCGATCTTCCGCAGGGCCGAGTTCGGCTTCTTCGGTGTCATCGTCTTCACGATGAGGCAGACGCCGCGCTTCTGCGGATTGTTCTCAAGCACGGGCGACTTGCTCTTGTACTTCGTCTTGCGCCGCCCGTGGCGCACCAGCTGGTTGATCGTCGGCATAAGAGTCGCGGATTATAGGGTTCCGGTTTTTCGATGTCCAGTCGTTTACGACGCGGCCGAGACCGCCTCGGTCGCCGGGGCCTCCGGTGTTGCAGGCGGTTCCTCGCGCTCCATCTTCATCATGAGGTACTTCTTGAATCCCGTGCCCGCCGGGATCATGTGTCCCACGATCACGTTCTCCTTCAGGCCCTGGAGCTCGTCGCGTTTGCCCTGCAGCGCCGCCTCCGTGAGCACCTTCGTCGTCTCCTGGAAGCTCGCGGCCGCGATGAAGCTCTCGCTCTGGATCGCCGCCTTCGTCACCCCGAGCAGGAGCGGCTTGTAGGTCGCCGGCTTCTTGCCCGACTTCTTCACCAGCGCGTTCGCCTCGCGCAGCTTGAATTTGTCGATGACCGCCCCCGGCAGCATCGTCGACTCGCCCGGCGACTGGATGCGCACCTTGCGCATCATGGCCGAGATGATGATCTCGACGTGCTTGTCGTTGATCGTCACGTTCTGCGCGCGATACACGGACTGCACCTCGCGGAGGATGTACTGCGTGACCTCCTCCTCGCCGCGGATGCGCAGGATGTCGTGCGGCACCATCGGCCCTTCGATGAGCGCGTCGCCCGCGCGCACTCGGTCGCCGGTGTGCACTCGGAGCACCTTGCCCGTCGGGACGACGTGCTTGGCTTCCATGCCGGTCTCCTCGTTGCGCACGAGCACGTCTCGCTTGCCGCGCTTTTTCTCGCCGAGCTCGATCGTTCCGTCGATCTCCGCGATGACGGCCGGATCCTTCGGCTTGCGCGCCTCGAAGAGTTCCGTCACGCGCGGGAGGCCGCCGGTGATGTCCTGCGTGCCGCCAAGCTCGCGCGGCGTCTTCGCCACCACGGTGCCGGACTTGATCTTCTGCCCCTCCTCGACTTCGATGTAGGCCTTCTCGGGCAGCGGGTGGACCTCCTGGATGACGCCCTTGTCGTCCTCGATGGCGATCTGCGGATGCAGTTCGCCCTTGTGCTCGATGATGAACCGCTTGAGGAGGCCGGACTTCGGGTCCTTCTCCTCCTGCATCGTTTCGCCCTTGCGGATCTCTTCGTACCGGACGCGCCCATCCTTGCCGGCGATGATCGGAACGCTGTGCGCATCCCACTGCGCCAGCATGTCCTTCGGCTTGATCTTGCTCCCGTCCTGCACCCGGAGCACCGAACCGATCGGCAGGATGTACTTGTCGAGCTCTCGCTCCTTCTCGTCGACGATGATCATCTCGCCGTTGCGATTGATGACGATGAACTCGTCGCCCTTGAGTGCGGCCAGGCGCACGTTCGAGAGGCGGACGGTGCCCTTGAACTTCGACAGGATCTTGGATTCCTCGACGGTCATGACCGACACGCCGCCGATGTGGAACGTCCGCATCGTGAGCTGCGTGCCCGGTTCGCCGATCGACTGCGCGGCGATGATGCCGACCGCCAGCCCCTCCTCGACGAGCCGGCTCGTCGAGAGATCCATACCGTAGCACTTCGCGCAGATGCCGAGCGACGCCTCGCACAGCAGCGGCGTGCGGACGCGCACCTTCGGGAACTGGAGCGCGTCGATCTTCTTGCTGATGTCCTCGGTGATGAGATCGCCTTCCTTCACCACGACCTCGTCCGTGACGATGTTCGTGATCGTGTCGCGCGCCGTGCGGCCCACGATCGCCTGCGCGAGCGTGACTTCGAGCTTCTCGCCCTTGTACACGACCGCCTTCGTGATGCCGTTGAGCGTGCCGCAGTCGTGCAGATTGATGACGACGTTCTGGCACACGTCGACGAGCTTGCGCGTGAGGTATCCGGCGTCGGCCGTCTTGAGCGCCGTGTCGGCCAGGCCCTTGCGGGCGCCGTGCGTCGACGAGAAATACTCGAGGACGGTCAGGCCCTCGCGGAAGTTCGAAAGGATCGGGGTCTCGATGATCTTGCCGGACGGTTTGGCCATGAGTCCGCGCATGCCCGCGAGCTGGCGGACCTGATCCTGGCTGCCGCGCGCGCCCGAGTCGACCATGAGGCGGACGGGATTGAGATACGGCTTGCCGTCGCGCTTGTCCTCCCGGAGACCGCGGATCATCGCCTCCGTGACCTTCTCACGGGCGTGCGTCCACGCATCGATGATCAGGTTGTAGCGTTCGGACGGCGCCAGCGCGCCGCGCATGTAGTTGGTCTCGATTTTCTCGACGATGACCAGCGTGTCCTTGATGATGCGTCCTTTCTCCTCGGGGATGCGCATGTCGTCCTTCGCGAACGAGATGCCCGCGCGGGTGGCGGCCTTGAAGCCCGTCTCCTTTAGGTTGTCGAGGAGACTCAGCGTGGCGTCCTTGCCGCAGAGGCGGTGGCAGCGACTGATGACCTCCTGGACGCCCTTCTTGTCGAGTTCGTAGTTGTAGAAGGGCATCGGCTGGGGCAGCACTTCGTTGAAGAGGATGCGCCCGACCGTCGTCTTCAGGCGGCCGCCCTTGTGTGCCTCGAGCTGGCTCTTGCTCATCAGGATCTGCCGGCCCGCGGGGAAGCGCACGTTGATCAGCGCGTGCGCGTGGATCTTCCGCTGATCGTACGCCTGGATGGCGTCCTGCAGTGTGGGGAAGGACTTGTTCTCGCCGAGCTGGCCTTCGCGACCCAGCGTGAGGTAGAAGAGGCCGAGGACCATGTCCTGCGTGGGCGAGATGATGGGATTGCCGTGCGCGGGGCTGAAGATGTTCTGCGTCGACATCATCAGCGTCTTGGTCTCGATCTGCGCCTCGTACGAGAGGGGCAGGTGGACGGCCATCTGGTCGCCGTCGAAGTCCGCGTTGAAGCCCGTGCAGACGAGCGGATGAAGTTCGATCGCGTTGCCTTCGACCAGCACCGGCTCGAAGGCCTGGATGCCCATCCGGTGCAGCGTCGGGGCGCGGTTGAGCATGACGGGGTGGTCCTTGATGACCTCCTCGAGGATGTCCCACACGCTCTCGTCGCGCCGCTCCAGCATTTTCTTGGCGGACTTGATGGTGTCGGCTTTTCCGAGCTCCTTGAGGCGCCGGATGATGAATGGCTGGTAGAGCTCGAGGGCGATCTTCTTGGGCAGGCCGCACTGGTGCAGCTTGAGCTGCGGGCCCACGACGATGACCGAGCGCGCGCTGTAGTCGACGCGCTTGCCGAGCAGATTCTCGCGGAAGCGGCCCTGCTTGCCCTTGATGATATCGCTGAGCGACTTCAGCGGGCGGTTGTTCGATCCGAGCACCGGGCGGCGGCAGCGCGTGTTGTCGAAGAGCGCGTCCACCGACTGCTGGAGCATGCGCTTCTCATTCCGGATGATGACTTCCGGCGCGTTGAGTTCCAGCAGCTTCTTCAGCCGGTTGTTCCGGTTGATCAGGCGGCGATAGAGGTCGTTGAGATCGCTCGTCGCGAAGTTGCCGCTCTCAAGCAGTACGAGCGGGCGCAGATCGGGAGGGATGACAGGGATGACCGTGAGGATCATCCACTCGGACTTGTTGCCCGATTCGATCAGCATCTCGATCGTGCGCAGGCGCTTAACGAGGTCCTTCAACTTCTGCGCGCTCGTCGTCTTCTTGAGCTCTTCGCGCAGCAGTGCGCTGACCGGCTTGAGGTCGACCTTCTGGAGCAGCGTCCGCACGGCGGATGCCCCCATGTCGGCTTCGAATTCGTCGCGGTAGCGCTCGCGGGCTTCGCGGTACTGTTCCTCGGTGAGCAGCTGCTTCTCCTTGAGCGTGCAGCGCTTCGACTTCACCTCGGTGACGATGTAATCCTGGTAGTAGACGACACGTTCCAGCTGGCTCGTCTTCATGGCGAGGACCGAGCCGATGCGCGACGGGATCGTCTTGAAGAACCAGATGTGCGCGACGGGGGACGCGAGATTGATATGGCCCATGCGCTTACGGCGCACGCGCGACTGCGTGATCTCGACGCCGCACCGATCGCAGACGATCCCCTTGTACTTGATCCCCTTGTACTTTCCGCAGAAGCACTCCCAGTCCTTTTCGGGACCGAAGATGCGCTCGCAGAAGAGGCCGTCCTTCTCGGGACGGTACGTGCGGTAGTTGATCGTCTCGGGCTTCTTCACTTCGCCGTAAGACCAGGAGCGGATCTCCTCCGGCGACGCGAGCTTGATCGTCACCGCGGCGTATTCGTTGATCCGGTCGTACATCAGTTCCATTAGAGCTCCTTCTCCTTCTCCTTGGCTTTCTCGAGCTTCAGCGAAAGCCCGAGGCCCTTGATTTCGTTCGTTAGGACTTCGAACGACACAGGGGTGCCCGGCTCGAGGATGTTCTCACCCCGCACCATCGATTCGTAGATCTTGGTGCGGCCGTCGACGTCGTCCGACTTCACGGTGAGCAGTTCCTGCAGGACGTTCGCCGCGCCGTAGGCTTCGAGCGCCCAGACTTCCATCTCTCCGAAGCGCTGTCCGCCGGCGCGCGCCTTGCCGCCGAGGGGCTGCTGCGTGATCAGCGAGTAGGGACCCGTCGCGCGCGCGTGGATCTTGTCGTCGACGAGGTGGTGCAGCTTCATGATGTACATGATGCCGACCGCGACCTTTTCGTCGAACGGATCGCCCGTGCGACCGTCGTAGAGAACGATCTTGCCTTCCTTGGGCAGGCCGGCCTTGATGAGCAACTCCTCGATCTGGCTTTCCTTGGGACCGTCGAACGGCGGGCAGATGGCGCGCAGGCCGAGCTTCGTACAGGCCCAGCCCAGGTGCGTCTCCAGGATCTGGCCCACGTTCATGCGGCTGGGCACGCCGAGCGGGTTGAGGATGAAGTCCACCGGCGTCCCGTCGTCGAGGAACGGCATGTCCTCCTCGGCAAGGATGCGGGCGATGACTCCCTTGTTGCCGTGCCGGCCGGCGACCTTGTCGCCCACCGAGAGGCTCCGCTTCGTGGCGATGTACACCTTCACCTTCTCGAGCACGCCGGTCGGCAGCTCCTCGCCGCGCGTGAGCTGGTTGATCTGCTTGTCCTTCTCGTTCTCCAGCTGCTCGATCGTCGCGAAGATCGTGCGCAGGATCTCGTGCACCGAGTCGAGCTGTTTCTTGCCCTTGATGTCCCACTGCGCGACGTCGAGCTTCTCCTTGAGGCTGCGGAGATCCTTCACGGAGCCCTTCGGCCCGTATTCGAAGCCCTTCGTGGGCGTGCGCCCCAGGATGTCCTTCAGCTCGCCGATGGCGTTCTCGATGAGATCGCTCATCTTCTTGTACGCGTCGCGCTCGATGTCCTTCGACTCCTCGCGGATCTTCTTCTTCTCCGTGGGGGTGAGGTTCGTCTTGCGCGAGAATTTCCGCGTGTCGATGACGATCCCCTCGACGCCGCTGGGCACCTCGAGCGACTCGTTCTTCACGTCCTCGCCCGCGCGTCCGAAGATCGCGTGCAGCAGCTTCTCTTCCGGCGTCAGCTCACTCTTCGATTTCGGTGCGACCTTGCCGACGAGGATGTCGCCGGACTTGCACCGCGTGCCCGGCCGGATCGTTCCGTCGTCGGCCAGATTCTTGAGCATCTTCTCGCTGACGTTCGGGATGTCGCGGGTGAACTCCTCCTTGCCGAGCTTCGTCTCGCGGACCTCGACCTCGAACTCCTCGATGTGGATGGACGTGTAGTAGTCTTCGCGCACGAGGCGCTCGCTGATGATGATCGCGTCTTCGAAGTTGTATCCGTCCCAGGGCATGAACGCGACGAGCACGTTTCGGCCGAGCGCGAGCTCGCCGCGGTTCGTCGATGGTCCGTCGGCGATTACGTCCCCTGCTTTGACCAGGTCGCCCTCGCGGACGATCGGGCGTTGGTTGAGGCACGTGCGCTCGTTGAGGCCGTAAAACTTGCGGAGCTTGTAGATCTGGTCGCCGACGATGATCTCAATGGCCGTGACGCGCTTGACCACGCCGTCGGCCTTCGCCTTGACCACCATGTCCGAGTTTTCGGCGACGCACTTCTCCATCCCCGTCCCGACGACGGGGCATTCCGTGCGGATGAGCGGGACAGCCTGGCGCTGCATGTTCGAACCCATGAGCGCCCTGTTCGCGTCGTCATGCTCGAGGAACGGGATGAGCGCGGCGGAGACGCCGACGATCTGCGCGGGGGCGACGTCCACGTACTGAAGCGCATTGGTGTCCACGAACTGGAATTCGCTCGCGGCGCGGGCCATCACCTTCTCGGCCTCGATCTTTCCATTGTCGTTGTCGAGGTCCGCGGGCGCGAGGGTCTTGTCGACCTCCTCGTCGGCGCGCAAGTAGACGACCTTGTCGGTGATCTTCCCGTTGCGTACTTCGAAGTAGGGCGCGGTGAGGAAGCCGTAGTCGTCGACGCTCGCGTAGAGCGCGAGCGAGCTGATGAGGCCGATGTTCGTGCCTTCCGGCGTCTCGATCGGGCAGACGCGGCCGTAGTGGGAGATGTGCACGTCGCGCACTTCGAAGCCGGCGCGCTTGCGGTTGAGGCCACCGGGTCCGAGGGCCGACAGGCGGCGCTCGTGCGTGAGCTGCGAGAGCGGATTCGTCTGGTCGATGACCTGCGAAAGCTCGCTGCGTCCGAAGAAGTACTCGATCGCGCTGGAGACGGTCTTCGAATTGATGAGGCCCTTGGGGGTCAGGTTCTCCTGCATCGACATGTTGAGGCGCTCGAGGATCGAGCGCTTGAGGCGCAGGAAGCCCTTGCGGATCTCCTCGCCGGCGAGTTCGTCGATCGTGCGCACGCGGCGGTTGCCGAGGTGGTCGATGTCGTCGGCGACGCCTTCGCCGGTACGCATCTTCATGATGTACTTGATTGAGTTGACAACGTCCTCCTTCTGGACGGTCATCTCGGCCTCGGGGATCGACATGTTGAACTTCCGGTTGAGGCGGAAGCGGCCGACGCGGCCGAGGCGGTAGCGCTGCGGATCGAAGAAGCGCTCGTAGAAGAGCTGCTTCGCCTTGTCGATGGTCTGGGGCGTGCCGGGGCGGAGGCGCGAGTAGATGCGCAGCAGCGCCTCTTCGTGCGAGTGCGTCTCGTCCTCCTCGATCGTCCCGAGGATGATGCGGTCGTCGAGGCGCGCGACGATTTCGATGGTCTTGACGCCGAGTTCTTCGAGCGTCTTCTTCATTCCCTTCGCGATTTCCTGGCCGCTCTGGAGGATCTTGTCGTTCTTCGCCGGATCGACGACGTCCTTCACGACGACCTTGCCGATGAGCTCCGCTTCCTCGGCGGCGGCGAGCTTGACCTCCTTGCACTCGTAGAAAATGCGCAGGATGTCCTCGTTCGTCGAGAATTCCGGCGAACACGCGCGCAGGAAGGTCGTCGCGGGGATCTTCCCGCCCTGGTCGATCCGGATGGAAACGCTTTCGCGCTTGGTGACGGCGATCTCGATCCAGCTGCCCCGCTCCGGGACGATCCAGCACGAGTGCATCTTTCGGTCGCCGACGCGCTCTTCCATGAAATCGATGCCGGGGGAGCGGTGGAGCTGATTGACGATCACGCGCTCGGCGCCGTTCACGATGAACGCGCCGCCGCCGATCATGAGCGGGATTTCGCCGAGGTACACATCCTCCTCGATCGGATTCTCAGGCTTGTTCAGGCGCAGGCGCACCTTCAGCGGCGCGCCGTACGACAGCCGGAGCATGCGGCACTCGTCCGCGGAATAGCGCGGCTGGCCGATGTCGTAGCTGACGTACTCAAGCGAGATCGAGCCGTCGTAGTTCTTGATCGGGAAGGTTTCCCGCAGGATCGATTCCAGGCCGTGGTCGTCGCGCTTTAGCGCGGGGATTTCCTGCTGGAGGAACTTGATGTAAGCCTTGACCTGCAGGTCGGTCAGGTTCGGAATCGGGAACGTCTCCTTGAACCTGCCGAACCGGATGGTTTCGACCATCGAGACTCCTTATACGCGTGTGAGCAGAGAAACCGGGAGAACCAGCGTCCGTCGGTGAATCCGGCGGGACTACTTGATCTCGACTTCTCCGCCGGCGTCCTTCAGCTCCTTGGCGAGTTTGTCGGCCTCGTCCTTCGGGACGCCTTGCTTGACCGGCTGGCCGCCCTTGTCGACAAGGTCCTTGGCTTCCTTGAGGCCGAGGCTCGTGGCCGAGCGCACCACCTTGATCACGTTAATCTTGTTGGGGCCCGCGCTCTTGAGGATGACGTCGAACGTCGTCTTCTCCTCCTTCACCTCCACCACAGCAGCCGGGGCCGGGCCGGCACCGCCACCCCCGCCCGACGCCGCCTTGACGCCGAACTTCTCCTCCAGCGCCTTCACCGCTCCCGACAGCCACAGCACGTTCTGCTTGGCCACGAACTCGGTGAGGAACTGCGTACGTTCGTCGTCGGCCAGCTTGCCGACCTCATCCACCAGACCCACAACGTTGCCCATCGTGTCTCCTATCTCAGATTGCTGATATCCGAATATCCGTCAACCGGTTACGCCGGCTTGAGTTCGACCTCTGCGCCCGCGTCCTTCAACGTCTTCGCGAGCTTCTCGGCCTCGGCCTTGTCGAGGCCCTTCTTCACCGCTTCGCCCCCCTTGTCGCAGAGATCCTTCGCCTCCTTCAGGCCCAAGCCGGTCTCCGCGCGGACGATCTTGATGACGTCGATCTTCTTGGCTCCCGAGCTCTTGAGCACGACGTCGAAGATGGTGGGCGCCGCCGGGGCGTCGCTCTTCTTCGTATCCGCAACCGCGCCGCCCATCGGTGCCGCCGCCTTGACGCCGAATTTGTTTTCGAGCGAGCCGAGGACCTTCGCCAGCCAGAGAATGCCCCCCTTGTTGAGGAGCTCGCCGACGAGCTGCGTCTTCTCCGAGTCGTTCAGCTTCTGGGCTTCCTGCACGAGCGTATCGACGTTCGCCATTACTTCTTCTCCTTGTCGACGATCGCCTGGAGCGTGCCTACGAACGACCGCGGGATCTCGTTGAGCGTGCTGACGAACTTCTGCTGGACGCCGAGGAACACGCCCAGGATCTGGGCCAGCAGCTGCTCGCGGCCCGGCAGCTTCGAGAGTTGAAGGACGTCGGCAGCGGTCATGATCTTGCCGTCGACTACGGCCGCCTTCACCGTCGGCCGCTGGTTCTTGTCCTTGTAGGCGATCAGTTTCTTCGCCGTCGTCACCGGGTCCGGCCCGTAAACGAGCGCGTTCATCCCCGTGAGATGCTCCTGGAGCCCCTTGAGGCCCAGTTTCTCGAACGTGTGATGCGCGACCGAGTTTTTCACCACGTTGAGCCTCACCTTTTCGGCGCGAAGCTCGCGGCGAAGTTCGACGGCCTGGTTGCCCGTCATGCCCTTCGTGTCGACGAGAAAGAAGTTCTTCTGGCCTTCCCATTTCTTGGCCAGCTCGTCGACAATGCGTTTGCGCAGTGCTTTAGACATTATTCCACCTTAGGCTTGGATCGCCAGCATGATGCCGGGACTCATCGTCGCCGACACGCTCGCGTTCTGAATGTACGGGCCCTTCACCGTCGCCGGCTTGAGGCCCTTGATGTGTTCGATGAATGCGTCGATGTTCGCGCGGAGATCGTTCTCGGCAAATGACATCTTGCCGACGGTCGCCTGCACGTTGCCGGCGGAGTCGTTCCGGAATTCGATCTTGCCCGCCTTGAACTCGCGGACAGCTGTTTTTACGTCGTCGGTCACGGTGCCGTTTTTCGGCGAGGGCATGAGGCCCTTGGGGCCGAGCACCTTGCCGAGCTTCGAGATCACCTTCATGGTGCGGGGCATCGCGATGGCCACATCGAATTCGAACCATCCGGCCTCGATCTTCCTGGCCAGATCCTCCATGCCGATCTCGTCCGCTCCCAGATCCTTGGCGATCGCCGCCTCCGCACCGTCGGCAAACACGATGACGCGGCGCGACTTGCCGATGCCCTTCGGGAGGGCGATCGAGCCTCGGAGGTTCTGTTCGCTCCTCTTGGGATCGACGCCCAGCTTGAGGACGAGCTCGACAGTGGAGTCGAATTTCGTAGGCGTGAACGTCTTGAGCACCTGAACCGCCTCGCTCACTTCGTACTTCTTTGCGAGGTCGACCTTTTTTGCGTCGGCCTCGTAGCGCTTGCTCCGTTTTTTCATTCGCTCCTTAGCTCCTGGTGGTGTTGGCGGCCTCGTGGGCCTCCCACCTCAGTCCTTCCACTCCTAGCCTTCAACCTTGATTCCCATATTGCGCGCGGTGCCTTCGAGCACGCGGATGGCGGCTTCCATCGACGCCGCGTTCATGTCCTTGATCTTGAGCTTCGCGATTTCCTCAAGATGCTTGCGGGTGACGGTGCCGACCTTCTCCTTGTTCGGTGTCGCCGAGCCCTTGACGACGTTTGCGAACTTCTTCAGCAGGACGCTCGCGGGGGGCGTCTTGAGCAGAAGTTCAAACGTGCGGTCCTTGAATACCGTGACAATGCAGGGAACGATGAGCCCGTTCTCCTTGCGCGTCGCGTCGTTGAACCGCTTCACGAATTCGCCGATGTTGACGCCGTGCTGGCCGAGCGCCGGGCCGACAGGCGGAGCGGGGGTCGCCGCGCCGCCGGGGCACTGCAGCTTGATCTTGACCATCACTTCTTTTTTGCTGGCCATGGCGCTCCTCTAGACCTTTTCAACCTGCCAGTACTCGAGATCGACGCGCGTCGGCCGGCCGAAGATGGTGATCGTGACGGACACGATCCCCTTCTGCGCGTTGATCTCCTCGACGATGCCGTCGAAGTTTTCGAATGCGCCCTCCTTGATGCGGATGGGGTCGCCCTTCTGGAAGTCGATCTTGATTTTCGGTTTCTCCGCCTCTTCGGGGGCTTGGGCGGCCTTCATCTTGGCCACTTCGTGTTCGGCCATCGGGATGGGCTCCTTCAGACCGAGGAAATCGCCGATGCCGGGAGTCTCCCGCACGACGAACCAGGCTTCCTTGGTCTGGGTCATCTCGATCATGATGTAGCCGGGGTAGAGCTTCTTGTCGCGGACGATTTTACGCTGCGAGCGGATCTCGGTGACCTTCTCCATCGGCACGATGACGTCGGTGATGACGTCCTGAAGGCCGGCCGAGGCGACGCGCTTCTTCAGCGACATCGCGACTTGTTCCTCGCGTCCGCTCTGAACGCGGACGACGTACCAGTTCTTGTCGGCCGTCCCCGTCGTGTTCTCAGGCGCTTCCGTCATTAGAAACCGATCCTCAACTTCTGCAGGATCTCGGAGAGACCCATGTCCACGAAGTACACAAAGAGGGACACAAAGACCATGACGACCACGACCACGAGGCTCGAGCCGACCCACTCTTTCGTCGCGGGCCACGACACCTTTCGCAGCTCGCTCTGCGTCTCGATCAGGAATTCGGTCCACTTCTCGCGGTTGACAAAGAGGTGGAACACGAGCATGAAGAGCCCGCATGCAGCGACGGCGGGGAAGAGGATAGGGCGCATGATGACAGGAAGGCCGATGAAGGTGCCCTCCCACATCGGCGCCAGCATGTTCGAGCCCGTCGCCATGGCGAAGAGCAACGCCGTCTGCGTCTGCACGCCGGCGAAGCAGGCGAAGAATCCGACGCCGAGGTAGCCGGACACGCGCACCCAGCGCCCCTGCCCGGGTTTCGCGTAGTCGAGAGTTTTTCCGAACTGCCTGAGCAACGCCCACACGGCCGCCGCCGTTGCCAGCAAGGCAGGAATGGCCATGAGGGTGATGTGGGCCTTGCCCAAGGCGAGCGCACCGAGGGGTTTGTTCAGGCCGGGGATGGGGAGGAACGCGATGGAGCCTGCGACCGCGATTGCCGTGAGCGCCAGCCAGACGCGCACGCCGCGGTTGAAGACGACATTCGGTCCGACGGGCCCCGAGGGCTTCGCGGGCGCCTTCTCTTCAGCGCGCTCGCGCTCTTCCTCAAGGTCGTCATCCCGCTCGTCGACTTCTTCAGCCATCTTTTTCTTCTCTTCAGACATCACAGCTCCTTACGCCGGCCGGGCATGGCAGGTCCGGTGGGACTCGAACCCACAACCCCCGGTTTTGGAGACCGGTAGTCTACCAATTGACCTACGGACCTACGGCAGCGCACCGGGTAGACCGCACCGGACGGCGTTCGTTACTCCTACTTCTTTCTCTCCTTATGCGGTACCCGCTTCCGGCACTTCGGACAGAATTTCTTGCGCTCCATCTTCGCCTGGCTCTTGGAGTTGCGCGTGGTGCGGTAATACCGCGTCCCGCACTCGCCGCACTCCAGGAATATCGGTTCTCTCGGCATGGCGTTCCTACTTCAGGATCTTCGTGACGACTCCCGAGCCGACCGTCTTGCCGCCTTCGCGGATGGCGAAGCGCAGGTTCTGGTCCATGGCGATCGGGGTGATGAGGTTGATATTAACCGTCGCGTTGTCGCCGGGCATGACCATCTCGACGCCCGCCGGCAGGATCACTTCGCCCGTCACATCCGTCGTGCGGAAGTAGAACTGCGGGCGGTATCCCTTGAAGAACGGCGTGTGGCGGCCGCCTTCCTCCTTCGAGAGGCAGTAGATCGCGCCCTCGAACTCGGTGTGCGGGTTGATCGAGCCGGGCTTGCAGAGCACCTGGCCGCGCTCGATGTCCTCGCGCTTGACGCCACGGAGCAGGCAGCCGACGTTGTCGCCCGCCTGGCCCTGGTCGAGGATCTTGCGGAACATCTCGACGCCGGTGACGACAGTGTTCGACGTCTCCGTGTGGATGCCCACGATCTCGACGGTGTCGCCCGTGTTCACGACGCCCTGCTCGATGCGGCCGGTCGCGACGGTGCCGCGGCCGGTGATCGAGAAGACGTCCTCGACCGGCATCATGAACGGCTTGTCGAGGTCGCGCTCGGGCTCCGGGATGTAGGAGTCCAGCTGCTCGGCCAGCTCGACGATCTTGGCGGTCTGCTCAGCGTCGCCCTCGAGCGCCTTGAGCGCCGAGCCGATCAC
>CAYXVY010000253.1:0-27011 GCA_964468745.1 uncultured Planctomycetales bacterium | reverse complement strand
TGCCGCGGCCGGTCGGCGACGACGTCCGCATCGAGATGCCCCGCCAGACGCAAGCTGACGTGCGCACCCGTTGCGACAGCCCGAGGCGTCGCGCCTTGAAACACGTCTCGGATGTAGATTGACGCACCTGCGGGTTCCGATTCGATCAGCGTGGGCGATGCCGTGGCGCGACCGCTTGCGCGACCGCCCACGAGCCCCGCGGCGACACCGACGAGTGTCGCGACGATGGATATGGCGACGATGCGGTGTCGCACTGCAAATCGAGTCGCCTTCGCGCGCCTCGTCTCCGGCTTGACACGCACCGGTTCACCGCGCGCGACCTTCTCGAGATCGGCAGCCAGTTCCGCCGCCGTCGAATAGCGCTCGTCCCGCTCCTTGCGCAGGCAGCGCAGGCAAATGCTTTCCAGATCTCGATCGACGAGCGGGTCGAGAAGCGATGGCGGGACGGCATCGTCATTCAGGATCTTCGACGACAATTCGGCGAAGCTCTGCGCTGTGTACGGCAGGCGCCGGGTCAGCGTCTCGTAGAGCACAACGCCCAGCGCGTACACGTCGGTCCGCGCGTCCACGTCCCGCACGCGCCCCGCCACCTGCTCCGGCGCCATGTACATGGGGGTGCCGAGGAGTTCGCCGGTCTTTGTGAGCGTCCCCGGCCCCTCGCGGGCGACGCCGAAGTCGGTCACGACCGGCGTCCCGTCCTCGCGCACGAGGACGTTCGTGGGTTTGAGATCGCGATGGATGACCCCGTGCTCGTGCGCGAAGTGCACCGCCCTCGCCACTTGCGCAAGCAGGGCGGCCGCTTCGCGCGGCGCCAGCCCGCCTGCATGAATCGTCCACGAGAGCGGCTCGCCCTCGATGAGCGGCATCGTGAAGTACTCGCGACCGTCCTCCTCGCCCGATTCGTAGATACCGACGATTCCCGGGTGGCACAGTCGCGCGGCCAGCCTCGCCTCGCGACGGAACCGTTCGATCCCCTCCGCTGTCGTCTCCTCGGATCGAAGCAGCTTCAACGCGACCGTCCTGCCGAGTTCCAGATCGCGCGCGCGGTAGACGATGCCATGCGCCCCACGGGCGATTTCGTCGACGAGTTCGTAGCGGTCGAAGCGGCGCGGCAGCGGCGGCATGTCGCATCCCGAGAAGTATGGGTGCCCGGGAGCGGCGTGCGCCCGGGCTGTGCTCTACCGCGCGAAGTACGAGCACAGCAGCGTGTCGATCTGCACCAAGGTGTGTCTATTTGGGGCGTAAACTCCTCACGAAAACTGAATTTTCCCGGTGAATTCTTAGGATTTCCGACACACCTTGGTGTGAGACGACGGTGGATGGCCGAGCGCAACGGGGGCGCCGTCCTGGAACGGGAGCGCCTGCCGCTTGCGCACTTCGACGCGCCGCCAGTCGGCCCCGCGCACCCCCTGGCACCTGCTCGAGCCCGAGGTCGTCACGAGGATCGGCAGGCAGGCGGTGCGCTTGAGATTCACGTCCGACGTCGCCGCGGCGGGGGCGGTTCGGATCGAGCCGCTTGACTGACTACTTCCTCGCCCGGGGGTGCCGCTTGTATTTCTCGAACCAGTCGAGCACCTTCTCCTGCTCCGCTTGCGGGATGGTGTTCACCTCGAGGTCGGGCGATACAAAAATGTGATAGTAGCCGAGCCCGGTCAGCTGGCGATCCGCGTCCTCGGAGAACGTGACCGGCAATTCCTTGTCGCGCTTGTTGTGGATGATGTAGGTCGGCGTGTACTTCAGATTGGCGTAGATCGCCGTGTCGCCGCCCCCCGCCCATGGGGAGATGCAGGCGAAGATGTCCGTCATCCGCGTCCCGCAGTGCCAGGCGCCGTACCCGCCCATGCCGTGGCCGATGAGATACGTGCGGTCGACATCGACGTTGTACTTCATGCCGAATTCACGAACGATCGCGCGCAGAAACTTTTCGGCCTTCTCGGTGCTCCATCCCATCATGATCCGCTCGAGGTTGGTCGGGCAGATCGTGATATAGCCGCGCGGGCCGGTGCGCGGCCAGATGCGGCCGAAGCCGTCGGCGCCGTCGCCGTCGCCGCTCTGGGTGCCGTGGATGAAGATGATGAGCGGATTTTTGCGCCACGGCAGGTACGTGTCGGGGACCCCGTACGTGTAGACGCCTTTCGATAGATCGCCCGGGGCCATCTCGAGCTTCACGTTTTTTTGCGTGCCCATCGGCGAGCCGAAGAACTTGAAGCACCTGCGGACTTCGTCGATCGTTCCCTTGTAGCCGAGCGGCTTGAGGTCGGCGAGTGTCTGCTCGGGGGTCTTCTTCAGGTCGAGCGCGAACTGCCAGCCGCCGTCAAGCCTCTTCTCGACTTCAGACTGCTCCTCAGTCATCCAGTCGCCGTAGCAGCGCGTGAAACCGAGCACGCGCCGCGTGTCGGAGTGCTCCGGATCGGCCTTCAGGATGTCGTCGAACAGCTTCTTCGCCTCCTTCTCGCACCCGAAGTCCTTCAAGTACTCCGCGATCAGGAAGCGGCCGTCGAGATCATCTTTCTTGAGAGCACTCCTGCGCTTTTCGGCGATCTCCGTCACCTTGCGGAACGATTTCCCGTCGAGGTCGTAGCCGCATCGCTTCATGCCGTCGATGGCATCCGAATTGTCTGGTGCGAGCTTGTGCGCCTCCTGGAAGCACCAGCGCGCATCGTCCTTCAGGCCCTTTTCGAGGCACCACATGCCGAGCTGGGAATGGGCGTCGGTGGTGCCGCCCCTGATCCCCTCTTTCTTCTGCTCGAATTCCTTCTTGAGGGCCGGATCAACATCCTGCAGGACAAACGAAAGCAATACCGCAAGCGCAAGCAGTGTCTTCATAGTTCAACCTATTAGACACCGCTATGCGGTCGTTCAGGTACGCCGTGTCTCTATCTTCTGCGGTAGCGGACGTTGATCCTGAAACGCTCCATCCAATCGAGGGCCTTTTCCTGCTCGACGACCGGCACGGTGTGCGCCTGGCTGTCGGGCTCCACGTACACGACCGTCGCGCCGGTCGATTCGAGCTGCTGCGCGGCGTTGCGCGAGCTGGCGACGGGCAGCTCCTTGTCCCCGTTGTTGTGAATGATGTACGTCGGCGTGAACTTCAGGCTGCCAAAGACGGCGCCCTCCGATCCCCCCGCCCAGGGCGAGATGGCGGCGAACACGTCCGTCATGCGGCTGCCGAGGTAGAACGCGCCGAAGCCGCCCGCCGACTCGCCGACGAGATAGATACGCCCTTCATCGATGCAGTACTTCGTCGAGAACTCACGAATGATTGCGCGGACCCACTTCTCGGACTTGTCGGTGTTCCAGGGATAGTCCGAAACGGCTTCGATGATGCCGGGGCACACCGTCAGCCAGCCGCGCTTCCTGGAACGCGGGGCGATGAACGCGTAGCCGTCCTCTCCGCTCCCGACCCCCTGGATCGTGCCGTGGATGAAGACGAGCACGGGGAACTTCCGCCACGGCTTGTATTCCTCGGGAATGCCGTACGCGTACTTTCCCTTGGACAGATCTCCCGAGGCCATTTCGAGCCGGACGTCCTTCTTCATACCGGTCGGCGAAGCTGAGAATTTCACGACGCGCTGAACGTCGGCGAGCGTTCCGCGGTAGCCGATCGACTTCAAGTCCTCGAAGATCTGTTCGGCCGGTTTCTTGAGATCGAGCGCCAGGGACCACGCGTCGTCGAGCCTGCGTTCGATATCGATTTGTGCCTCTGTGTACCACTCGCCGTAGTGGCGCGTGAATCCGAGCTCTTCGCGCGACTCCGGATGATCCGGATTCGCCTTGATGCAGTCGTCGAGATACCGCTTGTACTCCTTCTCCTGGCTGAAGTCTTTCGCGAGGACTGCCAGGCGGTAGAGCCCATCGACTTCCCCCTTCGGAAGCTGGCGACGGCGCTTCTCCAGCACTTCCTTGATGGGCCGGAACTGCTTGCCGTCAAGCTCATAGCCGAGCGCCTTCAGATCATCGCGGGCGTCGGGGTGCCCAGGCTCGATGTCCCACGCCTTTTGAAATGCCCAGCGCGCCTCGTCCTTCAGGCCCTTCTCGACCGCCCAGCGCCCAAGGGTTACGTGCGCGTCGGGATCCTTCCCCTTCAGTGCATCGCGCTTCTGATCGAATTCCCTCTTCGCCGCGGGATCCTGGAACAGCGCCAGGACAATCACAAGTGCGATGCGCATGAGCCCCCCCGGAGAAAACAAGTCTTCGAGGGGCTGTAAACCGTCAATGCAGCGGTTTGAGTACGAATCGCGACGAGGTTACGACTCGATGACCGTGTAGTAGCAGTCGCGGCGCCTGGGGACGAGTCCGAAGTCCTCGATCGCCCGCCGGATGGACGGCTCGGGCATCCTGAAGGTGGCCCCGGCCTGGCTCACGACGTTCTCTTCGAGCATCGTCGAGCCCATGTCGTTGGCGCCGTACTTGAGCGCGAGTGCGCCGACCTTTTCGCCCTGGGTCACCCAGCTCGACTGGAGATTCGAAATGTTGTCCAAGTACATCCGGGCCACGGCCAGCGTCTTCAGGTATTCATGGCCGCCGGTCTTCGGCTGCCCGGCCATTTCCGTGTTATCCGGCTGAAGGCTCCAGCAGATGAACGCCGTGAAGCCACCCGAGTTGCCGCGCGCGAGCGATTCATCCTGAACCTCGCGCAGCCGCCGCAGGTGCTCGACGCGTTCAGCGTACGTCTCGACGTGCCCGTACATCATCGTCGCGGTCGTCCTCATGCCGGCGGCATGCGCCTGCCGCATCACCTCCAGCCAGCCGTCCGTCATCAGCTTGAGCGGGCTGATTTCCCTGCGCACGCGATCGACGAGAATCTCAGCGCCGCCGCCGGGGATCGTGTCGAGGCCCGCCGCGCGCAGCCGTTCGAGCGTCTCGCGCAACGTCAGCCGCGATACCTGCGCGATGTGCGTGATCTCGCTCGGCGAGAATCCGTGAATATGGATGTCGAACGACTTCATGAACCGCAGCATGTCCTCGTACCACTCGACCTTCAGATACGGGTGGTGTCCGCCCTGCAGCAGCACCTGGATGCCGCCTTGGGATTTGAGCTCGCGGATCTTCGCCGCCATCACTTCCTTCGTGAGCGTGTACTCCTCGGGATGCCCCGGCGGCCGGTAGAACGCGCAGAACTTGCAGTACGTGATGCACGTGTTCGTGTAGTTGATGTTCCGGTCGACGATGTACGTCACGACCGGATCTGGATGCAGCCGCCAGCGGACCGCGTCGGCCCCTTCGCCCAGGTCGATCAGGTTCCCTCTCTCGAAGAGGTGCAGCGCCTCGTCGTCCAACAGACGCGCACCGGACTTCACGCGCTCGATGATGTCCCGCGCGCGGGTGTGCGTCACGGTCGTCACGGGACCGCCACCGTCTCGCGCTCGAGCAGCCGCATCTCACGCGCGTGCTTGCCGAATAGCTGTAGCCCCTTCTTTTCCGCCGCACCGAGATCGAACGTGATGCACTCCGTGAGGTACTTACGGCAGCGCTCGCGGTTGATTCCGATGCGCCGGTGCTCGCGCTCGATGATCGATTCGAGCGCGCGATGACCGGCCGCCTTCGCCGTGTTGACGGCCTTTCGGATCGCACCCACCTGCGGGTGGTCCTTTTCGTGCGCCCAGACCGCGAACACGAACGGTTTTCCCGTCCACTCGCGCCACTCGCTCGCCAGGTCGAGAGAGGGGCAGCCGTATTCGCGGAACGAGGCGTCACCGATCGTGACGGCTGCGTCGGCCGGCTCGCGCGAGACGTACCGCGGACGCATGCCGTAGCGCTTCTCGAGCAGGATCCGCGTCAGCGTGTTCGTGGAACGCGACGCGCGGTCGAGCAGCACGGTGCGCACGCGATCGAGCGGACGACGCAGATGAAGACGCACACTGTCCGACGGACCGTGGGACGCGATGGCAATGCCGGGGACGTACGCCAATCCGAAACGCAGCACGTCGACGGACGGCACGAGCGCCGCATCCACGCGCCCCTTCAAGAGAAGCTCCGCGAGCTGCACGGGCGGCCGCAGCACGACCCCCGCCAACCCCTCGATGAGCGGCTTGGCGTTCAGGTATGGCACGCAACCGAACCGGAGCATCCTCTTCCCTTCTAGCGTCACGGACCCGCCGGTTCAACCGGCGGACTCTGCTGCTGTAGCTTGGCGGCCTCCTCGGCCGCGACGGCCTTCTCGGCCTCGGCGCGCCGCTGAAGCATCTTGATGCGCGCCCCGACCTCGCTCACGCGATCGTGCTCCGGAGCCGCATTCAGGAACTCGTGGAGCGTCGCGATAGCGAGGTCGTACTTTTTCAGGTTGAAGCGGACCTGCGCCAGATCGCTCGAGTACTCGAAGTCCATCGGTTCCATGTCGTGCGCCTTTGCGAGCGCTTCCTCGGCCTGCTTCAGCATTCCGACGTCGAAGTACGTAATGCCTAGATTGTAGAAGTAGTGCGCGTGCGCGGGGTCGAGTTCGGTCGCCATCTTGAAGACCATCGTCGCGTAGTCGAGCAGGCCCTTGCGACGGTAGAGTTCGCCGATGTTGTTGTACGCCTTGTGGTACGTCGGCTCGACGTCGATGCACTTGCGGTAGCTCTCGATCGCGTCGTCGATCTTCCCGGCGGCGGCCTGCGCCATCGCGAGAAACGCCCACGCCCGGTAGAACTTCTCGTCGATCTCGACGGCGAGCTTGAATCGCGCGATCGCCTCGTCGTAGTTCTTCTTCTTGAACTCCTCGGCGCCACGATTGTAGTGGCCCAGCGAGGGAGAGCGCTCGGAGTCCGCCATCAGCGCCCCAGCTTCCTGAGCAGGTCGACGGCGGTCACGCATCCCACGAGCCGGCGGCCGCGGAGAACATACGCGCCCCGGGCGGCGCCGCGCGCCATCCTCATCGCCATTTCAAGCGCGGGCTCATCCTCCTGCACGGTGCGAAAGCCGTTCGCGGACACGAGTCCCGAGATCGCCTCGATGGGCGTGTCGGCGTGCTCCCGGAGGGCGCTGTCGAGCGCCACGCCGCTTTGAAGCGACGCGGGGCTCGCCAGGGCCAGGAGGTGCTCGCGCACCCCCAGTTGAAGCACGGCCGACGCCGACAACTCACCGACGAGGTGGCCTTCCGCGTCCACGACGGGCAGCGCATCCGATTTCGCCGCAACGAGCGCGTCGACGGCCTTCGCGAGGGTGGTGCCGAGCGCGATGGAGGGCACGCCCGCGGCCTCCACCGGCGTCACCTCGCGCGGTTTTCCCGCGAGCATGTCGAGCGTCGCAATCACGTCTTCCGGCGTGGTCGCATCCACGATGCGCTGCAGGTTCGCCTCCACGGCCAGCACGTTTAGAAATGCGGCCAGCGCCTGCAGATAGAGATTGGAGTGCTTCTTCGGGATGACGAAGAGGATGGCAACCTTCACCTTGTGGCCGTCCGGCGCACGGAAGTCGACGCCCGCGTGCGACGTGCCGAAGACGATCGTGAAGTCGTTGACCTTCTCGGTGCGGGCGTGGGGGAAAGCGACGCCCTTACCCATCGAGAACGGACCGAGCTTCTCACGATCGGCGAGGGCCTGCAGCAATTCGGGTTCGGTCAGACCGCCCTGAAGGGCGACCAGGTGGCGAACCAATTCGGCGAGGCACTCCTGTTTGGTGGTCGCCGCCAGCCCACACTTGATGAAGCGGGGCTGAAGGAGCGAAGAGAGCTTCATCGGGGTGGGGAATTATAGCAAGTTTTGAGTTCTGAGTTCTGAGTTCTGGGTCGGAGGACCCGCACTCATCACCCAAAACTCAACACTCGACACGCATCACTTCTTGGTCCGCTCGACCTCCACCCCCTGCTGCTGCTTGTTCATGTTGTCGCGCCAGTTCCGCTCGTAGTACTCGTTCGCCCCCTGGATCTGCTCGTCCAGCGCGTCCTGTTGCGGGAGCGCCTGCTGCCCTGCCTCCTTCCGCTTCTGCTGTTCGATGATGCCGATAGCCGCCTGACCGCGGAACATCGCGACATGCCCGTCCTTCTCGGCCACCACCACCGCCAGACCCACCACGCCCGCGGTCTCCCAGATCCCACGCAGGTCGGTCTTGTCGCTGGCGATCTTCTGATCCTCGGTCCCGAAGATGGTGACCTTCACGCCTTCGGCGAACGAGCCCGTCGACCCGTCGGCAACGTTGACGCGCACGTGGCCCGCGCGCTCCTCCTGCACCAGCATGGTCAGATTGCTGCGCAGCACAATGCCGCTCGCAAAGAAGTCCCCCGCCTTCACGCCGACGAGGTACGCGCCCGGGTCCTTCAGGTCGATTGCCAGCTTCTGCTTCTCGCGGCGCTTCGCGTTCGGATGGTCCAGCTTGATCGACTTCTCGAAGACCGGCCGGAACCCGGCGACCTCGACGCTCGCCGCATCGGCCAGCCCGTGCCGCCGAAGCGCCAGCATCGTCAGATCGACCTTGTATGCGCGCACGTGAGCCTCGGCAACGCCGGCGTACTCAAACTCGATCTCGGCGCCCTTCCCCAGGGGGGCAACCGTCACATCCGGCATCGCGATCGCCTCGCGCTCGAGGAACGCGATCGACCGCGCCGCGTCGGCCGAGGTGCCGCGCACTTTCTTGTAGTTCTCAAGCGCCTTATCGAGTTCGCCCTTCGCGTGGAAGATCTGCGCCTTGATCAAGACGGCGCGCTCACGCATCAGGGCCGGGCCCGGATTGGAATGCCTGCCGTAGTCAAACGTCTCAAGCCGGTCGCACATGACGAGCGAGTCGGAGAACTTCCGCTGCGCGAAAAGCGACAACGCCAGCAGATAGTCGTAGCTGTCCAGGAACCGGCTCTTGCCGAACCGCGACGCCGACGCACGTCCGGTCCTCTCGGCGGTGTCGTGCTTTCCAGCCTCCAGGTAGGCGCTGCCCAGGGTGAGCACGACCCGTTCGCCATCCTTGTCGTCCGGGAACCACGCGAGATAGCGCTCCAGCGCGGCGGACGACTCCCCGAGGAGCTCCGCGCGCGTCAGGCGCCGCGCGTCCTTCTCCGCCGGATCGCGGTGCGTCTTCGCGGCCGTGTACAGCGCCTGTCCGAGACCGAACACCATCTCACGATTGAGCTGGCTGTCGGGGTGATCGAGGATGAGACGCTTCATCTCATCCGTGGACTGCCGCGTGCGTCCGAGCTCCTCGAGGGCGCCCGAAACGTTCGCTTCCTGGAGGAAGTACGCGTCGCACGTCCCCTGGTGGACCTGCATGGCGCGCTCGTGCTCGCCCACCGCCGCGTAGGCCCGGCCCACGCCGCGGATCTTGTCGAACGGCACGACTTCCGCCGGGGATTTCTCCTTCAGAATTTCGAAGTACTTCACGACCGTCGCGTGATCCTGCAATTCGACGCCCGCGTAGGCCAGCATCCGCGCGGCTTCGATCATCGCCGCGTCGTGCAACGTCCCCTTCTCGAAGAGCGGCGCGAGCACGTCCTTGCCCTGCTTCCACTGCTTCTTCTCGAAGTGGACGCGGCCGACACCAAGGCGCTCGGCATGCGTCAGCT
Organism: uncultured Planctomycetales bacterium; assembly: GCA_964468745.1. GTDB lineage: Bacteria > Planctomycetota > MHYJ01 > MHYJ01 > JACPRB01 > JACPRB01. The sequence continues at coordinate 17,542 of CAYXVY010000253.1, read as the reverse complement.
GCCAGCCCTGCCTGTAAGGCGCGCCTGCCGCGAGGACGTCGAGCTCGTCGTACGAACCCGGCGCGTCGGCGTACGCCCACACCGTGACATTCAGTTTTCGCTCCGACTCCGTCTGCGGAGTGAGCAGGATGCGCCGCTGCGACGCCTCCGTGCGCAGTCCCGTAATGGCGGGCAACTCGACGATGTAGTACCGCGTCGTCGGCCCGGCGACCGTCAGCTCGTACGTGACGGGGAATGCCTCGCCCGAAGCCACCTTCGCCATCGAGGCGTTCTCGACCGGCTCCTTCACGGCGGCTTGCGGGCGCGCGACCGCCAGGCCCTCAACCACGAGCACCGGCCACTCGACCGTACGCTTCACGGCTACTTTCACCGCGGGCTCCGGCCGCTTCGCAACTTCGCGACGCGCGAGCGCGTAGTAAACGCCGGCACCGGTCGGCGTCAGCGTCGCCGTACCCGCCGCGACTTCGACCTTCACGTCGGTCACGTCGCTCTTGTCCGTCGTCGACTGCATAGCGAGCGCCAGGAACGCACGTTCGGAGGCGGTCGCCGGGCTGCGTCCGAGGAGCCACGCACGCGCTTTCGCCGACAGCGCGTTCGCGGGGTCGATTTCCGCCATTGCGAAGACGGCAAGCGCGGTCGCGCCGAAGTCCGTATTCGAGACGTCCGGCACGGACAGCGCGGCGGCCTCCCAGTGATCTTCCTTCACGAGCTTCGCCAGTCTATCGATGGCCTGCTTCGCCTCCTCCGCCTTGCCCGCCCCCTTGAGGGCGAGCGCCACGCACGCGAGAGCGCGCGGGGACAGGCTGTCGGGGTTACGCCACAGGCGGTGGATGTACCCGTACTGCGCCTCGCCGCCGCGCGCGAGCGCGAACAGGATGAGCGCCTTCACGTCATCGTGCGTCGCCTGCGCGAAGCGCGCCTTGAGATGCGACGCGTCGAGCGTGATCTCAAGCTCCGCGGCCTTCGCCTCGGCCGCCGCCAGATAGACCAGGACCGGCCACGCCGCATCGTCCGACGCCGCGTCGATCAACCCCTGCTGGCGCAGCGCAACAAACTCCATAACAGCGCGCTTTGTCGCGTCGGTCTTCGCGTAGCGGTGCCTCGCGACACGCGCGATGAGTGCCGCGGCCGCGTCGCTCGCGGGCGACAGGGCGTCCCGACCTTCGGTCAGACTTTCCAACAGCGCGATCGGCCCGGTGGCGACGCGCACGTGGAGTTTGCCGTCCCCTTCGACCGTGATTTCAGATTTTCCGTTGAATGCGCCGCCCTTCTCGGCGAGTCCTCCGCGCGGGCGCAGGGCGCACCGCTCCTCGTGCTTCACGCCGTCGAGCGCGAACTCCGCGCGCGTAGCCCCCTTCCAGGCGAACGTGTCGACACGGGTGGAGCGGGCGGCCAGCTTGACTTTCACCTCGGAGCCGTCCACGCCCATGGTCACGTCCTGCTCCTTCGACGAGTGATTCGCCAGCACCACGACCGCGCTCGTGGCCTCGCCTTCCACGGCGCTCTCCGGCAGGCGATACTCCGCCGTCACAGCAGCGCGCGCCTTGAGTTCCTCGAACGCGTGTCCCATCACGTTGGATCCGTCAATCGACCATGCGCGCATCACGTAGTCGGCCCAGCCCTGCGGCAGGCGGAAGCGGAACGTGGCCATGCCCGTCGCGTCCGCCGTGGCCGACGCAAACGTAAGCGGCGCTGGATCCGGGTGATTGCGCTCCGTCGCACGGCCTCCGCCGCCGCGCGCAACTGCCGTCTGCCTGCCGCCGAATCGGCCGCCGTAGCGACCGCCGCTCCCTCCTCCGCCACCGACTCCCATCGAGTCGTGCAGGCCCCGCTTGTCGAGCTGCTCCAGGTCCTTCTCGAGCATGACGCGGACCGTCGGATTGCCTGCGAGATTCTCGAGCCGCGCCAGCGCATCGATCAGTCTGGGGTCGAGCTGCTGCGTGGCAAAGGCGAACGCCGTCGCTGCGGAGGAATCGCCGATGAAATGAGCGCCCTGGAGCAACGGACCGTACGCGTGCACGTCGATCTCGCCGGTGACCCGCTCGCCCACGGTCAGGATGACCTCGCTCCCGGCGGGCGCCTTCACGCGAACGACCGCCTCCTCGCCCGGGCGATACTCCTTCTTCTCCGGCTCGATCTTCACCTCCGGCTGCTTGAGCCGGAACTCGCGCGCGTCCGTATGGAACTTGTTGTCCTGCATCATGAGGACGGCGACCGAGAAATCGCGATTGGCGGTCGGCGGGGGCGCGAGCTTCACCGTGTTCGCACCCTTGTCGAGCGTGACCTGCACGACCTGCTCTACTTTTTCACCTTCCACCGTGACAAACGCGAGGCCCTTGGCGAGGCGCGAGACGATGGTGAACTCCATCGGCTTGCCCGGTTCGAATTCGTCGACCGGCGCGCGCAGCCGCAGCTTGCGCTCGTCGGCGTCGTCGAACACCTGCACGGCGGTCTGCGTGCGCACCGGCAAGCCGTCTTCGTCCTTCATGAAGACCGTGACGGTGTGGATCCCGGCGTCTGCCGCGGCGAACGCGAACGAGCCCTTGCCCGCGGCGTCCGTCGTCACCTGGCCGGTCGCCACCGGCAGCATTTCGCCCGCTTCGTTGGTTCGAACCACCTTGTACGAGTAGGTGCCGACCACCGGCGAGTCGTCGGCACGCGCCGCCTTGACGACGATCGTCTTGCTGTCCCCCTTCAGCACCGGCTCCGTGACGCGCGATGCCTCGTCAAACGAAAGCTGCACGCCTCGCCTGTGCATGGGGATGCTGACGACGTCCTGAACGTTTTCGAATTTCGCCTGCACGTGGACGCGCCAGCCGCGGTACTGCTGCGCCGTTTCGCGAATCGGCACCGCCACCGAGCCTGCGGCATCCGTCGTCACCTCGCGCCACTCGGCATCCGTGATCGTCCACACGTGCATCCGCCGATTCGGCATCGGACAGTTCCACGCATCGCGCAGGACGACCGTGACATCGACGTCTTCCCCGATGAAATAGGTCCGGTCGTCGTACAGGAAGTCGAAGTTCGCGGCGCGCGGTTCGGCCGGGGCAATCTTCACGGCGGTCCGACCCACGAGCGCGTGCAACGGTTTCGTGGCATCGAGCACGTCGATGCGGACATCGCCGGTCATCCCGCGCAGCAACCGGAACGACGTGGTGGACGTGCCCACCTTCGACACGGCAAGCTGCGTCTCAAAGAAAGTCACACCGCCGGGACTCACCGCAGCAAGCACGTATTTCTTGTCCTTGGGTACAACGTACGCGCCGTCGACCACATCGCGCAGCGTCATCCGGACGTGCACCTCGTCCTCCGCCGCGTAGCGCGTCCGGTCGGTGACGATGATCGCGCGAGCGTTGCGTTCGGCGGCGATCGCCATATTCGTGACGTCCACGTCGCGGAACGCCAGTTGTCCGCCCGACTCGACGAGGAACGACAGTCGCGACGCAATCGTGTCCTTTGTCCATGCCTTGAGATGCCGGCCGTCTGCGGCCGTGTGAATGACCGCGTCCGCGACCGCGGCGCCCGTGCGCGTGTTCTGGGCGAGCACGGTCGCGCCCTTGCGCCCCGCGCGGGCGATCATCGCGAGATCACTCACGAGCACGATGCTCGTCGCCTCCTGGGCGCCTGCACTGGCGGTGACGACGTAGGCGCCCGGCTCCTTCTTCGGCAGCTCGACGTCGATCTTCATCTCCTTGAAGCGGCGGAAGTCCTTCACCGAGTGCTCCCACTCCTTGTCGGGCGCGATGACGGACACCTCCAGATTCTGCAGTCCGCCTGTCGACGCCTTCTTCTCGAAGTAGTCCTTGAGATCCAGCGTCCAGAGCCGGAATTTGACCGTCTCGTTGTTGCGCACGGTCATCTTCACCTTCGGAGTCTCATCGGTGCGGAAGACGCGCTCACTCTCAAGCGCGACCGACTTCGCTTGCAGCTTCGCCGTCAGATGCTGCGCGGGGCCTGTCATGCATCCGCACGGCTTCTGCAACTCCTTGAGCGCCGTTTCGACGTCGTCGAGCTCGGTCGCGAGGACCTCCGCGGCGGCGTAGCGCGCGCGACTCCCCTCGTCGTGGCCGGCGAAACGCCCGGCCACCTTGAGCCACGCCTCAACCGCCTCCTTGAACTTCTTCTCCTGTTTTAGACTCTCCCCGACGCGAAAGGCGGCGCCGGGGGCGCGGCCGTCCGTCGGATGCAGATCGACGAATTCCTGCGCGGCCGTGCGTCCGGCCGGCCAGTCCTTTCGCACGAAGGCGCGCTCCACGCGACCGAATCGCACGTCCGCGATGTAGCCGCGCACCTCCGGCCAGCGCGGGCTGTCAGGGAAGCGCTTCAGAAAGTCCTCGAACGTCGCGATCGCCTTCGCGTCGTCCTGGTCCGCGCGCCAGAGCTGGGCGATCCTGAGCAGCGCCTCGGGGGCACGCTCATCCTTCACATGCGCGTCGACGAACGCCGTGAGTTCGCGACGGGCGTCGTCACGCAGGTCGTCATATTGCGCGAGGGCGGCGGCGGAAAGATAGGCCGCCTTGATTCCCCATTCCGTCGCGCCGAAGTCCTTCGCCAGGCGGGCAAGGATCGGGCGGGCGAGCCTGAGCTCCTCGAGGTCGGCCGTCTGCCCGGCCTCGTTCACATGGATCAACGCCGCAAGATACAGTCCTTCCGGGGCGAGCTTGGACGCGGGTGCCTCGGCCGCAAGCCGCGCCCACGACTTCTTCGCCTCCCACGGACGCTTCAGATCACGATGCGCGGATCCCTGAGCGAAGAGCACCTCGTCGAGGCGCGCCGCCTTCGGGAATTTTTCCAGGAGGCTCTTGCAGGAGAGGTGGAGGAGATTCCGGTCGAAATTCCCCTTCAACTCGCACGCGACGATGTCGGCGCGAACACCCTCCTCGTCGGCGCCGAGCGACTCGAGTTCGAGAGATTTCGCGAGCAGCTTCTGCGCCGCAACGTAGTTGGCGACGAACGTCGGGTCCTTCGCGTCCTTTGGCGTCAGGAATTCCCGGCCTGCCTCCACGTACACCATCGCAAGGCGCTTGCGGCGCTCGGGGGCGGTCAGCGACGTGACCTGTTGATCGTAGAGTCCGGCCGCGATGGCGAATTCCTTCTTCGCTGCGAGAACGTCCCCCTTCTTGAAGAGCGCCTTCATCCGCAGGGGCGACGCGGCGTGGTCCTTCACGAGCCGGTCCAGCGTGGCGATCGCCGCATCGTGCTTTCCGGCGCGCTGCTGCGCGGTCGCGAGCAGGTACAGGATCTCATCCTGCTTCTCCTTCGCTGAGCCGAGCGCGTCGCTGAGGAGCCGCTCCGCCTTCGCCCAGTCGCGATCCTTGAGCGCGGTCTCACCGGCCTCGCGCGGACCGTCCTGGTGGACGATGGCCGTCGCCAGGCAGCCGGTCATGACGATCGCGAGCGGATAGAGCACAAGACGGAGTTTCATCGGGGCATCCTCCAGAGGTGAGATCGCTCATTATTACGTAGTCCGGCCGGCGAAGTTCATGCAAAAGACGGGCCAACCCGGAAAGCAGGCAGGAGACGAAATACAGGAGACAGGAAGAGCCACTCGTATCCTGCGGGATACAGCTTCAGGCTGTAATGTTACGCCGACGGAAGATGGTGTATCCGGTTCCGAAGAACGCGAGCATGCTGGCGCCCGGGACCCAGAGATAGACGAGATCCCGGTCGAACGCCTCCTTCCACTTTGCCGACGAGCCCAGCGCGTAATCCCGCAGGACATCGAACGCGTAGGTCGGATAGTGATTGAAGAACAACCTCCGCACCTGGTCGTCGTGAAACATGCGGACAGCAACCTCATCGACCACGAAGAACAGCGTGAGCGTGATTGCCACCGCGAATCCGGACGACTCGGTACAATTTGAAATGAGCAGGCCGAGGAAACCCGCCGCCACGACCGCCGCGATGCTCATCGCAACCGCCTTGCGAGTGTGCGCCATGAGCGTCGCATGCGACACGCTCGTGGTGTAGCTTGCATCGTCCCAAACGGGCCCGAGTTCACCGCGCATGCAGGCCCGCGCCGCGCTCACGTAGAGCACGATCCCGATGAACAGGCACGAGAGCAGCACCAGCGCGAGCGCCTTCGCCACGAAGACGTCGGTACGGGTCACGGGCCGCGTCAGCAGCACTTTGATCGTGCCGCGATCGAACTCCCCCGCAAACATCAGGCTGCCGAACACCAGCATCATGAAGGTCGCCAGCTTGAGTCCGACCTTGGCGGCACCGGCGAAACTCGCCACCGCGTGGTGCGCGCGCCAGACCGTCTCGCTGCCTTCGCCGGAAAAATACCCGCCCGCTTCCGTGCCCACGAAAAGGAAGGCGATGGACCAGAAGAAGAACGGATGCATCCTGAGTTTCAGGAGTTCGCCGCGCAGCAGGCGTCCGATTCGCGTAATCATCGCGTCAGGAAATACTCCTCGAGGGTGAGCCGCTTTGGCGCGAATTCCGACACGTTGAATCCCGCGCTCACGAGCGCACGGTTCAGCTCCGCGTGTCTTGCCGGATCCGCATGCACCTGCAGCCCGTCGCCGCCGTCGGCGAGCTTGACGTAGTCGAGCGACGCGAGAAACGCGCGCGCCTCCTCCCGCCGATCAATCGTCAGCGTCACGCGGCCCCCCGTCTCGGAGAGCAGGTCCGCCACTTTCGCCTGCACGACGAGTTGCCCCGCGCGGATGATGCCGACGCGGTTGCACGTGATCTCGACCTCGTGCAGCAGGTGACTCGAGATCAGGAAGGAGACGCCCTTCGTCTTGTTCAGTTCCACGATGAGCGAACGGACGTGATTGACCCCCTGGGGATCGAGTCCGTTGGTGGGCTCATCCAGGATGACCAGCCGCGGCTGCGGCAACAGCGCCATCGCGATCCCGAGGCGCTGACGCATCCCCTGCGAATACGTTCGGACGCGATCGTCGATTCGCCCCTCGAGCCCCACGCTCTCGAGCGTCCGCGGAATGAGCGACTCCGCAAGACCGCCCGTCGCCAGCCGCACGATCTCCAGATTCTGCCGCGCCGTGAGGTGCGGATAATACGCGGGCAGTTCCACGAGCGCGCCGATGTCCTTCATCACGGCGATGAAGTTCTCCCGCGCGTCGAGCCCGAAGAGCGCCACGCGGCCGGCCGTGGGACGGATGAGTCCGAGGAGCATGCGGATCGTCGTCGTCTTCCCGGCGCCATTGAGACCAAGGAACCCGTAGACGTCCCCCTCATCGACCTCCAGCGCGAGATCGCGCACCGCCTGCAGACGACCGAACGAGCGCGACAGCCCCTCCGTCCGAACGATGGCAACCATTGAGCGAGTTTAGTCGTGATTGCGCATGGGTGCGACGGTTTTGCGGCGTGCACGCCTCGACGGACGATTGCAACCGCGTCGACAGGTAAGCGTTCTCATCGGGCTATACTTCCGACGGGATGAGCGACGCGGGAACCTACGCCACGATCGGCCGATTTCGCATCGTGAGGCAGATCGCGCGCGGCGGCATGGCGACGGTCTACGAGGCCGTCGACCCCGCGTTGAATCGGACAGTCGCGCTGAAGGTGCTGCGCGAGGGGGACGTCAGCGCGACGATGGTACGACGGTTGCACGCAGAGGCCGCCGCTGCAGCGAAGCTGCGGCATCCCAACATCGTGGCCGTTCACGAGGTCGGAACGTCCACCGATGAACGCGGGACGCTTCATTTCATCGCGATGGACTTCATCGCGGGGCGGACGCTCGCCGAGATCGCACCCACGCTCACCGTACGCGAACGCGTGGCGCTCGTGGAGGCGACGGCGCGCGCGGTTGCGTACGCACACAGTCGCGGCATCGTGCATCGCGATATCAAGCCGCAGAACGTGATCGTCGAGGAGACGCCGCGCGGCCTGCGCGCGGTCCTGACGGACTTCGGCCTCGCGAAGGTGCTGGAGGGGGACGCGCTCACGCGCAGCGGCACGGCCATGGGTACGCCGTTTTACATGGCGCCGGAGCAGGTGCGGGGGGAGTTGCGCGCCATCGGGCCGCACACGGACGTGTGGGGCCTCGCGGCGATGCTGTTCGAGATCCTTCACGGGTTCCCTGCGTTCGCCGCGCCGAGCGTCGCGGACGTCTACCGCAAGATCCTCCAGGACGAGCCGGTCGCCTGGGGCGACTCCGCTCCGCGCGAGATCGAGGACGTCTGCGCTCGCGCACTCGAAAAGAGCCCCGCGCATCGCACGTCGAGCGCCACGTCCTTCGCGGACGATCTGCAGCTGTGGCTCAGCGGCGCGCGCATGCACGCCCGCCCGGGCTTAAGGATGGGGCGATTCATCCGTCGACGTCCGGCGGTCATTGCGCTCCTCGTGATTCTCGGCGCGGTGGGCATCGTGTATGCCGCGCGCTCGCGCGAGACGGCGCGCGTGCTCGCGGACGAAGAAGCCAGAGGACGCAAGAGCGCGGATTCGGTCCAGCTTCTCGGCACGCTCTGGACAACGATCCTGGAGCGCAAGCGCGAGCTGCGACAGCTCAAGGTGCCGGCGGAGCAGGCGCGAAGCGAACTGGAACTCGCGGTACGCGCGGTCGACGCGGTCATCGCCGCCCGACCGGACGAGCCCCAGGCGTACTACGTGCGTGGGCGCGGACGCTTCTACCTGGAGGACCTCGACGGTGCCGAGCGCGACGCGCAGCTCGCGCTGGAGAAGCAGCCGGACTTCCGGCCCGCATGGTCCCTGCGCGGCATGATCCGGATCGAACGTTGCACGCTGCTGAACTACGGTCCGGAGGACGAGATCAAGTCACGCTGGAAAGAGATCGGCCGCCTCGTGGCGGAGGCCGGGGACGCATTCAGCCGCGGATGGCCCGAAGGAGGCGAGCGCGAGGAGGCGGACCGCTGGGGACTCCCGTGGACGCGCGAGGACCAGGTCGTTCAGCGGCTCGCCGGCGCCATGAAGCTCGGGTACGCCCAATCGACGCGCCCGCAGGCGCTCGCGCTTCTCGATCACCATTTCAACGAGGTGCGTGCGGAGGAATACGCCTACTGGCGCGGCACGATCACCACCGATCTGACGGAGCGCATCGCGTGGAAGACGAAAACGATCGAAGTCGCCCCTGGATGGGCGCAGGCGTGGTTCGAGCGCGCCCACGCCCGGCAGAAGCGAGGCGAGCACGCGCTGGCGGTTGCCGACTACTCGCGCGCGCTGGAGCTCCGACCCAATCACGCCCAGACGTACAGCAACCGCGGAGTTGCCCAGCTGTCGCTCAACCGATACGCGGAGGCGATTGCAGACTTGCGGCACGCGCTCGACCTCAAACCCCAGTCGGCCGAGGCGCATGGAAACCTGGGATACGCTCACCTGCAGGCGAACCAGTATGCGGAGGCGCTGGAGTTCCTGAACCGCGCCATCGCGCTCGACGCCGGTCGCGCCGAGAGCTATCTGCGACGCGGGGTTGCCCGCGCGAAATTGCGCGATGCCGCGGGAGCGGAGCAGGACTATACGAAGGCGATCGAACTGGACCCGGCGGACGCGGAAGCCCGTTGGAGGCGCAGCAGGATCCGCATCGCGCGCGGCGACGCGGCGGCATCGCTCGACGACCTCAACGATGCGATCTCGATCAATCCCCGCCACTGCGAGGCGCGTGCCGATCGAGCCGTTCTCCGATTCAAAAGCGGCGCATTCGATGCCGCAATCCAAGACTACGAGGGCGCATTGGAGTACGCGTCAAAAGACTGGTCGCGGCGCCCGGCGGTCGAAGCGGACCTCAAGGCCGCCCGCGCGCGTCAGTAAAGCGCGCGAGACGACTATAATCGACGTCCTGTGACGGCCGACGCTCTGCCCACCCGCATCGGACGATTCAGAGTCGTCCGCCAAATCGCCCGCGGTGGCATGTCGACGGTCTTCGAGGCGATCGACCCGACGTTGAACCGTCGCGTGGCACTCAAGGTGCTGCGCGAGGGCGAGGCCTCGGCGAAGCTCATTCACCGCCTTCACGCGGAGGCGGCCGCCGTGGCGCAGCTGCGGCATCCGAATATCGTGACGATCCACGAAGTCGGCGAATCCACGAGCGACGACGGCCAGAAGTTCCACTTCATCGCGATGGACTACATCGAGGGCTCGACACTCGCGGAGGCGGCGGCGTTGATGTCAAGGCGCGAGCGCGTGCTCACGATGGAGACGATTGCGAGGGCCGTCGCCCACGCTCACGCCCAAGGAATCGTGCATCGCGATCTCAAGCCGCACAACGTGCTTATCGACTCAGCACGACGCAGCTCGACCATTTCCAGCGCGCACATGAAGAAATCCGACATCACGGTCGCCACAAGGGACGCGCAGCCGCATCTCTATCTGTCGGACTTCGGCCTGGCGCGTGTTCTCGAGGGGCACGATCTCACGCGCACGGGCGTCGCGATGGGGACGCCGTACTACATGGCGCCCGAACAGGTGCGCGGCCTGGCGCGCGAAACAGGGCCTCGAACCGACGTCTGGGCGCTCGGCGTGATGCTGTACGAGCTCCTCGCCGGCGGCCTGCCCTTCGCAGGAAAGACGGTGCCCGACGTCTACCAGGGGATCCTCTTCTCCGACGCGCCGAGGATGGTGCACGGCGTGCCGGCCGATCTTCAAACCGTGTGCATGAAGGCCCTCGAGAAGAACCCCGCCGAGCGCTACGTGAGCGCGGACGCGTTCGCGGACGATCTGCACCGCTGGTTGCGAGACGAGCCGATCCAGGCGCGACCGATCTCCGCCATGCAATTCCTTGCGCGACGCCTGAGACGGCACCGATCGGTCGCCATCGCCGCGTGCGCCCTCGCGCTCCTCATCGCGGGAGCGGCCGCCCTTCTCGTCGCACAGTCGGACCGCGACCGTCGCGCGCTGGCTGCGGAGCAGAATCGGAACCAGCGGCGCGAATCCGCCCTTCTCAAACTCTCGGCGCAGTGGTCCATCATCATCGAGCGCAAGCGCGAGCTCCGGCAGCTCGCAGTGCCGGCCGTCCAAGCCAGTGCGGAACTCGAACGTGCCGTGCGCGCCGTTGACGATCACGTCCGCGGCTGGCCGGACGAGCCGCAGGGCTACTATGTGCGGGCGCGCGGCCACATGTACATGAACGACCTGCCGGCGGCGGAAAAGGACATCCGTGCCGCGCTCGACGGTCACCCGACCTTCCGTCCCGGGTGGAGCCTGCTCGGCGTGCTGCGCGTCGAGGCGTACACCCGTGGAATCTACGAGACCGGGCGGAAAGACCCGTCGTATCTCCTCGAGGCCCAAGGCGCGTTCGAGAAGGGATCGCAGCCCGGTTGCGAGCAGGAGGAGGCGAAGCGGTGGAGGCTCGCGTGGACGCGCGAGGACCAAATCATGGAACGCGTCGGCCGCGCGCTCCGACTGTGGCACATCGAGCATCGCGTCGCGGACGCCGCGAACGTGCTTGCCGAGGGGCTCAACGAATACCGCGCCGAGGAGTACGCCAGCTGGATGGGCGCCATCGCGGCGAACCTCGACGATCAGATCTCCTGGGAGACCCGGGCGATCGAGTGGGCGCCGGGATTCGACAAGGCCATCATGGACCGCGCGGAGCTCCGATTTCGCTCCGGCGATCTCGTCGGCGCCTTGAGCGATTACGACCGGGCTCTCGAGCTCAATCCGCGATCCGGCCCCGCCTTCTCCAATCGCGGGCTCATCCGCAAGAAGCACGGGGACCTCAACGGGGCGCGCGAGGATTACGATCGCGCCCTCGCGCTGAATCCGAACGACACGACGGTATACAACAATCGCGGACAGCTCAAGCTGGACAGCGGCGATCTGGACGGCGCGCTCCTCGATCTCACGCGGGCCATCGAGCTCGATGCCACGAATTTCCAGGCCCACGCCAATCGCGGCTCGCTCCACGCACGCAGGAAGGCGAATGACCTCGCGATCGCCGACTTCACGCGTGCGATCGAGATCAACCCCATGTACGCCAAGGCGTACACCAACCGCGCGTTCGTCTGGCACGAGATGGGGAACTTTCCCCGCACCATCGCCGACCTCGAGAAGGCGCTGGAGACGGCCGAGCCCGACTGGCCGGGACGAGAGCGCACCGCGCGGGACCTCGAGACGCTCCGCGCCCGGGTGAGGCAGAAGGAATAGCGCTATACTTCGATCGTGGAGTCCGGCCCGGCACTGCCCTCGATCGGTCGATTCCGAGTCACGCGGCAGATCGCGCGCGGCGGGATGGCGACGGTGTACGAGGCCGTGGATCCCGACCTCAATCGCCGCGTCGCGCTGAAGGTGCTCCGCGAAGGCGAAGCCCCGGCGCGGCTCATCCAGCGCCTTCACTCGGAGGCCGCCGCGACGGCCAAGCTGAGGCATCCAAACATCGTCGCCGTCCACGAAGTCGGATCCGTGCCGGACGAACACGGTTCGATCGTCCACTTCATCGCGATGGATTTCGTCGCCGGGCAGACGCTCGCCGAGGCGAAGGGCGCCATGTCGCGACGCGAGCGCATGCTCGTCCTCGACACGATCGCGCGCGCCGTCGCGTATGCGCACGCCCAGGGCATCGTGCATCGCGATCTCAAGCCGCAGAACGTGCTGGTCGAGGCCACGTCGATCGCCGATGCCTCCGGATTGCGATGGAACGTCTTCCTCATGGACTTCGGACTCGCGAAAATCCTGGAAGCCGGGGACCTGACGAGGACGGGCACGGCGCTCGGCACGCCGCACTACATGGCGCCGGAGCAGGTCCGCGGCGACACGCGCCGCATGGGCGCGCGCACCGACGTCTGGTCGCTCGGCGTGATGCTCTACGAGCTTCTCACGGACAAGTACCCCTTTCCCGGCACGACCGCGCCGGACATTTACCAGCGGATCCTGACCGACGACCCCGTCGCGCTGCCGTCCTCGGTACCGCCGGATCTTGAGACGATCTGTTTCCGGGCCCTCGAGAAGGACCCCGAGCGGCGTTATGCGTCGGCGACCGCGATGGCTGACGACCTCAGGCACTGGCTCGACGGCGAACCGATCCAGGCACGTCCGCTCTCCACTCTCCACCGTGTGACGCGCAGGCTGCGCCGCAATCTACCCGCGACGGCGGCCGTCCTGCTCCTGTTCGCGGTGGCGGGCATCGCCGCCGTCACGCTCTCGCTCCAATCCGCACGCGCCCGGCGCGAGCTCGAGGAGGAGCAGGCGCGCAATCGACGACGCGAGGCGGCGCTTCAGCGGCTGGCGGCGCAGTGGGCGACAATCCTGGAGCGCAAGCGCGAACTGCGACTCCTCCGGTCGCCGCCCGACGTCGCCCGACGCGAGTTGGAGTCGGCGGTGCGCGAGGTGCAGGCACACATCGCGGAATGGCCCGACGATCCGCAGGGATATTACGTGCGGGCGCGCGGGTACGCGTATCTCGGCAACAATGCCGCGGCGAAGGCGGACGCTGAAACCGCGCTCGCTCGATGCGCCGAGTTCCGGCCCGCCTGGTCGCTTCTCGGCATGCTTCATCTCGAAGAATACCAGTCGCTGATGCTAGGGACCGATCGCACCGCGCACCGGAGGCTGCAGCGGCAGAGGGAAACCTTGCAAAGGGCGTGCGCCGCCTTCGACAAGGGGTGGCCCGAGGGCCACGAAGAGGACGAGGCGCGCCGATGGGGTCTCGTGCGTTCACGCGAAGACGGCGTGCTCGAGAATCTCGCGCGCGCGTTCCGCATGATGGGCGATGCGGACGGCATGCTGAAGGCCGGCCACTTCCTCGTCGACCGGCTGCGCGAATTCAAGGCGGAGGAGTACGCCAGCGTGCTGGGCCTGATCGACACTACACCGGAGGCACGCGTGACCTGGCAGGGCACGGCGATCGAGTGGGCGCCGGGCTACGGGCGCGCGTGGCTTCGCCGCAGTTACGCGCGGCACGGCGCCGGAGATCTCAAGGCTGCGCTGGCGGACATCGAGCGGGCGGCGGAGCTGGGCGAGCACGCGGCGGCGATGCACGTCAATCGCGGCAACATCCTGCTCGACCTGCAGCGTCCCGAGCAGGCGCTGGCCGCGTACAGTCGCGCGGCCGAAGAAGATCCAGCGCTCGCGGAGGCGCACAGCAACGTCGGCATGGCCTTGCGCGCGCTGGGACGCCTCCAGGAGGCGCTCGCGGCGTTCGATCGCGCGATCGAATTGGCGCCCGACCTGCTCATCGCCTTTCTCAACCGTGGCGTCACCCGGCGAGAGCTCGGCGACGCGAAAGGCGCCGTCGATGACTACGATCGCGCGATCGCGATCGACGGCACAAGTGCGGCGGCCCACATAAATCGCGGCCATGCACGCATGGCGCTCGGCGACGTGTCCGGAACTTCGCAGGACTTCGATCGTGCCATCGACCTCGGACCGACGATCCCGGAATGCTGGGCCAGCCGCGCAGCGTGGAGGACCTCGCGCGGTGATCGCCCGGGCGCGATCGCCGATTACGCGGAGACGCTGCGCGTCGCGTCGACCCGCTGGCCGGGCAGGGCGGGCGTGGAGCAGGCTTTGAAAGCACTTCGCAACGAGTGATGCAACCTCGCGCGCTCCTCCTGGGTCGCATCTGTGGAGCGGACAGGAGGACCGATGAAAGCAGGAATGATCGTGGCGGCGTTCGTGGGCGGGACGATGCTCGCGTGGGCCACAGGGGACGCCTCCCGTGTGCAGGCGCAACCGGCGCCCGCGGCGGCATCCTCGAGCGGCGACATGGTGCTGGCTACGGGCGGCTGCACCGCGAATACCAACGATATCGCGTGGGTGCTGACCAAGGACTCGTTCGAAGATCCCAAGACGAAGAAGACGATCGAGCGCAAAGTCCTGCTCTGCTACCGCGTTGGGCAGAACGGCAAGCTGCTGGATATCGTCGACGTGCGCGACATCACGTTCGATTCGAAGTTCATGCAGCTGCCGATCGCCGGCCATAACGGCGACTTCTCGCCGTCGCGGATGCGCGAAGAGTACGAGAAGATGAGGAAGCGCCTCGAGGACAGCGCGAAGGACGATAAGGATCGTTAACCCGGCGAATCCCGATCCAGATCCAGATCCCGATCAACGCACACGCCTCCCGATCGGGATTGGGATCGGGATCGGGATTCTCGCCCGACTACTTCTGGAAGATCGGAAGGACCTCACACGGCATCTGCAGCACGACGATCGCCATCGCCGTCGCGTACGTCATCCCGACGTCGTCCTGCCACGCGCCGTCCGCTCGCTGGCCGTTGATGATCTCGCGACGGACCAGCGGGTAGTACGTCTCCCAGTAGTGCGGCCCGGCGAGGTACATCGCCTGCGCGCCGTAGTAGTGCCCGTAGAAGTAGTGGTACTTGCCCCAGCGCAGCGACGTCCGCATCGATTCGAGGGAGCGCAGGCCGTCGCGCACTTCGCGCGAATCGTAAACGCCGGCGCTCATCAGCGCCACCACGCCGCACGCCGTCAGCGCGTACGAAATGCGCGGGTCGTTGAACGAGTAGTCCGTCGTCAGCTGGTACTGGAAGCCGTTGCGCCGGGCGCATCCCTTCACGTACTTGAGCGCCTTCTCGATCGTGTCCATCGGAATGACGAGCCCCACGTTTCGCGCCGCGCGCAGCGCCTGCACCGTGGAAACGGTCACGGACAGATCGGCGTCGACGGGGATCGGCTGGTAGCGCCAGCCGCCCTCCTTGTTCTGGGCGGAGACGATTAGATCGACCGCACGGCGCAGCTTCTCCTTTACGTCCTTGCGCTTCGACATCCCGTAGATCTCTGCGAGAAACATCGTCGCGAACGCGTGCGAGTACATCCTCGTCCCGTTCGCCGTGACGTAACCGTCCTCCTCGCGGACGCACGACAGGATGAAGTCGAGCCCGCGCTGGACGACGCGCCCGTACTTGCCGCGCCCCGGCGCGTTGCCCGCGCCGACGAACGCCATGCAGGCGATCGCGGTCACGCCCACGTCGTCGCCGTCCTCCCCCTCGTACGTCTCGTAGAGCTTGTAGGCGATCTTGCAGCGCCACGCACCGTTGAGCTGCTGCTGAGACGCGAGCCACGCCAGCCCCTTGTCGCACCTCAGCCGCACCTCTTCGGTGAACTCGCGGTTCGTCACGCCGGGGGCGCGGGCGGGCCGATCCTGCGCGGGGGCGGCGAGCCCGCACGCAAGTGCGATGGTCCCGACCAGCAACTTAGCGGTGTACTTCAACACGATTATCTACGAGTACGATCAGGGCGTCGTTGGCCAGTTCGAACCCCGCCTGGCGCTCATACGTTCCGTCGCCCTTCATATTCTGCACCGCCCGGCCGCCCTTATCAAGGACGGCCGCCGCAAAGTCGAACTTGCCCGAGTCGAGCCGCCCCACCCCGAAAAGGATGAGGTGCTCCGCTGCCATACGCGCCGCAACGCGCGCGTGCCGGATCTCCACCTCCGTGGACCACGATGGCGTCAGCGTGGGATCCGAGAACGGGAACGCGCGCACCTGCACCGTGTCGCGGGGCGACCGCGTCAGCACGTATCCCCGCGCATCGTCCGCCAGGACTTGAAGGACGTCCTCCAGCGGCAGCTTCTCATTCCGGCCGGCGAGCTTCCCGCTCCGGAGATCGATGTGCTGCGCTTCGAGCTGCCGACCGCGCCGCGCGACAACGAACACGCCTCCCGTGCCGACGCGAACGTCCGCCGCCTCGAGATCCTGAAGCGCCCGCCGCCACTTCAACTTTCCGTTCGCCACGTCGTACGCGTCCACCGCCGTTCGATCCACGTGCACCAGCAGCAACCCGTCGACGACGCCGAGCACGCGCAGCCCGGCCGCGGCCGCGTAAAGCTGCACCTCCAGCTCGCGGCGACCCGTGTCCACGTCGAACGCGTTGAAGCGGTTCGGCGCGACCGTGATCAGCCCGACGCGGTCCCCGAGCGAGACGAGCCCGCCCGGAAGCGCCATGCCGGAATACGCCTGCGACCAGAGAACGCCGCCACGTGACGCGTCCAGCGCCACCACGGACGGAGCGAGGTCGCTCTTCGCGTCGGTGGTCGTCGCGCAGAGCGCATTGCCCGCCATGCAGAAATCGCGCAGAGCCGCGGCCGCGTCGTGACGCCACTCGACGGCGCCGCTCGCGGGATTCACGCGCAGCACCGCGCGATCGCTGCACAGGAGGACCGAGTCGTCATGCGAGTACGCCGCGCGCGGGGCGCCGTCAAGCGTCAGCTTCCACGCCACGTCGCCCGACGCCGGACGCACGCCCTTCACCGTCGCGCCCGTCACGACGATGACGGTGTCCGCGCCTCGCGAGAGCGGCGGGCCGTCGACGCGCAACACCCACAGCGAGCCGATCGGCGCGTCCTTGTCGACGTAGGCGCCGGCCAGCTTCATCGGAGGTTTGAGTGAGGCGAGCGCGTTGCCGGTCGCGAACGCCTTGTACTCTTCGCGCGCGAGGCGCTCCTCGCAAAAGGCGCGCGTCTGCGCGTCCGGCGAAGCGCGCAGCATCCGCCGCACGAGCGCGGCTGCGACGCCGAACTGCCGCCGACGCTCCAGGATCTTGACGAGCGCCATCTGCGCCTCGCCCGTGCGCGCCGAGAGCGCGTACTCGCGGAGGAAGAGCCTCAGGGTCGACGCGGAGTCGTCCGGCCGGCCGACACGATCGTACGCGTCGGCCGCGC
>CAYXVY010000252.1:0-6796 GCA_964468745.1 uncultured Planctomycetales bacterium | reverse complement strand
GCTCGTCGCGAAGCGCCTTGAAGACGAGTACGCGGAACTGCGCAAGAGCATCGCCACGAACTCGATCTGGCAGTTCGTCGATCGCGAGTCATGCTGGCTCTGCCCCTTCTGCGCGATCGCGCTCGAGGAGGTGAGGGTCGTCTCCCGCGTCTCGATCCCGCAGCCCGTGATCGAGAAGATCTACCGGCACATCCACCACTCGTGCGCGGTCTACAGCCCGGTCACGCCTCGCTATCAGACGACCGACGCCCTCGAAAGCAAGATCAAGGCCATCAACGATTTGAAGTTCAACGCGTCGCGCGCGCATGCGGAGACGCTCGAATCGAAGGTCAAGCAACTCCAGGGGAAGGCCGAGTTCGCCGATTCAATGGAGGCGGGACTCAAGGTGGCCGTGGACCGCCAGCGGCGGCTTCTCCCGCAGCACGCACCGGACATCCCGGGTTGCGAAATCGCGTTGACGTACCGGCCCGCGCAGCATGTCAGCGGCGACTTTTACGACTTCATCGAAATGCCCGACGGCAAGACGGGCATCTCGATCGGGGACGTGGCCGGGCACGGCATCGAGGCCGGCATCCTGATGGGCATGACCAAGAAGGTCATCAACATCCGCGCCTCCGAATCTCCCGATCCCGCGACCGCGATGCGCCGCGCGAACGCGGACATCTACAAGGAGCTTGACCGCCAGACATTCGTCACCGCCTTCCTCGCGATCTTCGACCCGCAGACGCGCATGCTCACGTACGCCCGTGCGGGGCACAATCCGCCGCTGCTGTTCAATGCGAAGCGCGAGCCGCGTTCCCGCAAGCTCGAAGCCGGCGGACTCATGCTCGGGATGGCGCAGGGGGGCGTATTCGACCGCGCGATGGTCCAGGAGACGATCCAGCTGGAGTCGGGCGACGTGCTCTTCCTCTACACGGACGGGCTGGAAGAGGCGAAGGATGCGAAAGACGACCTCTTCGGGCTGGGGCGCGTCTTTCCCGTCCTCGAGCAGGAGTGCGAGCGGCCCGCGATCTTCATCCTCGGCGCCGTGTCGTTCGCCCTCGACCGTTTCTGTGGTCAGCTGCCGCAGGAAGACGACATCACCGCGATCTGCATGAAGATCCTCTAGTCGGCGACGAGTCGATAAAAGTTCGCGCCGCTCCCCCGCGTCTTGATACTATTGCGTCGCTTTCTGGGGAGGCCGATATGCGTAGTGCGATTGCGTTGCTGATCATCACGGCGTCGCTGGCGGGATGCGGCTGGGGCGAGATCGACATCGAAGAGATGCCGATGGAGCCGGTGAGCTCGAGCGACACCCAAGTCAGCGTCGACCCCTCCGTCTACGAGAGTCCGAAGACATCCGAATTGGGCACCGACCGCACCCGCGGCCAGGCCAAGACGCTCGAGTGGCAGCAGGTCGGGACCGAAATGGGAGCCACGTACTGCGGCGGCGCCGTCGTCGTGGATCATGTCATTCGCGAGGATGCCGACAACTGGTACGGCGTGCGCGTTCGCGTGAAGAACACGCAGAACAACGTCGAGAAACTGCAGTGGCGCATTTCGTTCTACAACGCCAAGGGCGAGCGCTTTCTGTCGCTCAACGAGACGTGGAAGGAAGGCGAGTGGAACGAGACGTGGAAATCGAACGCCATGGACCCGCTCGGGCTGCTCACCGTCACCGACGCGTGCCGCCTCAAAGGCGCGGTGTCGTATCGGCTCTTCCTCCGCCGCCAGGGCAGCAACGACGCGGGCAACGCCGACGGATTCGGAAAGCCGTAACGCGCGCTACAGCTTCGGCAGGTTGAGCCGGTTGCGGATCTGCTCCGTGTTGCGGTAGAAGGTCGTCTTCACGGTATCGACCGGCTGCTTGAGGATCTTCGCGATCTGGTCGAAGCTCTTGCTCTCGAGCATCCTCATTTTCAGAATCGTTCGAGCCGGCTCCTTGAGCGAGTTGATCGCGCCGAGCATCTGACTCCAGCTCTCCCTCTTGGAGACCTGCTTGGACGGACTCTCGATGGGAGAGAAGCCGCCCTCGGGATTCGTGTCTTCCAGACTCACGTGCGCCGTCCGGCGCCGCCGCCGCAGGTGGTTCAGGGCCTCGTTCCGCGCGACCGTCACGAGCCAGCTGGTGAACTTGCCCATCAACGGGTTGTAGAGTTTCGACTTGCGGAAGGCCTTGAAGAAGATCTCCTGCATCAGATCTTCGACGACGTGCAGGTCGCCTGTGACCTCATAAACCGCTTTCGCAACCAGGCGGTGATGGCGTTGCCAGAGCGCATCGCCTGCCGTCCTGTCGCCTTTCACCAGCTTGGCGACCAGCTGCTCATCCGTGTACACGCGCTCGGCGGGCATCGATGGCCTGATACTACCACAGACCCTCCTACGCCGTGCCTCGTTGCGCCGTGCCGATTGGGAAGGCTTCGGAGGGCAGGCGTCTTATTTCCCGCGAATTCGCTGGGTCATCGCATATCGGAGCGGCCGCGCTTGCGCAAGCGCCTCGCGATGCAGATCCAGAAGCGTGCGTCCCGTGTCGACGATGTCGGTACCGTGCCGGAACGCCATGTACTCCGGACCCCCCTCCGCAAGATACGAGTTGGTCGCCGTGCGGTAGCGCTTGCGCAGGTCGATGGCGCTTCCGTCGACGCGCAAGCACCGCACTCGCTTGCGCACCGGTGCCGACGGATCCC
Organism: uncultured Planctomycetales bacterium; assembly: GCA_964468745.1. Classification (GTDB taxonomy): domain Bacteria; phylum Planctomycetota; class MHYJ01; order MHYJ01; family JACPRB01; genus JACPRB01. The sequence goes on along the minus strand of CAYXVY010000252.1, from coordinate 4,130 downwards.
ATTCAACCTCCATGCCGCTGACTTCGAGCAGGAGTCGCGTCCCATCGGACAGCCCGCTCTCGATCAGCGCAAGCAGGTCGTGCCCCGTGAGCGTCATGGCGACGATTGCGTTACCAAACGGTGACACCTCATAGAGGTCGCGCAAGCGGACCGCGCCGCCTGCGAGGGATGAGCGGATGCCCGTGCGATTGTGGAGCGCCACGTCCGCGCCGGTCGCCTCGCGCATCAGGTCGGTCAGGTGGTTGCCGAGTGCCGACGATTCGACCCTTTCGCGCGAGCCGGCGGACATTGCCTGCGCAAGGACGCCGACGGTTTCATTCATCGTCCGGTCGATCTCCGCGCCAAGTCGCTCGATGATCGCGCGCACGGTCGGGTCCTCGTCCGATGGATTGACCGTAACGTGCACCCCGCTTGCGCGAATGACCTTGCCTTCACGCACCACCAGCTCGAGCCGGCCCACGCGCTGACCGTGGCAGAGCGACTGCATGATGAGGGTGCCGCGTTCTTGCGCAAGCGCAACCTCGTGGCTGTGGCCGCCGAGGATGGCGGCGACCCGGCCGGCAAGCTCTCTGTCCTTGCGCAGACCGAGGTGCGTGGCGAGCACGGTCGCAGTACCGACGCATTTCTCGCCCGGCAGGAACGTCAGGTCTGGCGAGTAGCCGCTGGAGATTCCGACGATCTCGATCCCGTCGACGCGGATGGACGATTGGACCCACGGAGGCGGGTCGCGTGACTTGCGCAGGCGCACGTTGGCGCCCAGGAACGGAAAGCGAGCAAGCGCGCGAAGCTCGGCGACCACGCCGATCCCGAAGTCGAAATCATGATTGCCGAGGCAGACCGCGTCGTACCCGATCGCGTTCATGCACTCGATGACGATCCGCCCGCGCGTGAGGTCCCCTTCGGGCGTCCCCTGGAAAAAATCGCCGCTGTCGATCACGACAACCCGCGCGCCGGATGCTTCAGCCTCCGATCGCAGGCGACGGATGGTGGCGGCGACCGCGGCAAGGCCCGGCGCATCGTCCGTCCGTCGCACGCGCCCGTGCAGATCGTTCGTGTGGAGGATGACGATGCGCGGGTCGGGCGGCGGCCGGCTGCACGCCGCCAGCAGCAGGATGACGCACAGTCGCTTCACTTGTCGTCCCCCAGGCGGTAGATGCCGCCCGTGTGTGCGGCGATCTCCTTTAGAAGCCTGGTGTTGTCGGCCGTGTTCGGCTTCGTGCCAACGGTCTCGACTGTGTGAATCATCACCTTGCGATAGCGATTCAATTCGTCGAGCTGTGCGAGGATCTCGGCGGTCTGCGTCCAGACGCCATTCGACGCACCCCCGTCCGAGTAGAGGAAGAGCGTGTCGACCTCGTCGTCCTCCATCGCATATTCGAGGCCGTCCCAGATGTTCGTCCAGCCGCGAGCCTCCTGCGCGTTGAGGAAGCGGATCGCGTCGCGCTTGCCGGCGTCCGTTGCCGGCGTCAAGCGGCTCTTCCAGACTTTCTGTTCACGACGGAACGTGCCGTCGCGTTCGCAACCCAGCAGGATGATGTCGAAGAAGACGTCCGAGGTGAACGAGGCGATCGCCTTCGCCATCGCCCGGCGGGCGACATCAAGCTTCGTCTGTCCGTCGGGGGCCTCCTCGCGCATCGACCCTGAGAGGTCGAGGACGAACGACACCCGATTCGACAGGATCGGGATGTTGAAGAACTCCGCGCGGGTGGCGACGCCGGCGCCGCTCAACGCCCCGACCTTGGCGGGAACATCGAACGAATCGCGCACCGCGTCCCACCACGCACGCCACGCCTTGGGATCCGTGCCGATATCCTTGCCTGTCAGTTTCTCGAGGGCGCGGAGGCAATCGCTGCGCAAGCGCCCCTTCTCGCGCGCGAAGCCCGCGACGAGAGGTTCGATGCAGTCGCGATGGCGGAGCAGAAGCGCCGATTCGAATGCCTGGATGCGGACGCGCCAGTCGGGGTCGCCCGCCAGCGCGAGGATTGCCGGAAGGCCGCCATGTCGCAGCGCCTCGATCCGGACTTGTGGCGCCTTGTCGGCGATCGCTTGCGCAAGCAGGGCTTCGGCCCGCAGGGGATCGATTCTCGACAGGGCATCGAAGCAGGCGGCACGCGTTTCCCATGCGCGATCCTTCACGAACGCGGCGGCCAAGGGGTCGGCGCTTGCGCGATCACCCAGAAGCGCGAGGGTGGACGCGGCTTCCGCTCGCACGAGGGGGTCTGGATCGCCCAGGGCGTCGATGACCGGTGCGACCGCGTCCTTGTCGCCCAGCAACCCCAGCGATCGACAGGCGTAGCGGCGGACGAGGGGCTGAACATGGCGCAGCCCCGCCTTGATCAGGAAGGCGATGCCATCCGGTTCGGTGACCCCCGCCACGGCGGTCGTGGCCCGTGCCCGCACGCGGGGATGGGCGTCGCCGAGCAATGGGAGGAGCGCCTGGACCATGGCGAGGTTCCGATGCTTCCGGATGAGCTCGACCGCCTTGCATCGCTCGTCAGGATCGCGATCCTTCGCGAGTTGCTTGAAGTCCTGCCACTCGTCCGTACCCAGCAGGAGCACCACCGCCAAAACGGTCGCCATACGCACCTCCGCGCAATCGCGCCACCGAGGTGTGCGTTTTCCGGCGAAAGTTCATCGCGAAATCGGAATTTTGGGCGAAAAAAAACGGGCCTCCCGTTGCCGGGAGGCCCAAGATAGGAGAGGGGTAATGGGTGCATACTAAACATCGACCATTGGAACGAGATCTTTAGCGGAAAATCTCGACCCAATCCCAATCCCAATCCCGATCCCGATCCCGATCCTGCTCAAGTTCGCGCAAGCAGCGACCGAAATACTTGGTACCGGCATGCGGGGCATTTGCTCCCAAGGGTTGCCTTCGGCGGCTCTCGCGCGTGCGGTCGCGCCCCTTTTTCGGGGCCGGTCGAGCCCGTGCGGCATCGACGATGTTGTCTGACAATCGGGGAAGTGAGCGACGGCCCTCGAATGAGTGGGGCAAAGCCCGAACTTCGGGAACTTGCGGCCTTCACGGCCCACCCGACTGCTTTGCAGACCCGGGCAAGCCCCGCGAAATCACGCCGTGTCCTAAGGCTCGCCAGTGCCTGTGCGTCCTTGTACCCTAGGCAGGCCGCGAGCCGTGACGTTCCGCCCGCGCGGTCCATAAGGGGTCAGGCGGGCGATCGACAACAGAAAGGAGGGCCCATGCGAATACGATTCGCAATCACGTCATACGCTTTGCTGTGTTTTTCAGCGCAAGCGGCGGCACACGCCCAATCCTTCGACGCGCGATGGCGCGCTCAGGACGGGGACCCGCCGCCCGATCAACCCCGGGTCGTCGCTCCTTCCTCTCGAGTCACCCTTTCGGGTCACCTCGACCTCCACTACCTCTACACCGACAGCGTCCTCGAGGAAGCCCGTGCCGCCATCAATGGCACCGCCGCGGCCTTCCTCGACGACGCAAACCTCTTCGGCGCCGACATTTCCCTGCGGCTGGACGCCGAGATCGACGAGCGCATTCGCAGCACGATTGAGTTCCGGCGCCTGCCGTACGACGATGGGGCGGCGCAGGGTCTGGGTGCGGCGGGCGTCACGCCGACGATTGGGCAGGCCTACGTCGAATTCGGCGATTTTGCCCTCGATGGCCTGACGCTGCGGCTGGGGCAGTTCGACTTCGACTACCGAATCCGCCCCCACCGCGAGCCCTTTTTCTTCGATTCGCAGGCCGAACCGGCCTTCAGCGGGGCGAACGGCTCGTTCGTGCGCGCGACGATGGATCGCGACCGGACGTCGAGTGCCGGGGTGCGACTGCAGTATGCCCCCGTCGAGGTCCTGCTTGCCGAACTGGCGATCGTCTATCGCGACAAGCCGGGCGAGACCTCGCCGTCGGACAGCGAACTGGCGGCAATCCTGTACGCCAATGCCATCACGAGCGAGCGAACGGCCATCTTCGTGCTCATTTCCCTGCTTGCCGGCCCGGGCGTGGAGGCTGAGCTTTGGACGTTCGGGGCGGGGACGGACCTGTACTTGGCGGGCTCGAGCATTCTCAACCCGCGCTCTGCTTTCATCGGTCACGCGCGGAACGCCGCCGACATAGAACACGTCAAGCTCACCAGCCTCCACACGGCGCCGAATGG
>CAYXVY010000251.1:0-4759 GCA_964468745.1 uncultured Planctomycetales bacterium | reverse complement strand
CATCACGAACCCGTCGCGGTTCTTGTCGAACGGTCGGGACGCCTTCGACGGCTGGTCGTTGCGCGCGGAGAGCGCTCCCATGTTGCCGAAGCCCGCCATCGAGAGGTACGTCATCGCGGCCTCGGCACCGCCCGTGACCATGACATCGGCGTCGCCGTGCTGGATGGCACGCAGGGCGGAACCCATCGCGTGATTGGCCGACGCGCACGCGGATGCTACGCCCCAGTTGGGTCCGCCCAAGCCGAGCTGAATGGCGATATGTCCGGCGGCCGCATTGAGCATCATCTTGGGCACGAAGAACGGGCTTGTGCGCGACGGGCCCTTCTCGATGAATCGTTTGTGCTGTTCCTGCAGCTCCTGCAGGCCGCCGATGCCACTGGCGACTATCGCACCGCAGCGCCAGCGGTCCGTCTTCGAGAAGTCGATCGCGGCGTCCTTCGCCGCCTGCTTCGCCGCAGCGACGGCAAACTGAACAAAGGGGTCGAGGCGCTTGACTTCCTTCTCCTCGACGTAGTCCGCGGGATTGAAGTTGCGGACCTCGGCGCCGATCTTGACGGCGTGGTCCTTCACCTCGAACTTGGTGATGGGTCCGACGCCGCTTTTGCCCGCGAGCAGGGCCTGCCAGAAAGTCTCTGCGTCGTTCCCGAGCGGTGTGATCGCTCCGACGCCGGTGATGACGACTCGATATCTACTTGGCGCCATTCGCTTCGATGTACTTGATCGCATCGCCGACCGTCTGGATCTTCTCGGCGGCGTCGTCCGGGATCGACAGGTCGAACGCGTCCTCGATCTCCATGACCAGCTCGACGGTGTCCAGGGAGTCCGCGCCCAGATCGTTCACGAAGGACGACTCGCGGGTGATCTTCTCCTTGGCGACCCCGAGCTGCTTCGCGACGATCTCCATGACCTTCGCTTCGATCTCCTGCGAACTAGCCATCCGTCTCCTCCAGAAATCCCCTGGCGACTCCCCTCAACGGCGCGGGATTATAGGGGTACCCCCGGCGTTGAATCAAGGTTTATGGCTGGCGGGGGCCTGATTCAGTTCGATCAGGACGCCGCCGCACTCCTTCGGTTTCATGAAGTTCACGAGGCGGTGCCCCGCTCCCATGCGCGGCGCAGGCCACACGGTCGCGTATCCCCGGGTCTTGAGTTCCGCCGTCGCGGCCGCGACGTCGTCCACCTCGAAGCAGATGTGGTGGATGCCGGGTCCGCGTGTCGCCAAGAACTTCGAAATGACGTCCTCGCCCGGCAGCGGCTCGAGCAGTTCGAGCACGCTCTCGCCGCTGGCGACCTTGATGATCTTCAACTTCATCGCGTCGAGAGTCTCGCGCGCCACCACAGGCAGTCCCAGGACACCCGCGTAGAGTGCCTCCGCCTCCGCAACGCTGCGCACGGCGATGCCCAGGTGCTCGATCTTCCGGATGTTCACTTCATGCCCGCCGCGCGCGCCGCGAACGCCTTGAGCACCCTCTTCGCCAGGTCGTCCGGCACCGTGCGCCACCGGGTCTGCACCTGGACGGGCCGCATGACGGCGAGGAACCGGCCCGTGCGGCAGATGTGATAGTGCAATTCGGCGCGCGCGGGATTGGGGACTTTCGTCCGCCCTTCTTTTTCCGAGAATCGAGCCGCCGCCTCCGAACTCGGGAACTCGACGATCTGCACGTCGGCGCGCTCGACTTCGATCGAACGAATCGGCGTGCGGGCGATCGCCTTGTCGCGGAACTGCGGCCGCAGGTGGATCATGCCGAAGTTCTGTTCGCCTTCGCGCGAGATCCAGCTGAGGCGCGCGTCAAATCCCTGCTCGCGGAAATGCGCGGCCCAGGGGTCGTCCGCCGCCGCGGCGCTTGCGGGCGTGAGGAAGCGCAGCATGGCCCACAGGGCCGCCCCGGCGCAGGGGCCGGTGACGAGCGCAGGCAGGTATCGTCTCATGCCGGATCGTGCGTCCCGAAGACGCTCCGCATCGCGTGGCTGATCTCCCCGAGGGTCGCGTGTGCGCGCACGCACTCGAGAATTGCGGGCACCAGGTTGGCCGTGCCGCGCGCGTCCGCCGTCAACCGCTCCAGACATGCGCCGGCGCGACCCGCATCGCGCGTCCGGCGCAGCTCGACGATGGCGGCCACCTGTGCGGTTTCGATCGTGTCGTCGACGCGCAGGATTTCGACGCGCTGCTTCTCCTGCGGCTCGACGTGACGATTCACGCCGACGACGATCGCCCGGTCTTCTTCGACGGCGCGCTGAGCCGCGATGGCGCTCTTTTCGATTTCCTGCTGCTCGTAGCGGATGCTCTCAGACGCGCCGCCGCGCTTGTCGATCTCCGCGATGTACGCCGCCGCCTCGCATTCGAGCCGGTCTGTTTCGCGTTCGACGTGGTACGACCCGCCGAACGGATCGACAATGTCCTGCACGCCGATCTCGGTCGCGATGATCTGCTGCGTCCGTAGGGCGATACGCGCGGCGTGCTCCGTCGGCAGCGCGAGTGCTTCATCCATCGCGTTCGTGTGAAGCGACTGCGTGCCGCCGATGACGGCGGCGAGGCCCTGGATTGCGACGCGCACAACGTTGTTGTCAGGCTGCTGGGCGGTGAGCGTAGACCCCGCCGTCTGCGTGTGGAAGCGGAGCATGTGTGCTCGCGGATCGGTCGCCTTGAAGCGGTCGCGCATGATCGTCGCCCACAGCCGGCGCGCGGCGCGGAACTTGGCGATCTCCTCGAGGAAGTCGTTGTGCGCGTTGAAAAAGAAGCTGATGCGCTGGCCCAGGACGTTTGGATCGAGCCCGCGTTTCAGCGCCTCGTCCACGTAGCCGATGCCATTCGCGAGCGTGAATCCGAGTTCTTGGGCCGCGGTCGCACCCGCTTCGCGGATGTGGTATCCGGACACGCTGATGAAGTTCCACTTCGGGAGGTGGTGGCACGCGTGTTCGATCAGATCCACGGCCAGTCGCAGCGAAGGTTTCGGCGGGTAGATATAGCAGCCGCGCGCGATGAACTCCTTGAGGACGTCGTTCTGGACGGTTCCGGAGAGCGTGTCCGCACGGATGCCCTTCTTCTCCGCCGCGGCCACGTGGAGCGCCAGCAGGATTGGCGCGGTCGCGTTGATCGTCATGGAGACGCTCACCTTGTCCTGCGGGATGCCGTCGAACAGGCGCTCCATGTCGGGCAGGGCTGCGATCGAAACGCCCGCCTTGCCCACTTCGCCGCGAGCCATGGCTTCGCCGGGGTCGTACCCCATCTGTGTCGGCAGATCGAACGCGACGGAGAGTCCCGTCTGGCCCTTCTCGAGAAGGTACTTGTAGCGCCGGTTCGTCTCCTCGGCGGTGGAGAAGCCGGCGTACTGCCGCATGGTCCAGACGCGCCCCGTGTACATCGTCGGATGAATGCCGCGCGTGAACGGGAAGGCTCCCGGCGCACCGAGCCGGGTCGCGGGGTCGAACGCGGGATCGGGTTTCGCCGCGGGATCCATCGCGGCGATTATAGCGGCGCGCTCATCCGATGACGACGAGCACCTGGCCCTTCTCGACGGCGGTTCCCGCCTGCACACGAACGGACTTGACGATCCCCGCGCGTGGCGACGGTAACTCGTTTTCGAGCTTCATGGCGTCCAGTGTCAACACGGGCTGGTCTTTCGCGACCGCCTGACCTTCCGTTACAAGTACCTTGCGCACGAGTCCGGGGATCGGCGCGCAGAGCGAGAACTCGCCGTCAGGCCGAGCGACGGCTTTCGCCATCTCCGCGGCGCGATCCGCGAGGGCGTCGCGGACCTCGACCTCATAGTCGATGCCGTCGATTACGATCGCGTAGACGCCGTTGCGGCGCGTCCAGCCGAACTCGACGTGGCGATCGCCGAGCGTCGCCGTGCGGAGGGGGCCGTGCTTTCCGTCGAGGGTGACGTCCAGCGCGTCGCTCTCGAATTCGATCCGCTCGCCGTTGATGTACGCGAAGAGCTTCACGACTGTTCCTGCCGGAACGTCATCTGCCATGGAGAGAGCGAGACCGGTCCGCCGCTGGCCGGCGCGAGTCTTTGGCGCCGGTCCGTCTCGAGGGCGGCGGCGATGAGTGCGGCGTCGCGCGCGCGCCGGGCGGGCGGCTTCAGCTCGAACTCCTGCTCGATGAACTTCGTGTGGATGGCGCCCTTTCGGAAGCGCGCGTCGTCGAGGAGCGCGAGGTGGAACGGGATCGTTGTCTGCACGCCGACAACGGTGAATTCGCGGAGAGCCCGGGACATGCGATCGATCGCATCGTCGCGCGTCTCGCCCCAGGTGATCACCTTCGCGATCAGCGAGTCGTAGAATGCCGTGATCTGCGACTTCGCCGCGATGTCGGTGTCGACTCGCACGAACGGCCCCGAAGGAAGGCGCACGCCGGCGATTTCGCCCATCGAGGGGGCGAAGTTGCTCGCGGGATCCTCGGCGCAGACGCGGCATTCGATCGCGTGCCCGCGGGTCCGCACGTCGTCCTGCGTGAACGCGAGCCGTTCGCCGGAGGCTACGAGGATCTGTTGCTTGACGAGGTCGAGGCCCGTCAGCATTTCCGTCACGGGGTGTTCGACCTGGAGTCGCGTATTCACTTCGAGGAAATAGAAGTTGCGATGCGCGTCGACGAGGAACTCGCAGGTGCCGGCGTTCTCGTAGCCGACGGCGCGGGCGATTTTCGTCGCCGCCTCGCCCATCCGTGCGCGCAGCGCGGCATCGACGATGACGCTGGGGGATTCTTCGAGGAGCTTCTGGTGTCGCCTCTGGATGGAGCACTCGCGCTCGCCCAGGT
>CAYXVY010000250.1:0-18988 GCA_964468745.1 uncultured Planctomycetales bacterium | reverse complement strand
CCGACGCCGCGCGCACGCGCCGTTGCACGAGCGGCACGAGCGAAGACCCTCCGACCATCAGCACGCGGTCGACCGACTCCCACGACACGGACGCGGACGCCAGACAGCGCGCGCACGACTCGAGCGTCCGCTCGACGTGCGCCGCGATGAGCGTTTCGAACTGGCTGCGCGTCATGAGGAACTCGTGAGGCCTGCCGCAGAGCAGGAGCAGCTGGTTGACGCGCCCGACGCCGGGCCGTCCCAGCTCGAGCTTTGCGCGCTCAGCGAAGCGTCGCAGCTTCACGCCGCCGGCGGGGTCCGCGCTCGGATCGACACCGTGCATACGACGGTACTCGCCGGCGATCTGCGCCACTATCGCCTCATCGAAACGCTGGCCCCCGAGGCCTGGTACGCCCTCGCACGACTGTACGCTCAGGCCCTTCGGCTCGGAGCGCAACAACGTCGCACTGAAATTCGAACCACCGAGATCGTAGACGAGGACCGTCGCCTCGCGGTGCGGGTCGGGCAGCCCGTGGTAGATCGCCGCCGCGATCGCCTCTTCGACGAGCGTCAGCGAGGGCAGGCCCGATGCGGACCCCGCGCTCTTCAGCGCGCGCCGTTCGCGATCGCCGCAGTGCGCCGGCACGCAGAGCACCCCGCCGGAAATCTCCTCGTTGGCAAAGGCCTGCGCGTCGCGCACGAGTTTGCGCACGACGAGCGCCGCAAGGCCCGCCGCCGGCCAGTCGCGCCCGCGGTGATCGCGTAACGCAGCACCTTCCTCGCCCAGCTTAAGGCTCGCCAGCCGCACGACCGCCAGCCGCGGATCCTCCTCGAGATGGTCCTCCGCAATCTGGCCGACGAGACAGCCCTCGGCGCCCACGTGCACAACCGACGGCGTGGCGAAACGGTTCGGGTCGGCGAGATCCGGCACGAGCGCAGGCACGCCCTGCGCATTGACGTAGCCGATCGTGGCGTTGGTCGTCCCTAGATCGATCCCGACCTTCATGCGCGCCTCGCTTCCGGCGTCGCCAGCAGCGACCGCGCCATCGTCTCCACTTCGCCCGCCGCCTGCCGCAGCTGCGAGACGCGCTGCAGGTGGCCCTGCAGATCACGGCTCTGCTGCTCGAGGATTCGCTGGCGCCGACGCTGCTCCTGCTTGTCCGCCTCGACCGACTCGAGGCGGGCGCGCTGCGTTTCGCGAGCCACTTCGTCAAGGCGGCGCAGCGCCTCCTTTTTCAGCGTCTCGGCGTGGGCCAGGATGCGCGCGATTTTCTCGCGCTGCGTCTCACCGAAGAGCCGCTTGACCTCGTCCTGCAGCGCCTCTTTCACCCGCTCCAGCTCCTTCTCCATCTTCTCGCGATCTTCATGGCGCCACGAGAAGAACGTGTAAATCACGCCGCCGATGAAGAGGCCGATCATCAGCCATCCGACCCACTTCGCCGTGCGGCTCAATCCGAATACGCCGCCGAAGAGGGTGAAGAACATGAGAATCATGAACACCTTCTGCCGCCCTTCGCCGAGCCGGTGGAAAAAGCCGCGTTTCGGCATCTCGCCGTGGTAGCGGATTTCGACGCCGATCAATTCCCGCAGCACGTCCCAGATCGACTTTTCGTCGGGCAGCGGCAGCTCAAGCGTCACCGGCGCCCCACGCAGTTCCGAGAGCTTCGCGGACAGGCGCTGATTGAGAAGTTCGAATCCGTCGCGCAGCAGGATCATGTCCTCGCGGAACTGACTCTTGAGCACCTCCTTCGCCGCATCGGCCACGCGCCGGAGAAAGCGTTCATCCACCGTGAGGCGCACCGCGGAGTACGTCGCCTCCTGTCTCAGGTCGGCCGCTTCGAGCTGCGCGATCTCCTCGCGCATGCGCTCGATCATCTTCCCCTTCGGAAGGATCGCCTTCTGGTTGATCTCCTTGATGCCCTCGATGAGCCGGCCCGTCTCGTCCATCAGGTCCGTCCGCACCGCTTCGATGGGCACGCGCAGGTCCTGATCGCGCGACGCCTCCTCCAGCGCCCGCAATTTCCGGTTGAGCGCCGCCTGCCGCGCGCCCATCCGCCGCGTCTCGTCCTGCAGTCGGTCCCCGATCATCTCGACTGTCAACTGCATGCGCCGGCCCTGGTGGGCAAGGCAGAGCGCCTCTCGAAACGCGTCGGCCGGATTCGAAAACAGCGGCGATACGTCCGCCGCGCGGTCCGGCGGCAGCATGAGCGGCGCGAGCACCAGCCGCGCCCCGAGCAGCGAGCGGTCGGTCCACCAGCCGGAGCGCGGCAGCTCCGTCGCGGCGTCGGGCACGACCAGCGGTTGCGCGGCCTCCATGCCGACGGCCAGCTCCGCGATTGCGGCGCGCTCGTCCGGCGACGGCTGGGCGGCCGCAGGCCCCGCCACGAGAAGGATGTTCGAGGTGGCAAGCAGCCGTTTGAGCGCAGCAGGATTGGCAACGATCGCCGACGGATTCTCGGGCATGATCACGCGCAGCCCCTGCAGCCCGGGGGGAGCCGCCACGCGCAGATGCAACGGCTCCAGCCAGCTCCCGGCATCGCCCGACCGGACAAGGTCCGCGCTGCGCACCGCTTCCAGAAACGGGTCGAGCCGGTCGAATTCCCGGCGCTGACCGTCGCCCCCCTCGAGCACGTAGCCCCGTTCCTGCAGTTGCACCTCGACGAGGCCAACCTCACGAGGCACGTGGATGGAGAAGACGCGGAAGTCCTGTCCGCATAGCCAGGCGAGCGCGGCACCGCGCGCTTCGACCGTGAGGCCGAGGAGGATGACCGCGAACGGCGCCGCATCGACGCCGGCCGCGAGCGCCTGGAACTGCGCGGCCATGGGCATCTCCGCTTGCCCGCGCTCCAGCTGTTCGCACGTCTGAACGCCCTGACGGGCGACTGTGCGGAATCGCGAGCGCACCTGCTCCGCGTCTAGTGGGGCGGCCATGATCCTGCCCGACAGTGTATGTTCCTCCGACGTCAGCGGGTAGAGTCGCGCTTCGAGAATGACGGCGCGATCGCGGCATTCCCGTGAAAACGACCTCGGCCCTTATATTTGCCGGCGCTCCCGTTGACGCCTCGATGATCAGGGGTATACTCCCTTCCGAATCTAAGGGATGCGCACGCTGGGGGGTTGGTTGGGGCCGTTGCACGTGCGGCACTCCGTTCGGGTTCACCCTTCGGTGATTTCACTCCGGACTTGTCATTTCGATCAGCAATCTTAAGGGGAGGACGGAACTCATGCGTCAACCGAACTGGGGACGGATGGCTCGCTTTGGCATGCTGGCGTGGGCGGCGGTCCTGCTCGCCTGCGCGGAAATGATGCAGCCCGGCGTGGCGCATGTGCCGTCTGCGGCGCAAATCGAGGCTGCGAACGCGGAACGCGACTATGACGACCGCGTCCGGCAGCACGGCGACTCCGTCAAGTTCGTGTTCACACAGCCGGAGGGCGCGACCTACACCATCGACGGCCGCGACTACAAGATGCCCGCGCAGGTCTCGCTGACCTGGCGCCGCGACCGGCAATATTCGCTGAGCGTGAAGATCGACAAGCAGGTCTACAACGGCGAGATCCAAGTGCTCCGGACAAACGCCGGAACCAAGATGGGCTTGATCACCGTGGACCAGATCACGACTGAGCAGTTGAAAAGCGAAGTCGATCGTGGCGAGCCGTTCCGGGTCCGGTTCGACGTACTCAAGGAATCGGTGGCCGAAATCCGGCTCGGCAATCGAGGTGAGATCGCCAAGGACACGATCAAACTTACGATCCCGGGAATCGAAATCGAGGTCGACCGCGAGCGCGAGCTGGCCACGGAGCAGGAAAAGGAGTGGAGCCGCTGGACCAAGCTTGCGGAATACTCGGTCCCGGACGGCATGAAAGAGAAGATCCGGAAAGCCGAAGACTCGCTCAAACGCGCGAACGACCTCAAGGATACGCGCGTTGAAGACGCGGCTGACGCCTACGAGGAAGCGCGCAAGATCTACGGCGAGCAGCTCAAGAATGCGCAGACGGAAAACGCCGAAAAGAACCGGTTGAATCGCGCCCGCGAAGGCGCCACCGACGCGCAGGAGTCGTGGAATCTGTGGTGGAGCCACAATCCCGATCCTAAAATCCCCGACGCTGTCGACAAGGCCACCGACGAGTTCTCGAAGGGGGAGAAGTCGGAGTTCGATGGAAAGATGGCCCCGGCGACCGAGGCCTTCAACAAGGCGTCGGAGTTGTATCTCGGGGCGCTCAAGGAATCGGGCAAGACGCCCCGGGCCAAGACGGTTGACCAGGCGAAGGCCGAGGCGGCCGCATACAAGGATGCGTGGACGAAGTGGCGCGAGGGGAAGCCGCTAAAAAAGGACCCTCTCGACATCAGCAAGGCGCCGGCAGAACTCGAGAAGGCGGACAAGTACGCCGACGAAAAAAAGGAAAAGCCGGCGGTGCAGGCCTACGAGATGGCCCGTGAGCGCTATCGACGCGGACTCGAAGAGGCCAAGGGCAAGACCCAGGAAGAACGGACGGCGGTGACCTGGCAGAAGCAGGCCGAGGCGCAGATGTCCGACTGGATGGACTGGGAGAAGCGTCAGAAACCCGCCGAGACGGAGCAGATCCGCAAGGCGAAGGGGGACATGGAGGAGGCGGGTAAGCGCGCGGCGGCCGGAGATTTCCGTGAGGCCGGCGACCTCTATCGCAATACGGGTCTCGTATTCGACCGGGAATTCAAGACCGCCCGCGACAAGGCGAGGAGCGGCGGCTACAAAACCGCCGACGTCAGCGTGGACCGCAGCAACCCCCGCCCGACCCCGTGCGACGCCGAGCTCTCGCATCGCACCGACAACCGGTCCTACAACGGCACACTCGAATTCAACAAGCAGAAGTATTATCTGAGCTTCCGTGTGCTGGACGTCACCGAGTTCACGCGGATCAGCAAGGTCGTGCTCAGGAACATCACGCAGCGTGTCCTCCGGCAGGCTGCGGGCGGGAAGCCGTCCATCATCACGTACCGGCTCGACGACAAGCCCGTGCTCGAGCTGGCCATCGGAAACCGTCCGCCTGAATAGGAGCATCGAATGAAGAAAATCCTGGCGCTGGCGATCCTCATCGCGGCGGGCTGCGCGCCGCCGGGACAGCGGACGGGCGGAGACGAGACGCGCCGCCCTGCCGGTCCGTCATCGGAAATGCTCACGTACTCCGATGCGTGCGTTGCGGACGGACTGCAGAATTGGATCCTCGTCGCCTACCAGACCGGCATCGAAGAGATCCTCACGCACGCGCAGACAACGAGCGCCAGTTCCGGGAGCGGCGGTGTGCGCATTGAAAGCAGCGCCAAGTCGGGAAGCGTCGGAACCAAGAGCTCGCACGAGGGCGTGGATACGTCGGGTCGGTCCGGCTCGGCCGGCTCACGCAGCGACTCGACGAGCGCGGGTCAGCACACCGATCAGGGCAGCGCTAAAAGCAGCAGCGACACAAAGAGCTCCGGTCTAGAAACGGACCAGAGCACGGCAAAGACGCGCAGCGACTCGACGAAGTCCGGCCAGGAGAGCGACAGCCGCACGGCGAAGACGACCAGCGACGAGTCGCGCTCGGATCAGGATTCAAAATCGGGCACAGCCCGGACGAAAACGGATTCGACGGGCACCGATGTCGACAGCACGGGTGAGACCGTAAAATCCGGTTCAGACCCCATGGCCATCGACCAACTTGCGCGCGGGCGGCTGGTCATCTGGGCGAAAGACGTCCTCGAGATGTTCCAGCGCAACAAGGTGGACGTGCAGGGACTGCGCACGCGCAACGTCGATATTCTCCAGGTGGAGGAGAGTTTCGTCCTCGGCCAGCAGGTATCGGTCGTGAAGGCCGCCAAGACCGAGGCGGCCGACCGGTCCTTCGACGGCATGCTTAGCGCCGCCGGGGCCGAAAGCGGGCGCGTCGTCGCGTACACACTTCAGTTGAAGAACATCTCAAAGCAGGCGGTGACCGGCGTCAAGATGATCGACGTGCTGCCGGCGGGACTCGAGCTGGACCCCAGCTGGCTGAACGAGGTCATGAAGAGGTCGACGTCGGCGGAGGATCGCGCGATCTTCGAAGTCTTCAAGGACGGCGGGCGTACGGTGATCGTGTGGGGCGTTCGGGAGTCCGTTCCCTCCGGAGGCGAGATCAGCCTGACCTTCGGGACGATGAAGCGGTAGGTTACTCCGACCCCCAGATGCGGACAATGCCGTCATCGTGCCCCGAGGCGAGAAATTTTCCGTCGGCGGAGAACGAGAGACAATAGACGGCGCCGCGCTTCGCAAGCCCGTCCCACGCGTTGAACTCCTTGAGCACGCTTTTCGTCCCCGTTTCCCAGATCGTGATCCGGCCGTTACGCGTTCCGGCTGCGAACGCCGTGCCGTCCTGACTGAAGAGGGCGTGCCCGCCCTTCCCAGCCCACGCGAAGACTCGATCTCCGGAGTCCGCTTCCCAGAGCGCGAGCTCCTCCGTAGCACTGCCCGAAAGCAGGTAGCGGCCGTCGCGACTGAAACTGAGCGACCGCACGGCGGATCCGTGCGCGGACGCCGACCGCAATTGCGACCACGTCGCCGTGTCGTAGACCGCAATCTCCCCCTCGCGCAGCCCGACGGCCAGCCTCTTGCCGTCCGCACTGAAGGCACCCGCGGTCATCGCGCCGCCGCCGCGCGCGATCTTCTTGACGGCTCTGCCCGCACCGTCGACGACGTGCAGACTGCCGTCGGCATCATCGAAGGCCAGCATTTTCCCGGACGGGTCGTACGCCACCCAGAGGGTGTCGTGTCCCGACATCACGTTGTCGTAGCTTTTTTGCCCCGGCCTCCAGAGCCGGACTCCTTCGCTCGTGGCGACGGCGACCGTTTTCCCGTCGGGGCTGAATGCGACGGCGCGCGGCCGCTCCGAAAGCTGGCGTGAGCCACTCTCGGTCTGGGTGCGGAAGTCCCACAGCTTGAGCGACGATTCCGTCTCCATGGATCCGGACACGACCGCGTTCCCGTCCGGCTGAAATGCGACGCCGTAAACCCAGCGATCGTGGCCAGTCAGCTCGGCGACCGAAACGCCCCGATAGAGGCGGATGACGTTGGCGTGCGACCGGCTCGCGCGCATCAGCCATCCCCATTTCTCCGGGTCCTTGGCCGCAGCGCCAGCGGCCGAGCGACCCGAGGCGTCCGCAGCATCGACATCCGCCTTCGCCTCGACGAGAACGCGCGCCACATCCGTGTGACCCCGCGACACCGCCAGGAGCAACGGCGTCTCGCTCTTCGACGTCTTCGCATCGATCGCGGCGCGCTTGCCGACCAGCGCCCGCACGACGTCCGCAAATCCGCCGGCGGCGCCGGCGTGAAGCGGCGTCCAGGCTTCCCCGACCGCCGCGTCCGGAGGCGCATCGCGGTCCAGCAGCAACCGAACGATGGCACCGTGGCCCCCTGCTGCCGCAAGATAGAGGGGATTCCCTGATCTCACGTCTGCGCTGCGTTCGACGAGCAGCTTGACGACGGCGACAAGGCCGCTGCGACACGCGAGATGAAGCGCATTCGTTCCAGACGCGTCGGACGCATTGACGCTCGCATTCGCCCCGAGCAGGGCCCGCACTGTATCCGCGGTATGCCCCTTCGCGACCGCCTCGACCGCGAGGTGCAACGGCGTTCGGCCCGACTTGTCCTTCGCATCCACGTCCGCGCCGCGCTCGACGAGCCGCACCGCAATCTTGTCGAAGCCGGCTTCCGCAGCGAGATGCAGCGGCGTGCGCCCCTGCCCGTCGGCGGCCCGCGGCCCGGCGGAGCGCTCCAGCAACCACGTCACGGCGTCGAACTTTCCGGCGCCCGCGGCCGCGTCAAGCGCGGTCCCGGCCGCCGTCGACCAGTTCACGTCGGCGCCGGCTTTGACCAGCGACTCCATTGCCTCGAGGCAGCCGCACCTGGCTGCGCACACGAGCGGTGTGAGCGTCTTGGGCGACTTGCCTTCGGGTGCCGCCTTCTTCTCCAGCAGGAGCGCCACGATGGCGGGTCGGGCGTGCTGCGCGGCAAGGTGCAGAGCACCGAGTCCGCTCTGCGTCACCGCTTCGACGTCGCTCCCCTTCTCGACCAGGTGCTTCGCGGCGGCGTCCTTTCCCGAGACGATCGCGTGATGAAGCGGCGTCAGCTCGTCGGCTCCGCCGCGCCCGTCGATCTCGGCGTTCTTCGCGAGAAGGAGATCGACGATCTCGAGGCGCTCTCCTGCCGTGGCGACGTGTAGAGGCCGCGGCCCCTGACCCGCGCGCGCATTCACCGAAGCGCCTTTTTCGATCAAGGCGCGGCATGCGTCGATGGATCCGGACCGGCACGCCGCGTGCAGCGGCGTATGGCCGGAGGAGTCGGCGCGACCGATCTCCGCGCCGACGATGAGCTGGCGCGCGATCGCCGCCACGTCGCCCCGCTCCGCGGCGCGATGCAGCGGCGTGCGGCCGGTAGAATCGGGCGAGCGCGCCGCAGCCGCTTCCGCCTTCAGGTCGGCCAGCTGCCCGGACGCCTTCTCGTATCCGCGCCGGGCGTCGGCGAGGCGCCCCTGGGCCTCCTGCACCTCGGCCGTTGCGAACGTGGATTCGATGTCCGGCAGCCGTTCGCGTACGCTGGCGCCGAGCGTCCGGTCCATTGCATCGAGCGCGTCGCGCGCCGCTTTCCGCGTGGGGCCGAACGCCTGCCAGTCCCGCGTCAAGGCGCGGTAGACCTTCGTCGCCTCGCTGCACGCGGTCTGCGCCTCCGCGTAGCGCCCGTCTTCCGCCAGCTTCATGGCGTCGGCCGACGTCTGTTGCGCGGCGTCGCGCTGCGGCAGCTTGCCCTTCCAGTCGGAGGGCTCCAGCTGCTTCCACTCGTTCAGCGCGACGTCCAGGATCCGGCGGGCCGGCTCGTACGTCATCCACGCGTCGATTCCGTGCTTCAGGAGGAGGCGCTTGAGCCCGCGGTCCACGTCGGCGTAGAGAACGCAGGCCTCTGAGACGTCGCGCGCCTGCATCCGCTCGGCCGCGATGCGCGCCTTCTTTTCGAGCGCGTCCAGCTCGTCGCTCTTGTGGATCTCGACGTCGCAGAAGGCCTGGAAGGTGTGCAGCAGTTCGGCACGCGGCTCTAGGACGGCGAGATCTTTCTGGCGACGGGTCCGATCCTTGCGGTTGTCGCTCTGGTTCTTCTCGAGTTTCCCGATTTGCTGGCGGATCCGGTCCTGGTTGCGCGACTCCGCCGAAGCGAGGTTATCGCGCTCGTTCGCCAGCGAACGATCAAGATCTTCCGATTCCCGCTCCAGTTTGGCGAGGTCGTCCTTGCAGGCCTTTAACTCGCGATCCTCATGCTGCACCCGCGCAATCAGCGCGGTGCGCATCTCGACCAGCTGCCTGGAGAATTTCCCCACGCTGTCCTGCATGCGCAGGACTTCATGCGTGAGTCCCTTGGCCCGCTCGCTGCATGCCGCGCGGAACATGTCGCGCGATTCCTCGAACGACGCGACCGCTTCCTTCTCCTTGCCGGCGGCCGCGAACTCCTCGGCCGCCTTTGCTGCATCGCGTGCCTTCGGGACCTCGGGCGTCTCGGCGACCTTGAAGCCGGCGGACATGTTTTCCCAGTCCTTCGCCGCGGCCGTGGCCTCGTCTCTCGCCTTCTTGAGGACGGTGAGCCCCGTGAGAAGTTCCTTGCCCTTCTCCACCCCGTCCACGAACAACTGGCGCGCCTCTTCGAATGCCTTCTGCGCATCGGCCGCCTGGTGATCGGCGAGGAGCGCTTCACCGCGCTGCACCGCCTCACGCGCCCGGCGGATCTCCTGAGGTTCGCTCGTCATGCGCGCCATCCTCTGCCACTTCGTCCACGCGTCCGACTCACGCCGGGCGTCCTCGCGCGCCTTCTCCGCTTTTTGGGTCGCCGTTTCATCGCGCAGTTGCGTGCGCATGTGGGCCACGAGCGGTTTCCACCAGAAGGGTGATGTCGCCGTCACCGCGATCACCGCCGCGATCACCGAAACCCATCGGATCGTTTTCGTCGAGACCCCGCGCGTAGCCAGCGCCTGCGCGAACGCCTTCATGTCCGGGAATCGATCCACCGGACTCGATTCCAGAGCGTGATCGAGTGCCGCACTTAGACCGACCGGCACGTCGGAGCGCTTCTCACGCGCCGCACGCACGCGGCCCGCCGGAACGTCGCCCGTCAGCATCTCGTAGAGCACCACCGCAACGGAGTACTGGTCCGCGCGGCCGTCGACTTCCTTCGCGCCCTTGAGCTGCTCGGGGGCCATGTAATACGCCGTGCCCATCGACATGCCGGTCACGGTCAGTTGGCTCGCGCTCATCAATCGGGCGATGCCGAAGTCCATGAGCTTGATGGCGCCGTCTTTGCCAAGCCAGACGTTTTCGGGTTTCACGTCCCGGTGGATCGTGTGATGGTGCGCGTACGCCAGCGCCTCGCAAAGCGCCTGGCCGAGCCCGACAACCTCGGCGATCTCGAAGCGCTTCTTTGCCTCCATCTCGGCGCGCAGGGTGCGGCCCTCGAGGAGCTCCATCGTCAGGAAGTGCAGCGGTCCGTCCTGTTGCACGTCGAAGACGCGCACGATGTTCGGATGGCTCAGGCTGCTGGAGAGCTTGCCCTCCGTGAGAAAACGGTCGCGCGCCCCCTCGTTGGAGACGAGGCCCGGCAGCAGGACCTTGATGGCGATCTCTTCCCCGCGCGTGCGATCGAAGGCCGCGAATACCGCGCCCATGCCTCCCGCGCCGAGCTGGCGCCGGATCTCGTATCGCTGCGCAAGAATCTGACCTTCGGCGACAACCATGGGCGCGCTTGGCGTCGGTGTCCCTGACTGTGTAAACATGGGCCGGGCGCCGGGCAGGTCGCGCACCTGCGACGCGCGCAGCCCTGCGACGCCGGGGACGGCCGTCAGAGCTTCGCGGGCGCGATCGAGTTGAGCGCGCTCCGCCCTGTACTTTTCCTTCAGAGCCTCCATCGGGGCATCGGCAATGCGCCGATCCAGCTCGTCGGCACGGGCGCGATAGGCGGTTTCCAAGCCGTGCCCGTCCGCTTCCGGAGCCAGCCCCAGGAGCTTGAGTGCTTCGTCGCGGGTCATGAACGCACGGCTAGTATATCCGTTGCGCGACCGCTATGGGAACGCGAACGCCGGCGCGTCATGTGCTGCGCCCCGCTCATTGACACCGCCAGACGCGCAACGATACAACTCATGGGTTCTCTGCATCAGAAACGGGGAGGTTGCGATGGTAAGAACGTCACGGTCACTGATCTTCGGCGCGTTGCTGGCGGCTCTGGTCGCGTGCGCCGCTCCCGGAGGCGATGGCCTCAGAGGGGGTTCTGGATCGACAACGGGTACGGCCTCCGTCCCGCCCGCGGGTAAGTGGTCAAAATCCTGGCCGGTCAGCGGAAGCTATGCGATCTCGACGAGCTGGGCCGCGGGCAGCCATCCCGTGAATGCCTACATCATGACCGACACCGAATGGAACAAGTGGCAGGCCGGGGCGTCCCCTGAGAGCCTGACCTTCATCGATAAGAAGCTCGGCGCCGCGACGGGCGAACTCTCGGGCAGAGTCACGGCGGGCACAACGCTGGTGCTTATCTTCGAGAACACCGGCAGCACCCCCTATGAACTCCAGTGGTGGGGATCCTTCGGCGGCAAGTAAGGCATCCGCTACCGACTCCGACCTGCCACGCGAACGCTGGACGTAAACACCATCTCAGGATCGCTGCGTACGCTGATCGACTCAGCCAGCGTCGCGAGCGACAACCTCGCCAGGCCCCGGAAGCGCTCCTCGCCGTTTACACGGATCGTGACGTCTCTGTCCAAGTCCACGAGCCGATCGTTGAGCAGGATCTCCAGTCCGGCGGCATCGCCGGTAATCTCGATAACGTTTCCGTCGATGCGCGCGTCCACGAGACGGCCCGGCGCATCGCGCTTCAACCAGTAAAAGTGGCGCTTGTACGCGCGACTGCCCTCCCACACGACCCGCTTCGGCAGCGGATCGCGCTTTCTGGCGAGCATCCAGTCGAGAACCGGCTTGACGCCCTCCTCCGGAAGGCCGTGACCGACGTCGCGATACAGCTTCCAAACGTGATCGAATGCGCCGAATTGCTCCTTGAGTTTTGCGAGCCGGGCCGCGGCGCGCATGTCGCCGTCCGGGGCGACGCTCGTGTCGTCCCTCGAATGGCAGAACCAGATCGGCGTGTTGCGCAGGTTCGGAATCATCCCGCTCCCGTCGACGCCGCCGGCCAGGGACGACAGCGCGGCGAAAAGGTCCGCGTGGCGGCCGCCGATCGACCACGCTCCAAAGCCGCCCATCGAAAAGCCCGCGAGGTAGATCCGGTTGGTGTCGATCGTGTACGAACGCTTCAGCTCGTCGATGATCGCCAGCACGTAGCGTTCCTCGCGCTCACTGAGCCACGCGCCGTCCGTCTTCGCGATGACGGTCGGATAGACGCAGATGAGATCGGGCGCCGGAGTGCCGAAGAGCGTTTGCGCCTGCGTGCCGTCCCCCACGCCGGCTCCTCCTCCGTGCAGGCCTATGAAGATGCCGCAAGGCTTCGACCTTGCGGCGTTGGGCACGTGGAGCAGGTATTCACCCGGGAGAGCCGGATCGGTGCACGTCTGGCGCGGCCGATGATCCACGAGCGGACCGCGACGTGCGAGACGGAAGCACTCCCGCGTCAGCGATGCGACATCCACGGAGCGCAGTTCGACCCGATCCAGCCGCTCGGCGATCACCTTGCGTTCGTCCCATGTCTTCGCCAAGGCGTAGCGCTCGAGGAGCTCCTGTTGCGCCAGCAGGGCGAGGACGAGCGCGATCACGGCGACACGACGCGCACGAGCCGGAAGCGGGCGACGTCCCCCTCCTCGCCCGCGCGCGCGCTGACCCCCCCGGCGCCGACGGTACGGATCGCGTGCGTGCGCCCCGAGCCGTCGAGGGAGTCCTCGCACCATTCCTCGCCGATGTCCTCGAGGCCGTAGACGGCGCCGCCGCGCGCGGCCTTCTCCCACTCGATTGCGCTGGGCAGCCGGTACGTCACCCGCTCACCCCGGGCCTGCGATTCCAGCGTCAACGCTTCGGCGTACGAGGACGCCTGCTCCCACGTGCGGATCGGCAGCGGTCGCCGCAGGATGAACACGTCGTCGACGTAGCGCATGTGCGGCGGCTGGCCGACGAGCGCGTCGCTGGACGGGATCTGAATGAAATCCCTCCCGACCTGCGCCTCCGTGAAGAGCCGGATCGGGACGTTCGTGGTCCCGCTACGCGCCACGCGCACGAGCACGCGCGCGTCGCGATACCCGTCGAGCCGCGCAAGGAGGACGTGCGCGCCAATTGTCGCCGGCATGCGTCCGCTCATCTCCTGGCCATCCATGAGCACGCGTGCTCCACGCGGGGTCGTCGTCGCCTCGACCAAGCCACCGGCCTGCAATTCCGCGGCGTAGCGGCCGTCGTGGAACTGCTCGACGAGAAGGCGCCATGCGGCAGGGTGGCGATCCTCGCGCTCCGCGGCGATCATCTGTCGCATCGCATAGTCGGCCAGCTCGGCGCGGGCCTGTCCGATCGCGGACGGATGACCGAGGGCCGCAAAGAAATCGCCGAGCGAAGCGCGCAAAAGCACCTCGTCGGCTGCCCCTTCGCGCTGTGCGCTTTCCGCCTTCACCACGGCTTCGCGGGCACGGGCGAGGGCGGCCACCGCCGGCGCGCGCGCTTTCTCCTGCTCGATCTGGGCCCTGATCCCCGCCGATTTTCGAGACTCCTCGACGGCGACGGAAGGATCTGTCCACGCGATTTCGTCGTGAAGCAGCGCCATGTCGGCGAGGCGGGCCTCGAGTTCGGCGACGACGAGCTTCGCGCGCAGTTCCTTTACGCGCCCGGCACGCGTCGAGTTGCCACGCCACACGGCCGCAATTGAGATGCACGCCACCGCGGCGATCGCGGCGAACGTCCATTCCCACGGAAAGCGTCGGCCGCTCTCCCCTTCCCGCGCAGGCGCAGTTTGAATTGTTCCCGCCACGTAGGCCCGCAGGTCCGCCTCGATGGAGCGCGCGTTCGGATAGCGTTTCGCCGGATCCTTCTCCATCGCGCGCGAGCAGATCGCGCCAAGCGCACTCATCAGCGGCGCGCTGCCGGACGTTGCTGCGCGTCCCGAGACGGCCTGGTACAGGCAGCTCCCCAGCGCTTCGAGGTCGCCGTCGAGCGTTCCCGCGACGATGCCGAAGTCGGTGACGGACGCGCGCTTCGAGGCCGACACAAGAATGGTCTCTGCGGACAGGGATCCGTGGATCGCGCCGATCGAGTGCGCCTGCTGCAGTGCGGCGGCGATGTCGGCGAAGATGGGCGCAGCTTCCCTCGGAGACAGGGGCGCGGACGAGATCTGCTGTACGAGCGTGGCCGCCTCGACATGTTCGAAGGCCGCGTAGTGCGTGTCGCGCTCCGTACCCATCTCGATCACGCCGGCGACGTTCGGATGCTTGAGGATCGCCGCGACAGCGAGCGACGCGTGGAACGGCTCGCGTCGCACGGCCAGCCGGACCCGTCGCTCGCCTTCGCGCGCCTCGTAGAAGCCCGCGGTCGCGAGGGCTCGAACAAGTTCGAAGCGGCCGACGAAGATCCGAGCCCCTTCCAGGCGCACGGAAATTGCGCCATCAACGGGAGACCCCGGCGAGAGCGCCGCTCCGCAGGCGGGGCACGCAAGGGCGCGGTCGGGTGCGATGCCGATCGCGGCAAACGCACGCTTGCAGGACGAGCACGCGAGGTCCATGTCGGAGAGAATACAGGAGACAGGAGACAGAAGACAGACTAGGGCATCCACGCCCCCTGACGCGCCATTCTGTCTCCTGTCTCCGGGCTCATGGATGATGAAGTGGAGGTGGCGGTCGGATTTGAACCGACGAAATAGGAGTTTTGCAGACTCCCGCCTTAGGCCACTTGGCTACGCCACCCTGAATGATTGTTGAAGTGCGATGGAGGTGCGGGTCGGGGGACTACTGACATCGCCGGAACATGGGCCACACTGTATGCCGTCGATTTTCCTTTATCAAGGTTTCCGGGGCGGAAAGAATGACCCCCCGTGCGTGTGCTGCATCTCTTCGGTGACTGGAAGTGGACGGGGCCGGCCGAGCCGACCCTCGACCTCTGCATCGAGCTGCGCGCGCTCGGCGTCGACGTCGCGCTCGCCTGTCGGCCGGCCCCGCCCGACGCCACCACGAATCTCCCGGCCAAGGCGCGCGAGCGCGGATTCGAGCCGGAACACACGTTCGCCTTCAACAAGCTGCTGAACCTCCGCGACAATTTCGCCGACATCGCGCGTCTGCGCGAACGCTGCACAAGCGGGGGCATCGACATCGTGCACGTCCACCACACGCACGATCACATCGTCGCCTCCCTCGGCATGAGGCCGCCGGCGAAACTGGTCCGCACCAACCACCGGGGAACCTCCCTGCCCTGGCTCCTGCGCGACCGCATGGACGGCTACCTCACGTTCACGCGCGAGGACGACCTCCTCGGCCGGCTCACACTCCCGCACCGCCACGTGGCGCCGGGGATGCGGCTCGAGCGCTACGATCCTGCGTCCGCGCACGAGGACATGCGCGCGCACTTCCAGATTCCCCCGCAGGCCTTCGTCATCGGCGTCGTAGCGCGGATGCAACGCCACCGGCGATTCGACATCCTTCTCGCAGGGATCAAGCTCGCGCGGGAACGCGTGCCCGATCTGCGTGTCCTCATCGTGGGACGCGGCACCCATCGCGACGAGGTGGCGATGCAGCCGACGAAGCACCTCGGCCTCGACGGCGTCGTGACCTTCACGGGCTACCTCGGCCCCCAATACCTGGCCACCGTCGGCGCGTTCGACGCCCTCGTCTTCCTCGTGCCGGGATCCGACGGCACGTGCCGCGCCCTGCGTGAAGCGATGGCGATGGGACGCGCCGCCATCGGCGCACGTCGCGGCATGATCCCCGAGATCATCGACGACGGCCGCACCGGCATCCTGATCGACGATACGCCCGAGACGATCGCCGGCGCGATCGAACGGCTCGCGCGCGACCGCTTCCTGTGCGCCGAGATGGGGGCGCGGGCGCGCGAGAAGGCGCTGTCGTCGTATGATCTCAGGACCCAAGCCCAGGACGTTCTGGACTTCTATCACGAACTTCTCGGCACGAAAGGGAAGGCATGACGCACCTCGCCGCACTCCTCCTTCTGATGCTCGGCGCCCAGGAAGATCTGGACGCCCTGGGACGCGGGCAGAAGTACCTCGAGAAAATCGGCGAGGCGTGGTCGCTCAAGCTCCCCGACGAGATCATCACCGGCCTCTTCATGGGACGCGCGTGGATCGGCCACGTTCGCGTGACGGTCAAGGCAGCCCCGGACGGCAGCGGCGCTGCCTTCGAGATGCAGCTCAAGGGGGAGATGAGCATCGGCACTCAGAAGTTCAACGGCGACGCCCGCATCCGATTCTCGAAAACGATGTCCCTCGTTTCGGTCGAATCGTCCAGCGTCGAGCCGGACATGAAGCGTACGAAGACGCTCACCGTGATCGATGGCAAATTCAAACTCGACGTCGACGAGAACGGCAAGGTGAAGACGAGCGAAGGCGTGGTCGCGCCGGGCACGACCTGGGACGGCAAGACGCTGCCGCTTTTCCTCATTCCCGACGAGGACGCGGTCGCGCTGCAGTCGCTCGACAGCGAGAAGGGAGTCGTCCTCTTCCACAAGCTCGTGGAGAGAAAAAAGCGCTCGATCGGCGGGAAGGAGTCGGAGTTCCGCGTCCTCACGATCAAGCAGCAGGGCAAGGAAGCCGACTCCGCCTACTACGGAGACGACGGCCGCATCGTTGAGGTCGGCATGCAAAACGGCGCCGTGCGCATGCGTCCCGTCACCGAGGCGGAGGTGGGAAAGGACCTCGACGAGAAGCGCGAGGTCAAGCCGGCGGAGCGCGCCCTGCTCGACATGTGGCTCGCCATCAAGAGGAACGAGAAGGAACGCGTGCTGGCGAGCTTCGACATCCCGCGCCTGTGCGACGCGCTCGTCCCCGGCTACAAGGATCTCGATGCCGACAAGCGCAAAGAGGCCGACACGATGATGACGAAGCAGCTCGAACAGGATCTCCTGTCGGAAACCATGCGCGACGGTCTGCCCGACGAAAAGGTCCTCGAGGAGGGCCTCGCGGCCGGGATGAAACTCACGATGAAGGACGACGTGGCGCACGTTCTCGTCATGGGGAAGAAGATCTGGAAGCTCGCCGAGGCCAAGGACGGCGACCGCAAGGGAAAGTGGCTGATCATCGGCATCGAAGACCGCTGATCTACTCCTTCTCTTTCTCCTTCGCCCACGTGTCACGCAGCGTCACCGTGCGGTTGAAGACGGGCGCGCCGGGGCGTGCGTCCGGATCGACACAGAAATAGCCGAGGCGCTCGAACTGGAAGCGCGCGCCGGGCCCCGCTTCGGCGAGGATGGGTTCGATACGGGCGTCCGAGACCGTCTCGAGCGACTTCGGATTGATGTTTACGCGGTAGTCGCCTCCGGCGGCCGGGTCGGGAACCGTGAAGAGCGTTTCGTACAGTCGGACTTCCGCCTTTGCGGCATGGGCCGCCGAGACCCAGTGGATCGTCCCCTTCACCTTGCGCCCGTCCGCCGACTGCCCGCCCCGCGTCGCCGGATCGATCCTCCCTCGCAGCTCATTCACGACGCCGTTCGCGTCCTTCGAGAATGCCGTGCACGTAAAGAAATAACCGCCCCGCAACCGCACCTCGCGACCCGGCCCCAGCCGGAAGAACTTCTTCGACGGCTCCTCCATGAAGTCGTCCCGCTCGATGAGCAGATCACGCGAGAACGGCACCTTCCGCGACCCTGCCGACGGATCCTCCCAATTGTTGGCGATTTCGAACTCCTCCGACTTCCCTTCCGGATAGTTCTCGACGATCACCTTCAGCGGCCGCAACACCGCCATCGCCCGCGGCGCCCGCTTGTTCAGGTCCTCGCGAATCGCGTTCTCGAGGACGGCGAGATCGATCGTGCTGTTCATTTTCGCGACTCCGATCCGCTCGCAGAACGCACGGATCGCCTCCGGCGTCACTCCGCGACGCCGCAACCCGCTCAGCGTCGGCATCCGCGGATCGTCCCACCCGCGCACCAGCCGCTCCTTGACCAGCTCGAGGAGCATCCGCTTGCTCATCACCGTGTACGTGAGATTGAGGCGCGCGAACTCGATCTGCCGCGGCGCATAAATGCCGAGCGACTGAATGAACCAGTCGTAGAGCGGCCGGTGGTCCTCGAATTCGAGCGTGCAGATCGAGTGCGTGATCTTCTCGAGCGAGTCGGACTGCCCGTGCGCGAAATCGTACATCGGGTAGATGCACCAGGCGTCGCCGGTGCGGTGGTGCGTCGCGCGAAGGATGCGGTAGAGGACTGGATCGCGCGTGTTGATGTTTCCGGACGTCATGTCGCCCTTCGCGCGCAGCGTCTTCGAGCCATCCGGAAACTCGCCTGCGCGCATCTTGCGGAAGAGCGCGAGATTCTCGTCGATCGAGCGGCTGCGGTGGGGGCTCTCGCGCCCGCCGGCGGTGAGCGTGCCGCGCGTCTCGCGGATCTGGTCGGCCGTGAGATCGCAGACAAACGCCTTGCCCGCTTTGATGAGCTGTTCGGCGAATTCGTAGAGCTGGGCGAAGTAGCCGGACGCGTAGTAGAGGCGGTCCTCCCAGTCGAAGCCGAGCCATTGGACGTCGCGCTTGATCGACTCGACGTACTCGACGTCCTCCTTCGTCGGGTTCGTATCGTCGAAGCGGAGGTTGCACTTTCCCCCGTACTTTTTCGCGAGGCCGAAGTTGATGCAGATCGACTTCGCGTGACCGATGTGGAGGTAGCCGTTGGGCTCCGGCGGAAAGCGGGTGTGGACGCGCCGCTCGAACCGGCCGCCGGTGTTGTCGGCCTCGATCTCCTGCTCGATGAAGTTGAGAGAGCGGGTTTCGTCCATCGCGGGGCGCAGTGTAGCGCCGACCCTCTTGCGGGAGGGACGGCGGAGGTTGGTCGGGCCGGCGGGATTCGAACCCGCGA
>CAYXVY010000249.1:0-1566 GCA_964468745.1 uncultured Planctomycetales bacterium | reverse complement strand
CCCCGAATGCCGCCGCCACCCAGGACAAGCGTCAGTTTGCGGCCTTCAAACATCTCTATATGCAAGACGACGGGAAATTCACTTTTGTTCTTAGGAATATGCGCGAACTTCCTCTTCGTAGGCGCCGATCTGGCGCCAAATCTCCTGCTCGTTCCAACCCAGGCGGCGAGACATCTGCCGCGCGACTTTGATAGCGGCCGTGCGACCGCGATCCGGATCGAACAGGACCACGCGCGTCCGCCGAGCGAGCACATCGCCGACCGTCAATGCCATCTCCCTTTCCACGGCGTAATCGACCTCCGCTTCCGACCACGGCCCGTCGACCACGATGCGTCGATCCGCGCCCTGCCGGCCCGCTATCGCGGACGATTCGCTGCCGTACGCCCGCAGCAAGTGCGCCCCGACATCGGTCGGAACGCCGGCGGGAGGGACCGTAGCGGCGAACAGATCCACACTGCGCGTACGACAGCGGGTCTTGGGAGCAATGCGATCCACGACCTGCTTCGCCATACGCCGATACGTGGTGAGCTTTCCCCCCGTGATCGTAACGAGCCCCGCCTCGCTCTCGAACAAGTGGTGCTCGCGGGACGCCTTCGAGGGTAAGGGCGAGTCGTCGCGCAGGAGCGGCCGGAGTCCTGCATACGCGGCTACGACGTCGTCAACGCCCAGCCGCACCGACGGTAGATGCTCATTGACGAGATCAAGCAGATACCGGACATCCTCGGGCTCGGCCCTCGGACGATCGATATCCCCCGCGTAATCCGTGTCTGTCGTGCCGATGATCGTCATGCGCTCCCACGGGATCAGAAAGATGACCCTGCCGTCGCGCGGCGATTGCAGGATTGCAGCACCCCGATTCCCGATTCGCTCACGCCGCACGACGACGTGGACGCCCTTCGAGGGTCTCACCACGGGACGGCTTGCAGGATCCTCCAGCGTCCGAACCGCGTCGCAGGAGACGCCGGTCGCATTCACAACGCGACGGGCCGCGATCTCAATGAAGCGCGCCTCGACGCTGTCGAAGGCTCGCACGCCGGCAATCCGCCCCTCACGCATCACGAAACCGCGAGCAGCCACGCGATTGGCGACCGCCGCGCCGAGGTCGTTCGCCTTCTTGATGACGTGCATGACGAGACGACAGTCGTCCGCGCGAGCGTCGTTGTACAGGAAGCCGCCGCGCAGTCGCTCCCTGTCAAGGCCCGGCAGGTAGTCCAACGCTTGATCGACGTCAAGCTTGCGGTGTACATGGTGCAGGCCGGACGCCAGGTCGTAAATCCACAGCCCTGCGTTCACCGCGGCGCGCGCGACAGGCCCCCCGTACACGGGGTACAGGAATGGCGTGTCCTCGACGAGATGCGGAGCGAGCTTCAGCAGCAGCGCCTTCTCGCGCGACGCCTCGATAGTCACCTTGAATTGCAGCTGCCGGAGGTATCGCAGGCCACCGTGAATCAGCTTCGACGATTTGCTGCTCGTTCCGGACGCAAAGTCGTCGCGCTCAATCAATCCGGTCGAGAGTCCGCGCGACGCGGCGTCCAGCGCGATCCCCGCTCCGGTGATTCCGCCGCC
>CAYXVY010000248.1:0-5758 GCA_964468745.1 uncultured Planctomycetales bacterium | reverse complement strand
CAGTACGTAGAATTCGCGCGCGGACAGGGCGTGCCGGCGACCTCGAGGCTCGCGATCGGCACGGATGCCGTGGAGGAAGCGGAGAAACTGTGCCTCGAAGTCGGGAAGGAATTCCCGCGCATGACGGTATTCGCCGGCAAGATCCTGTTCGAGAAGGAGCGCTGGTATCAGAACATCCTGCACAACGAGACGGCCTTCGCGCTCCAGAAGCGCCTCCAGTGGGCCGGGAAGATGGTCGTGATCGTGCCTGCGCGCGTGACGTGATCCCGGCCAGTTGATATGCTCCCGCAACCATGAAAAAAATCCGCGTGCAGAACCCCGTCGTCGAGCTCAAGGGCGACGAGATGACCCGCATCCTCTGGGAGTGGATCAAGGACAAGCTGCTCCTGCCTTTCATCGATGTTGACCTCAAGATCTTCGATCTCTCCGTCCAGAATCGCGATGCGACCGAAGACAAGGTCACGATCGAGTCGGCCCACGCGATCAAGCAGCACAAGGTCGGCGTAAAGTGCGCGACGATCACCCCGGACGAGGCGCGGGTGAAGGAGTTCGGTCTCAAGAAGATGTGGAAATCGCCGAACGGCACGATCCGCAACATCCTCGGCGGGACGATCTTCCGCGCGCCGATCGTCTGCAAGAACGTGCCGCGGCTCGTGACGACCTGGACAAAGCCGATCATCGTCGCGCGCCATGCGCACGCGGATCAGTACAAGGCGACCGACGTGAAACTCGAAGGCGCCGGCACGCTCAAGATGGTGTGGGAGCCGAAGGGCGGCCAGCGACAGGAGTGGGTGATCAACGAATTCGCCGGCCCCGGCATCGGCATGGGGATGTTCAACACCGACGACTCGATCATCGACTTCGCGAAGGCGTGTTTCAAGTACGCCCTGCTGGCGAACGTGTCGGTCTATCTCAGCACAAAGAACACGATCCTCAAGATTTACGACGGGCGCTTCAAGGACCTCTTCGCCCAGGTCTTCGAGAGGGAGTTCGCGCCGACGTTCAAGGAGCGGAAACTCACGTACGAGCATCGTCTCATAGACGATATGGTTGCGCAGGCGCTCAAGTGGGAAGGGGGCTTCCTCTGGGCGTGCAAGAACTACGACGGCGACGTGCAGTCGGACTCGGTTGCGCAGGGCTTCGGGTCGCTCGGTATGATGACGAGCGTGCTGCTGTGCAGCGACGGCGTGACGATGGAGGCGGAGGCGGCGCACGGCACCGTGACCGCGCACTATCGGCAGCACCAGCAGGGAAAGGTGACGAGCACGAATCCGATCGCGAGCATCTTCGCGTGGACGCGCGCGCTGGCCCATCGCGGAAAGCTCGACGGCACGCCGGACGTGGAGAAGTTTGCGAAGTCGCTTGAGGACGTATCCGTGGCGACAGTAGAGAGCGGCAAGATGACCAAGGACCTCGCGCGCACCGTGGCCGGCACGCTGGAGCCGCCCGAGAGCATGTGGCTCCCGACGGAGAAGTTCATCGACGCCCTGGCGGCAAACCTGACGAAACGTCTCGGTTAGACTGCCGGGCGCGGCTTGCCGTGGCAGGTGAAGAGTCGCGCGAGCCGGTCCGCGCACCACTCGAGGAAGAACTGGTCCGTTTCGCCGAACGCGGCGGTCAGGTCGCTGTCGATGTCGATCTCCCCCAGCACTCTCCCGTCGTGCATGATCGGCACAACAATCTCGGCGCGCGTCGCGAGGAAGCACTCAAGGTACCGCGGATCCTTTCGGACATCGGGCACGATGATC
Source organism: uncultured Planctomycetales bacterium (assembly GCA_964468745.1). Lineage (GTDB taxonomy): Bacteria > Planctomycetota > MHYJ01 > MHYJ01 > JACPRB01 > JACPRB01. Next base: position 4,010 of record CAYXVY010000248.1, on the reverse strand, counting down.
GTCTTCCCCTCGCGCGCCGCCAGCCCGCAGATTCCCTCCCCGAGGCCGATCTTCACATGCTGAGTCGGCGCGGGTCCGTCCCACGCTTCGAGCAGGAGCGTTTCGCGGGTCGCGTCGAGCATATAGATGCCGACCCAGGTGTAGTGTTTCACGCCTTCCCGCAGCGCCGCGCACACCTGCTGCGCCGCCTTCGTGTAGTCGGTGGCGCTTTCGCAGATTCTGCCGATCTGGTCGATGAACGTGTCGGTCATGATGCTCAAGATCTTACTTGCGCGTGCGGCATCGCTCTATCGCTTCTTGTCTCCCGTCGGCACCGGCTCCAGCGGCAGGGTCGCACGTCGCAGGAAGAGGATCGCGAAGCACGTTTCCATCACGACCGTGTCGCTGTCCCCCCAGAAGCCGTCCTCCTTCTGCTTCTGGAGAAGCCACGTCGCCCCTTCCGCATACCAAGCGTGCGTTCCCAGCTTCTCCGTGCGGACCATCGCGCACGCCCGTTCGAGCCCATAGAGGTAGTAATAGTGTGAGCTCTCCCACGTCCCGTTCTCGTTCTTGCCGGGCTGCCGCGACACGCTGAAACGATCGGTCAGCCATTTGAACGACTTCTCCACCCGCTTGTCTCCGGACGCCTTCTCGCCCAGCAGGTGCTTGAAGATGACGATCGACGCGGCCCCTCCCGCCGTCATGGCGCCGTACGACTCGTGCTTCGGGTGGTCTAATTCGCGCATCCCGTAGCACCACCCGCCGTCGTCTTTTTGCGACTGCTCCCACGCGCCGAGCGCGCGCTTGAGCACCTGCGGCTCAAATGTGATTCCGGCCTCCGCGCACGCGCGGATGCCCATCGCGGCGTACTGGGAGTTCGAGTTGCAGCCGCGCTCCGGGCCCTGCGAGCGCTTCTTGATCGTGATGCGACGCACGACTTTCGGCTTCTCCTTCGACGGCGATTGGCCGGTTGCTTCATCGACCTTTGGATTCTCGAGCTCGACCGGCATCGCGACCGCCTCGCCGTAGTGCCACTGGCCGTTCTGGCACTGGTTGTCGGCCAGGAACTGCGCGCACTGCGCGATCCGGCCCTGGTACTTCACGCGATCAAGCTCATCGAGCACCATCGCCTGCAGGGCGACGTTGTAGGTGCGCTCCAGCTTCGACTCGAGCGTGCGATTCAGCATCCTCTGCACGTACGCGTCCGACTGCGGCACCCCGGCGCGAACGAACGTCCACAGCACTAGCTCATCCGCGCGCTGCTCGATCTTCATGAAAGGATGCTGCCACGGCTTGATGTACGGCTCCGCTTTCCGCAGCTGCGCGATGCCGCGGTTGATCGCTTCGTCGACCTTGACGGGGTCGACAGGGGCAGCCTGGAACGTGACCACCAGCGCGCAGACGATCAGGTTCATTCGGGCGCCTCCGTGAAGATGGTACCCCGCGGCGCCGGAAACGGTTTCACGCGACGGGGTATACTCGTCTCGTCGCACGATGAGTGACACGCAGCGCACGGGCCGGTTTGTCCTCACGGAGAAAATCGGTGCCGGCGGAATGGGCGAGGTGTGGAAGGCGCTCGACGTCGAGCTTTCGCGCACGGTCGCGCTGAAGTTCCTGCGCAATGTCGAGCCTGAAGATCTGGCCCGCTTCAAGCGGGAGGCTCAGATCGCGGCGCGACTTGTCCACCCGAATATCGCCGCCGTGCACGAGATCGGTGAGATCGACGGGCGCCCCTTCATCGCGATGCAGTTCGTCGACGGCATCACGTTCGGCACGCGCCCACGGCCGGACCGGCGGACGCTCGTCGCGGCGCTGCGCGATGCGGCGCGCGCGATTCACTTCGCGAACACGAGCGGCGTCGTGCATCGCGACGTGAAGCCGGAGAACATCATGATCGAGCGCTCGGGTGGCCGGGTCTATGTCATGGACTTCGGACTCGCTCGTCCCGTACGCGGCGGGACGCTCTCCGCGTCGGGCGTCCTGGTTGGAACGCCCGCCTACATGCCCCCGGAGCAGGCGCGTGGGGAAGCCGTCGATGCCCGGTCCGACGTGTACTCGCTGGGCGCCACACTCTACGAACTGGTCGCCGATTGCCGGCCCTTCGATGCACCAACGGCGCTCGAGATCGTGATGAAAGTCATCGAAACGGAGCCCGCTCCGCTCGACGGCGAGCTTGGCACGATTGCCGCCCGAGCCATGGAAAAGGACCGCGTGCGACGGTACCCGACGGCCGCCGCATTCGCCGACGACCTTGATCGATGGCTGAGGGGCGAACCTATCCACGCGCGTCCGGCCGGCGTCGCGTACCGCGTCCGGAAGGCGATCGGTCGTCGCAAGGCGGTGGTTGCCGTCGCCGTCGTCGCGGCCATCGCCGTGTTCGGCACGCTTGCCCTCGTCATTCCGCCCTACCTGCGGGCGTCGGCTTCGCGCGCCGCAGCGGCCCGCGCGCGCCCTCATCTCGACCAGGGACGCGCACTGCTCGGCGAGGTCGGCCGGCTGCTCGGGCGCGATGGCGACTACGCGGGAGCGATCGCCACCGGGTGCAATCGAGCGCGCGAGGCATTTGCGCGAGCGCTCGTCGAAGATCCGGCGTGCGCCGAGGCGCATCTCGAGATCGCGCGCACGTTGAAGTCGGAGAATCGCATCGCCGAGGCGCTCGCGGCCTGTGAAAGAGCGATCTCGTTGGATCCCGCGCTCGACGGCGCGCGGCTTGAACGGGCGCGCATGTACCTTGAGGAGATCGAGCTCGCTGAGCTCCGGCGGCACGACGAGCACGGTGGGATGCACGACGAGGGGGCGAAGGAGCCGTGGAAGCGGCTGGAGCTCGAATTGGCGGGTGTGAAGGCGGATGCGCGTCGCGACGAGGAGCTGATGCTCGTCCACGGAATGGCTGCGTTCGCCGAGCAGCGCTACGTGGAGGCGGGGGAACTTCTCGGGCGCTACGCACTGCTGCACCCGGCGGATGCGCTCGCGTGGCGGATCGGCGGACATGCGCTCATTCACGCCCCGGGGCGCGCGGAGGAAGCGCACCGCATGTTGTCCCGTGCGGCGGATCTGCAGCCCCGCGACGCGCATACGGCGATCATGTCGGGGCGGGCGGCGATCGACCTCAAGCTCTACGATGAAGCCGGGCGTCATTTCTCGCGCGCGATCGCGATCCAACCCTCGTCGCCGACCGGCTGGTTCAATCGCGGGCTTGCGCGCGCCCGAGCGGAGCGCTACTCCGAAGCGCTCGTCGATTACACGGAAGCCATCCGCCTGCGGCCGGGAGCCGTTCGGTTTCACGAGTCGCGGGGCGAAGTCTATTTCATGGTGCAGAGGTTTGCGGATGCGGAGCGGGACTTTACAAACGCGCTGAAGCTCGACTCCGCTTCCGCGTCGGCGCTCGAACGGCGCGCGTCGGCGCGTCGGTCGCTCGGCGATCTCAAGGGGGCCGCCGCGGACTACCGCCGTGCTGCCGAGCTAAGGCCCGATTACGCGCCCACGTGGTTCAACCTCGCCGTCGTCGCCCTCGACGAGGGCGATCCGGCGCGCGGGCTCGAGTACATCGCTCGTGCCCTGAAAATCGACCCGAAGCTGCCTGACGCGCACTACTACCTCGGGCACGTGGCCATGAGCGAGGAGCGGCTGGAGGACGCCGTCGCGTCGTATACGCGGGCGATCCACGGCAACCCCGAGCACGCCGCTGCATTGCACAATCGCGGGATTGCGATGCACCGACTTGATCGGTTCGACGAGGCTCTGGCAGACTTCGATCGCGCGATCGCCGTGGACGCAAACCTGTGGGAGGCGTACGTGAATCGCGGCAACGTCCACTGGAAGCGCAGCAACTGGAAGGACTGCATCCGCGACTGGGAGCAGGCGATCAGGAGCAATCCCTCCCTCGAGCCGCGACTCCGCGGAGGACTCGAGGAGGCGCGCCGGCACCTTGGCGAGTAGCTCCGCCGCTTCGTGCTTCCCGCCCGTGTACCCTATACAGACATGACGCGCCTCGCCCTGGTCGTTCTGCTGCTCGCCGCCTTCCAGGAGAA
>CAYXVY010000247.1:0-10200 GCA_964468745.1 uncultured Planctomycetales bacterium | reverse complement strand
TTCACCCTCGGTCCGACCGCCAAGCCGCGGCGGTGACGCTATCGTCCCGCGTACGCCTGCTTGAGCTTCGCGATGTCGAGCTTCTTCATCTGAAGCAGCGCCTTCATCACCCGTCCGGTTTTGGCGGCGTCCTTGTGCTGCATCATCTCGCCCAGGACCGTGGGAACGACCTGCCAGGACAGGCCATACTTGTCCTTGAGCCAGCCGCACTGCCCTTTTCCGCCGCCTGCGGAGAGCTTCTCCCACAGATCGTCCACTTCTCTCTGGGTCGTGCAGTTCACGATGAAGGACGTGGCCTCCGTGAACTTGAAATACGGGCCGCCGTTCAGCGCCATGAATTCCTGCCCGTGGAGCCGGAACGTCACGGTCATGACCGATCCCTGGGGTCGCCCAGAGACCTTCGCCCCGTCATCTCCGTAGCGGGTGATTTTCCCGATCCCGGAGTTCTTGATGAGCGACACATAGAACTTTGCGGCCTCTTCGGCCTTGTCATCGAACCACAAGCACGCGGTTATTTTCTGCATGGCGTCACGGCCGCGCGCGACTAGTTCAGCTTTGGCGGCGGTGGCCAGGCCTTCCTCGACTCCCGCAATCCCGAGGACACCGGCTTCCCACCGAGCGGCGACTTCCTCAGCATCTCGACGACGCGCTCGATGCGCGCCACGACGTCCAGCTCCTCCAGGATGGCCTGCTTCTCTCGCACGTCGGCGTTCACGAACGCGGTGAGCACGTCGCACAGCGTACCGACGGCAATCCCCGCGTCCGGCAGCAGCTGGTCGTTCCCGAACGTCTCGCGCACGAGCGTGCTGTAGACGGCAAGCAAGCCGAGCCGCTTCGCCTCCAAGGCCTTCGCCGCCTCGTCTTCGATGCGGTCGTGCAAGACCTCGACCCTTGCGGTGCGATACGGATCGTCGCTTACGATCTCGACCACGCGCGCCCGGCAGACGCCGTACAGCAGCAGGTCGTACCGGCCGCCTTCCCGCTCCTTCTCATTCACGATCCGCCCCACGCCGACCACGTCGTGCACCGCCGGGTTGCCCTGGTATTCGGGCTCCCACCCCGGCTTCAGCAGCGCCATCGCGATCAGCTTCTCGCCGCCGAGCGCCCTGGCCGTCATTTCGCGGTACCGCGGCTCGAAGATGTGAAGCGGCAGCACCGTCTGCGGGAAGAGCACGACATTGGGGAGAGGAAACAGGGGGACGATTCCTGAGAATCCGAAGTCTGACATCCGACCAGATTCTATTGGATTAACACAGAGCGAGCCGAGGAATCCGAGGATGCCCGTATGGGCTCCTCGGCTTGCACGGAAGGCTCGGCGTTCGTCCGCAGGATTTCTTCACACTTAGACCCTCCCGATGACACCGAGACGACCGTGGTAATCGAGACGACCCCACCGGGGAATTCCCTCGGTTCGCTCGGGTGTCTCGGTGTTGTCCGGCTGTCGTGGGGGAAAAAAAGAAGCCCCCCAGGTCGTCCCTGGGGGGCTTCGGAAACTCTGTTGTCTCTATCGACGGAAGAACATCACATCGAACAGCAGTCCGGCGCCGGCCCCGATGGCCGCGCCTTCCCACTTGTGTCCCGACTGGTGCCCGATGATGGCCCCGATCCCCGCTCCGAGCAGGATGTTGGGAGCCAGCGACGGGACGTAGGAGATGGACGGCCCACCGTATCCGGGCGTGCCGTACACATACCCCGTCCGAGGACGCTGCCCCTCGACCACCTTGCCCTCGTGGTTGAGGATCATGAGCGTCGATCCGTTCTTGTCCTGGATCGTGATCGTCTGGACGTCGATGTACTCCGTGTCGGCGCCGCGCACCAGCAGCGTCGCCGGAAGCGTCGCCGTGTGCCGCGTGGGGGAGCCCTCGATGGCGATCCGGTAGTCGCCGGCTGCAACCTTGAACTCCACCGTCGCGCCCTTCGCCGCCTCGGTGCCGTCCGTCGTGCTGAAACTGACGACGCGGTCACGCTCGTTCACCGTGACCTTGACGCCCTTGTGCGACGCATTCTTGACGACGAGATTGCCCTCTCCCGCGACGGGAGCCGGCGTGGGGGCCGCGACGGACTTCCCCACCAAGGCAGCGATGACGCGGTCGCTCACCTTCTGTTCCTTCAGCGCCGCGATCTGAGCCGCCGAGAGCGTGAACGACGCCCTCTCCTGCGCGATCTTCGCGACGATCACGTCGTCGGACACGCCGGCCTGCGCCAGGCGGGCCACGTCATCGACCGTGAACGAACCCTGGGCATACGCCGACAGGGCCATCGCCAGCACCGCCACGACCGTCGTCATCTTTTTCATGAATCGATCCTCCGCTGGAGGACCTAGCGAACGAATCCGCTATGGGTTCGAAAAATCGCGATTTACTGCGCCGCCTCGATGAGCTTGTCCACGAAGGTCACGATCGACGCCCGGAGGCAGTCCCCCGCCAGCGACTCGTCGTATCCTGCCGACGTGCCCGCGCCCATGACCTGCGTCGCGGACGACAGCGCCTTGCCGCTGCCGGAGTCCTTCCAGATGATCTCGCTCGTCTCGACGTCCACAAGCTTGACGTCGACCGTGCACTGCGCCACGTGGCGCTTCGTGCTGCCGACGATGAAGCTATCGCGCGACTGCTGGATGCCGAAGTTCGTCACCGAACCCGACACGATGTACTTCACGCCCTTGATCTTGCCGACCTTCGCGGCCGTCTCCGGATCCACGAGGCCCGAGCCGCCGAGCTTCTGCTCGTCGATGACGTGCTTGAGCGCCTGGCGCTCGAAGACGCGGAACTGCTGGCTCTTGATGAGCTCCGTCTCGAGGACGTCCGACATCTGCGTCCCGAGGCGACCGCGACCGTAATTCGACTTGTCGACGAAGTCGGCGATCGCGATCCACTTCCGCTGCTCCATCGGCTTCGGCGGCGGATAGTTGATTTCGACTTTCTCCACAGGCTGCTTCGACACTTCATTGTTCTGGCAGCCGATGAACCCGAGCAACAGCAACGGCAGAATTCGACGCATGGAGTTTCTCCTTATAGTTCCAATCTATTTCTGCGGTTCAAATCCACAATGCGGGAGTGTGCCACAGCACTCGGATACGGCGGGGGGGATGAGGTGCTCCATCGACGACAGGAGGCCACCCACCGTCTGCGCCAGGATCTGCCGCCCGCTCAGGCCGGCGGCTTCCTCGCTCTCGGCGCCTTCGCCGCGCCAGATCTCGACGCCGTCCTTGTCGCGCATCGCGCAGGACACGCCGACCTTCAGCTTCGTGTAGATGATCGCCGTCGTACGATCCCACACGTCGAGCTGGGGATAGACGACGAAGTCCGCGCCGAACTCCTTCGCGAGTTCCTCGGTCTTGAACTGGTTGAGTTCGGCCGCATTCGTGAACCGCTTCGCCTGCATGAACGCCGTGATCCGCGAGGGGGCCACGACCGTGTACCCGCGCGCCGCGAACTCGTGTTGGAATCGTGGCCAGACCGCCTGCCAGATTTCGATGGGCCCGTTCGTGTTGTCGCACGGCGGCAGCACCGCGACGACCGCCCCCTGGCGGTTGATGTAGATGATGTTGCTGCCGCACCCGACGAGGACGAGGAGCGCGACCGCGAATACTTTTCTCATAGTTTAAATCGCCCCGATTTGGAGAAAAACTCGAACGGAGTGTCCCATATCAGCTTCTGAATGTCCTTCTCTTTCGCTCCGCGCGACCGGAGCTCCTCGATCGTGTGCGGCACCATCAGCGGATCGCTCGGGCCCCAGTCGGCGGCGCTGTTGATCATCATGCGGTCGTACCCGTGCTCCTCGAGGATGTTCGCCATCCGGTTCGGGGAGACCTTCGTGATGGGATAGATCGTGTGGCCGCAGTACGCGCCCGCCGCCAGGGTGACGGGGGTCGTGTCCTCGACGTTGTGATCCATCAGCGTTCTATCCATCGGGAAGTCGAGCTTTTTCACGACACCGAGGATCCTTTTGATCCCTTCGCGCTTGTTGATATGCGGCGAATGGACCAGCAATGGCAGCCCGTACTCGCGCGCGAGCACGATCTGCTTGATCATGAACTCCTCTTCAACATCGTTGATCCGGTCGAACCCGATCTCCCCGACGGCGACGACGCGCTCGTTCTCGAGGTAGCGCGGCAGCTCATCGATGACCTTCTGCGCCAGCTCGGCGTTGTTCGACTCCTTCGGATTCATCGCGATCGTCACGAATTGCTTGATGCCGTATTTCGCCGCCCGCGAGTGCTCGTAGTTGATGAGGTGGTCGAAGTAGTCGAAGAACGAGCCGGCGTGCTTGCGCGTCTCGCCCAGCCAGAACGCGGGCTCGACGACGACTTCGATTCCCGCGCGCGCCATCGCCTCGTAATCGTTCGTGGTCCGCGCGTACATATGCGCGTGCGGTTCGATGATGCGCATGGAGCGGAGACTATAACGCCCCCAGCGTTCAAAGATCAAAGATGAAAGATCAAAGATGAGAGGAGCACTCTCTTCCGTCTCTCATCTCTCATCTCTGATCTCCGGTCCTTTCGTCGTACCCTTGCAGCGGGAGCTTCGCGAAGCACTCTTTGACGACCTTCTTCTGCGACTCCTCGAGCGAGTCGGGCGCGGCGTCCGAATCGCCGGCGAGCACGGCCCCCATGAATCCGAGCGCTCGGAACCAGCCGCAGCTCGTCCCCGCGCTCTCCGAGCTCTGCCACAGGACGCGTCCCGACTTGTCGACCAGGCGCACTTCAATGGCAACACGCGACGAGAACGGCGAGGCGGCCTCGAAGGACTCGTTGTAGTCCGTCAGCGTCGTGTAGAGAACGGCATCGCACCCGAATTCGCGCGCCAGCTCCTCGACCGTGAATTGGTTGATCTCCTCCGGAATCGTGTACCGGTGCTTCAGCATGAGGCCCCGCACGTCGATCTCCGGCACAACCTCGTATCCCCGCTCTCGCAGCCCGTCCTGCACGAGCGGCCAGAGCGCCTCCGGGCCGCCCTCGCCGGACGAGTGATCGAACGGCTTCAGTACCGCGACGCGACGTGCGTCCTCGTTGAGGTGCGGCTGCGCGCATCCGATGGCCATCAGCACGATCGCCGCGATCGGCACGAGTTTCATTGCCCAGACGAGCGTATCACGCCGTCCGGAGTTCGCGGGATTTGTTACGAAACGACGCGGTACAGGCTGTCGCGTCGCACGGGCGTCCGTCCCGCCTCGCAGATCAGCGCGTGCAACTCGGCTTCGGCGACGCCCAGCGGCGACTCCGCCCCGGCCATGTGCACGATGCGTTCCTCCACGATCGTGCCGTCGATGTCGTCCACGCCGTACGAGAGAAGCAGTTGCGCGGTTTTGAGCCCCGTCATGATCCAGTACGCCTTGATGTGATCGATGTTGTCGAGCAGCAGCCGCGCGACCGCGTGCACCTTGATGTCGGTCTGCACGGTCGCCGGTGGAATATTGGCGAGCTCCGTGTTCGCAGGATGGAACGCGAGCGGGATGAACGCGGTGAAGCCCCCGGTCTCGTCCTGCAGCGCGCGCAGGCGGAGCATGTGGTCCACGCGCTCCTCGTCGGTCTCGATGTGCCCGTACAGCATCGTCGACGTCGAGCGCAGCCCCAGTTGGTGCGCTACGCGATGGATCTCGATCCATCGATCCGGCTTCGCCTTTCCGGAGCACACCTCGTCCCAGACGCGCTTCGCGAAGATCTCCGCGCCCCCGCCGGGGAGCGAATCGAGTCCCGCCTCCTGCAGCTCAAGGAGCGTGTCTGAAAGCGGCTTCTTCGACAGCTTGACGAGATGGTCGATCTCCGTCGCCGTGAACGCTTTCAGATGCACGTGCGGATAGCGCTCCTTCAGCCCGCGCAGCATCTCGAGGTAATAGCGGTACGGCAGCTTCGGATGGACGCCGCCGACAATGTGGATCTCGTCGAGCTTCTCGAATTGCGTCTTTGCGGCGTACGCGAAGACCGTGTCGAGGTCCATTTCCCACGCGCCCTCCTGCCCCTCGCGCCGGTAGAACGCGCAGAACTTGCAGTCGAACACGCACACGTTCGAGTAGTTGAGGTGCATGTTCTTGACGTAGAACGTGCGGTCGCCGTGGCGCTTCTCGCGCGCGGCATTGGCGAGGCGACCGAGCGTGAACAGGTCGCGCGTTTTGAACAGGCGCACGCCGTCCTCGAAGGAGAGACGCTCCCCCGCGCGGATCTTGTCCTCGAGCTCCCGGAGGTCTGTCACTGGTCAGCGGATTCTAGCGGCGGCGAAGACGCGATGCCAGATGCCGGATTCAGCGATCACCTGATCGGGATTGGGATTGCGGTTACTTCTTCGGCTTGTAAAACGCCTGCGTTCTCGCGATGCCTGCCCGCATCACGAATACGGCCTGCACCAGGAGACCGACCGCGATCATCGCCGTCGCCCCGGACCGCAGGAACGACCCCGGCAGCGGAGCGACGCGATCGCGAATTGCACCCCACCATTGCGACGCGCTCCCGAGCACGCCCGCCGCGCCCCACACGAGGAGCAGAACGAGCGCGAGCGCGTAGAGTCCCGCTCCGATCTTGCGCGTGCGCACTTCGACCGAGCGCGCGCCGAGACAGAGGATGCCGAACAGCGCCGCGCAGCCGACGCCGACCAGCAGCGGCGCCGCGGTGGGGATCGCGCCGCCCATTCCCTTGATCGGCCCCGTCACATTTCCAGCCGCCGCGAATCCGTACCACAGCACCATGGCCACAACGAGCCCCGCCTGTTGGAGAATCGGTCGCGGCGACTCATCATCCATCTCGAAGAGCATCGCGCAGAGCATCGTCGCCAGCACCACCGCGCCGAGCATGAGATTTACGGGTGCCATCAGCGCCTTCATCAGCAGCTCGTGCCCCGTTTCCAGCAGCGTCGCCCACGGCCCCTCGACCGGCGACCGTGCGAGCATGGCAAGCGACGCAACCGCGCACATCGCCGCGCAAATCAGCATGGTGACGATCACGGGGGCACGCGCCGACGACCTCAGCTCGCGCCGCATGATGAACATTCCGGCCCCGAGAGCGAGCGCCCCGAGTCCCGCGAAAGTCAGCGACATCTTCTCCTTGAAGAGCGCCCCGAGCGCGGCCGCCGCCGAGTCCCCGCCGGGCGACACCGCGCCCGCCAGGAAGAAGAGCGCGATTGCAGGCGCCAGCACCACCGACGCAAAGAGCACATGCAGCCGCCGCTGCACTTCCACCGGCAGCTTGCCGATCACCGTCGCCGTCTTCGGCACGATCGGCGCCTTCTTCTCGTTCTGCACGAGAGGATTGAGCGCGACAAGAAGCTCCTTCGCCGTCTGGTAGCGCTCGGCCACTGCGCGCTTGAGCATCTTCTCGACGATCGGAATCGCGCGCACATCGACTCCCGGATGAGCGTCCTGCACCGGCCGGGGATCGTCCTTCAGCCGCTTCATCGCGATCTCGACGTCGGTCTCTCCCATGAACGGGTACTTGCCGGTCAGGAGCTGGTAGTACGTCACACCGAGCGAATAGATGTCCGTGCGGAAGTCGACCTTCTTCCCTTCCGCCTGCTCCGGCGAGACGTACTCGGGCGTTCCCATGAACAGCCCCTCGACCGTCAGGCCGCGCCGCGTCCCCGCCTGCTTCGCGAGGCCGAAGTCCACGATCTTCGGCACGCCCTTCGTGTCGATGAGAATGTTCGCGGGCTTGATGTCTCGATGGATCACGCCGCGCGCCTGCGCCGCCTCAAGCCCCTTGGCGACATCGCGCACGATGCGCGTAGCTTTCTGGAAACTCAGTCGCTTCTCCTCGCGAAGGACCTCGTCCAGCGGTTGCCCGCGGACGTACTCCATGACGATGAAGTAGGTGCCGTCCTTCTTGTCCGTCTCGAGGACGCGCGCGACGTTGGGATGGTCGATCTTCCCCGCCTCCGTCCCTTCGCGGATGAAGCGCTGCACGTATTCCGCGTCCCCCGCGAGATGCGGAGAGAGCACTTTCACGGCCACGTCCTTGTCCATCCCTTCGTGTCGTCCGAGATAGACGGTGCCCATCCCGCCCGACCCGACGATTCGCTCCAGACGAATGGAGCCGAGCTTGCTCCCGACGAGCGATTCCGGTCCCTCGGCCACGTGAGTCATTGCTCCAGATTATATACGACTCTTCAGCAGGGCGTGGGCCACGGCACAGATCGGGACGACGACAACGGCCGCGGTCCCGTGCGTGTCGAAGCGCCCGGCCATATCCGCCACGAGCACCTGCCACTGCCCCGCCGACGCCCCGTACGCCAGCCCCGCGACGGCGAGGGCGGCCGTGACGAATCCCGCGAATCGCACAAGCATGCTCGATCGCGCCGCGGGCATCAGGAAGACGGCACAGAATCCGGCGAGGGTCGTCGCCGCGAGCATCGGCATCGTCCTTGCCGGAGACGATTGCATCCAGGGCATCGCGCCGCGGAACGCACCCGCGCCGTACGCAACGAGCACGAATGCGACGAGCAGAAGGACGCGGCGCACCGCGGCTTTCGGCACGTCCCCCAGCACCGTCACGGCCACACCGACCACCAGCGACACCCCAAGCGCGAGCGCATTGAACGGCACCGCGACGGCCTGCCACGATTCGGGAACGGAGAGTCCGTAGAAGAGAATGCCGAGGCTTCCCGCGCCCAGCAGCAGTGCGACCACCCCCTGCCACCCCGCGCGTTGCTTCAGGAGCATGCCCGCCGCGAGCGCCATCGGAAAGAACGCGGACGCCAGGAACGCGAATCGGACGGACGACGGCACCGTGCGCATGCCCGCCGCGGCCGCGACGCAGCCGGCCGCCGCGACGAACGCCGCGTACGGAATCGCCGTCTTCAGCGGCTGCACCCACTTCGCATCCGGCGCGTGCGTCAGTCCATGCCGCTCCGGTTTGTACGGCGCGGCCGCTTTGCGCTTGATCGCCACCGGCACCGGGGCCGGCTCCCGCTCCTTCGGCTTGCCGTCGCGGCCTCCAGGCGTGGCCGTCTCCCGCGCGTACAGCGCCCGCTCGCACTGTCCGGCAACCTCGCGCGCCGTGGCGAAGCGCTGCTTCGGGTCACGCGCACAGAGTTTGTGGAGAAGAGCCCTGCCGCGTTCGGGAATCGATTCCACCACGGGCAGGTCGTCCTTCAACCGCGCCCGCGCGATCGCGGCGTCGTTCTCGCCGTCGAACGGCAGCAGTCCTGTCAGCATCCGGAAATAGATGACGCCCAGGGCGTACTGATCCGCGACGCTGTCGACGACCTTGCCGTCGACCTGCTCCGGCGCGAGATAGTCCGGCACGCCCAGGAAGGCTCCGACTTGGGTGCGACCGCTCCCGACGGACACAGGGCGCGCCAGGCCGAAGTTGTTGATCCTCGGATGTCCATCCGTGTCGAGCAGGACATTCGCGGGGCGCAAGTCGCGATGCACGAGATTCAGGTCGTGCGCCGCCTCAAGGCCGAGTGCGATATCTCGAACGATCCGCGTGGCGCGCTCGAACTCGACCCGCCCCTGCCGCTTGATCAGCGCTTCGAGCGGCTCGCCCTTGACGAACTCCATGGCTACGTAGACGCGTCCATCCACCTCACCGGCCTCGACCACGGGCACGACGTTCGCGTGGTTGATCTGCTGCGCGATGCGGACCTCGAACAGCATCTTGTCCTTCGCGCCTGCGGCCTTCGTCATTTCAGGAAACAGGACGCGGACGGCGATTTCCTTCTTCGACAGAGAGTGGACGCCAAAGTAGACCCTGCCCGTCGATCCGTCCGCCATCCAGCGCTCGACGCTGATGTTGCCGAGCTGCTTGCCGACGAACGGATCCTTGGCGAGCCTCTTCTCCAGTTCGTCCAGCCCCATCGGCACCTAGGATAGCAGTCGCTCCAGCCGCCGCCACTCATCGATCGGCGTCAGGAATCGGCCAAGCCCCGAGTTGTTCGGATGATCGTCTCCGTGAAAATCGCTGCCGCCCGTAGCGATGAGGTCGCGGCGGCGTGCGATATCGAGGTATCGCTTGTACATCTCGGGTGATTCGTACCGGTGCCACACTTCGATGCCACGCGCCCCCGATTCGTCGAGCACCCGCTCGACCCGAGCGTCGTCGTCCAGGAATCCCGGGTGCGCCAGAACCGGAACGCCCCCCGCCTGACGCACGAGCCGCGCGGCGTCCGCGGGCGAGAGCTCGTTTGCCGGGATGTGTGCCGGAGAGCCGACGCCAAGGTACTTCCCGAACGCCTCGGACTCGCCGCGGACGAGTCCCTTCTTCACCATCGCGCG
>CAYXVY010000246.1:0-14049 GCA_964468745.1 uncultured Planctomycetales bacterium | reverse complement strand
TCGGGCGACATGTAATGCGGCGTGCCGAGGATCGTGCCCTCCGCGGTGAGTTTGTCCCGCATGTCCACGGTCTTGGCGAGGCCGAAGTCGGTGAGCGAAACGCGCGGGGGATCGCCGGGGTCGCCCATCTCAACGAGGATGTTCGATGGCTTGACGTCCCTGTGGATGATCTGCTGCCGGTGCGCGGCGGCCAGGGCGTCCGCCGCGGCCGCGACGATTTCGACGGCGATTCGCGTCGGCAGCCTGCGGTGCTTGCGGAGCCGGTCGAGCGGCTCGCCGGCGATGAGGTCCATCACCATGTACTGCCGACCCTCCGCCTCGACGTACTCGTGCACCGTCACGATGCCGGGGTGGTGCACCTTCGAGGCCATCTGCGCCTCTCGCTGGAATCGATCGTGGGCGGTCGGATCCTGCGTCGTCAGCACCTTCACGGCGACGAATCGTCGCAGATCGGCCTGCCACGCCTTGTAGACGACCCCCATCCCCCCGCGACCGACCTCCGAGACGATCGTGTACTTTCCGATCCGCGCCTTGGGATTCATCCTCGCGGCCACCACCTCGGGCGGGTCGTGGGCCGGAAGCTTCTGCGGCGTCGCCGGGGCTGACGGGGGCGCGGGACCGACGATCAACTCCATGGTCTCGCGTGAGACGACGCCGGCCTCTACGAGAATCTCGCTCAGCGACTTTCCTGAAGCCGCGTTCGCCGTGACGAGGGTCGCAACTTGCTCGCGCGAAAGGTAACCCTGCGCGATGATCGCCTCGATGAGCTTGCGGTCGGATTCGTTCATGCCCTCACGCGCGTTCCCCATGATCTATACAAGCGGGGGGCTGCCGTCGAGGCGGTCGCACGGATAACTTCCTTCTGACCGGTCCGCAGAGGCGCCCATCGCAGGCGCTGATTTTATCAAACGCCCGGCACCGGACGACGGACAGGACTTGGAACGATGCGGATCACTCTAGCCGGCTGTCTTGCGCTGATGCTCGTCGCGTCGGCGGATGCCCCTGCGCAGCAGGCGGCGCTGCGAGTGCTGATCGCGAGCGCGAACGAGCAGCGGCTGGATGAATTCGAGGCGCTCCTCAAGAAGCAAGGCATGCGAACGGGACGCCCGTCGTGCCGCGAGCTGACGAAGGAGAAGGCGCGCGGGTTCGACGTGGTCGTCGTCGACCCGGAAACTGGTCCGGCCAAGGGAGACGGCCTCGCCGCGAAGCTCGGCGCATGGGAGGCCGAGGATCTGGGAAGACCTGCCGTGGTCATCGGCACGACCGGCGGCCACGCGATGGCGCGACTGCGCCTGAAAATCGGCAAGAACGGCTGATCCTGTCTGCGCCCGTTCATCCACGTGTGGGATGAGAAGCACGCGATCTTCAAGGGCGTCACCGTGGTCTGCGAGCGCGGCACCGCGCCGGTGGACTTCGACTGTCGCGAATTCAAGTGGCGTTGGAAGGAAAAGGAGATCCCGCTCCTCCGTGTGCACAAGACGTGGCCTGGCAAGCCGTTCGGCCTGCCGTGGGGCTTCGCGATCGAGGACGACGGTGGACTCGCCGATTCGCCTGAGGTCGAACTCATCTGCGGCGGGCTTACGAACAAGGGCCCGGCCTTCTACGTGAGCGCGTCGCGGAGCATGCACGTTGGACGACCCACGCCCGCCCGCGTCACCTCGTCCCGGAAAACCGGGAAACTAGCGGTTGCGCACGCCGAATTCAGCGAGAAGTCCTGGCGCGAGAGGCGTTATATAGAGGAATGCCGATTCACCCGAACACACGACAGTTGTCGAGCCGGCTCACGCTCCTCGCGGCGGCGGTGATCGCTTCGATCGCGATCGCGCAGGATGGGTCCCCGCGCCTCGCGCCGTGCGACGTGAAGACCACCGAGGCTGCGAAGTACTGTGAGAGGGGCGATCACCTTGTCGACAAGGACGGCGTCGACAAGGAACGGAAGTGCAAGGAGCACGGCGATCCGGTCAAGAAGGTCGACCTGTGCGTGAAGAAGCACTACGTCTGCGCGGGCGAGGGCGGGAAGTCCTGTGACGCGGATGTGCCCGAGCCGGGGAAGTGCAAGTGCGACAAGAAGCTCAAGGAAGCGCTCGACAAGTGCAAGGTCATCCACATTTGCCGGGGCTGCGAGTCGCGTGCGTTCGTCAAGGACGAGCTGCCGCATGCGGAGGACGTCCACAAGGACCCGGCGAAGAAGAAGGAACTCCGCAAGACATGCGAGAAGTCGGGCGAGTTTCCCCACACGGCGGGCGCCAAGTAGAGTTCGGGGTCTGGCCCGCCGCCTTCGGCCTCAGCGCTGGATCTCGACCTTGTACTGGCCGCCGACCTGGAGCTCGCCGGCGATGCGCAGGTAGGCCTCGCCGTCGTACTCGGGCGTCCACTCGACTGTGACGGCCGCGCCCTCGCTCTTGCTTCCTTCGAGGGCCACGCGTCCGCCGTCCTTGTCGTGCCACGACGCTTCGACTCCGAGCTTGGTGGGCGGGGTGACGCGGGCCTTGATCGTCTTGCCCTTCGAGACCTTCAGCTTGTACGTGTCGACGTGATCGTTGCCGCGGTAGCCCTGCGCGCCGGCGAGCCACCCGTCGAAGCTGTCCTTCGTGAGCTCGAGTGCCTTGTCGAACCCCTCCGCCGCGTCGTGTCCGCTGCCGGCGTCGGCGTTGTCGAGAAGCTGGATCTCGAATTCCACGATGTACTCGTAGTTCATCGTGCCCCACGCTCGGAGGTAGTACGTCGGCGACTTCTCGCCCATCGATGGGAGCCACGACAGCGACCCAGCTTCGGTGAACTGGTCGGTGAGCGGGGCGCGGTCCGCCGCGTGAAGCGCAAAATCGAGCTTGTCCCTGCACGTTCCGCCGATGACGACCGCGGAACCCTCGCGGCCCTGGAACTTGAAGAACTGGGCCACGCTGTTGCCCGCCAGCTGCGCGGAGAATTTCGTGGGCTTCGCGGGATCAATTTCGATGACGGTGGCGGAATCGTAATCGGCGCCCCCCTTGGTGTAGGTGGGGGCGGGCTTGGGCGGCGGCGCGATCGTCGTTGCCGGAGGGGGCGGCGGCTGCATCGAGCTGAGGTCGCGCCCCGACGCCTTCGTCGGCGCGTTCTTGAAGCTATCGCTCTTGTACGGGCCGGACTTCTGCTCGTCGGCCGAACCGCAGCCGGACAGAAGTGCAACGACCGAGAGGATCGCGACAAGACGCATGAGACCTCCGAAAAATGGAAGGGGCGGATTCTATCAGTGTCGAGGCGTTTAGTCCAAACGTGGCAGGACGCGCGATGGGGCGCTATCCTGTCGCGACTCTCCGGAGGATGAGCCATGGCCGATCCCGTTGTGCGTGTCCAGAATGTCGCGAAGACGTACTACCGCGACGATCAGCCGGTGCCTGTGCTGGAAGACATCACGCTCCAGGTCAACGTGGGCGAGTTCGTCGCGCTCATGGGTCCGTCCGGCTCGGGGAAGTCCACGCTGCTCAACCTGATCGCGGGGATCGATCGGCCGTCGGCGGGGATTGTCGAGGTCGCCGGCCAGAATCTCGCGACGATGTCGGAGAATGCGCTGGCGGCGTTTCGTGCCAGGCACGTGGGGTTCATTTTCCAGCTCTACAATCTGATCCCCGTCCTCACGGCGTTCGAGAATGTCGAACTGCCGCTGCTGCTGACGTCGCTTTCGAAGGCGGACCGCCGCAAGCACGTGATGACGGCCCTCGATGTCGTCGCCCTGACGGATCGCAAGGACCACTACCCGCGCCAACTGTCGGGTGGACAGGAGCAGCGCGTCGCCATCGCGCGGGCGATCGTCAGTGATCCGACGCTGCTGCTGGCCGACGAGCCGACGGGCGATCTCGACAAGAAGAGCGAGGACGAGGTGCTGGTCCTCCTCAAGAGGCTCAACGCGGAATTCAAAAAGGCGATCGTGATGGTGACACACGACCCGAAGGCCGCCGGGTGCGCGGGTCGGACGGTGATGCTCGAAAAGGGATCGCTCGTCGCCAAGGGCGCGTGATGAAGTTTGTCAACCTCATCGTCCGCAACGCGATGCGCAATCGGCTGCGCACGACGTTGACGGCCGGCGGGACTGGATTCCTTCTTTTCGTGCTCGTCTTCGTCATGACCGCGCTCACGGAGATGGAGGCATGGCAGGGCGAGGCGGCGATGCACAACCGCGTCGCGGTCCAGCACACGACGGGGCTGGCGAGCCCGCTGCCGATCTCGCTCGAGACCTATCTCAAGGGCGAGGAGATCTCGAAGCACGGCAAGCACGTCATCAAGCTCAACTGGTTCGGCGGGATCTACCAGAAGCCGGAGAACTTCTTCGCGAATTTCGCGACGGACATCGACCCGATGCTGGATCTCTGGGACGAGTTTTCGATCCCCCCGCAGCAGTTCGCGAAACTCAAGGAGCAGAAGAACGCCTGCATCGTCGGTAAGTCGCTCGCCACGAAGTTCGACTGGAAGATCGGATCGCGCGTCGGCCTCAAAGGCACGATCTATCCGTGCGACCCGGAGCTCGAGGTCGTGGGGGTTTTCACGACGCGTGACGTGCGTCAGGAGGAACAGCTCTTCTTCCGGTGGGACTACCTCGACGAGCTGCTGAACGGTCAGAAGATCGTCGGCACGTACTGGATGAAGGCCAACACGCCCGCGGACATTCCGAAGCTCAAGGAGCTGATCGATAACCACACGAAGAACTCGTCCGATCCCACGGAGACGATGACGGAGAAGGAGTTCGGCCAGCAGTTCATGGAAATGATGGGCAACGTGCGCGCGCTGGTCTTCTGGGTCGGCGTGTTCATCATGTTCATCATGGTGCTCATGACGGCGAACACGATGGCCATGTCGGCGCGGGAGCGCGTGACCGAGATCGCGGTGCTGCGCACGATCGGGTTTCGGAGCGGCACGATCCTCACGCTGATTCTCGCGGAGTCGGTTTTCGTGACATGCGTAGGCGCGGGGGCGTCGCTCGCGATCGCGGCGATCCTGTTCAACGGGCTTCACCTGTCGCCGGTGCCGCAGTTCTTCCCGTACTTCTTCATCACGGCGCAGACGGCGGGAATCGCGCTGGCGTGCGCCATCGGCGGGGGGCTGCTCAGTGCGATCGTGCCGGCAGTGCACGCCGCACGGCGGAAGATCGTCGACGGATTGAGGCAAGTCGTCTGATGGCCATCCCGCTCAAATACAACCTGCGAAACCTGCGCGTGCGCTGGATCACGGCGCTCATGACGGTTGCGGGCATCGCTCTCGTGACGATGGTCTTCGTCTTCATGTTTGCGCTCGGGATCGGGATGGAGCATACGCTCGTCGCGACTGGGCATCCGCTGAACATGATCGTGCTGCGTGCGGGAGCGACTGAGACCCAGAGCGGTGTCTCGCGCGAGCAGGTCGCGCGCGTGCGAGACCTGAAGGGGATCGAGCTGAACGCGAAAGGGGAGCCGCTCATTTCCGCGGAGCTCGTCGCCATCGCGAATCACCCGCACCTCAACGGCAAGAAGGCGAATCTCGCGATTCGGGGCGTCGACGATCGAGCGCTGGAGTTGCGGGAGAACATCAAGGTGCTGCCGGGGGGCCGCTGGTTTCGGCCGAATCTCGGGGAACTCGTCGTGGGGAAGGGGGTTGCGGCGCGCTTCGCCCAGTTCAACGTTGGCGACGAGCCGTTCATCCGCGGCCGCGCGTGGAAGGTCGTCGGTCATTTCGAGGCGGACGGCCAGTCCTACGAGTCCGAGGTCTGGGGGCACATCGACGACCTGAAGGCCCAGTTCAAGCGCGAGTACTCGACGATCATCGTGCGTTGCAAGGATGCGAAGGAGATCCAGCGTCTGGCGACGCTCGTGAAGGAGACGAAGGACATCAAGCTCGAGGGCAAACCGCACGTCGACTACTACAAGGACCAGAACCAGGGCGTGATGATGCTGAAGGCGTTGGGCGTCGTCATGGCGCTGGTGCTTTCGATCGGTGCCATCTTCGGGGCAGCGAACACGATGTTTGCGGCCGTAGCGTCGCGCGCGCGGGAGATCGCGACGATGCGAGTGCTCGGATTCTCGAGATTTGCCATCTGGCTGTCGTTCATCTTCGAGTCGGCGCTGCTGGGGCTCGCGGGGGGCGCGCTGGGCACGCTCGCCGGGCGGCTCGTCCTGCACGGCATTACGACGGGCACGTCGAACTGGCAGACCTTCACGGAGGTTGCATTCCAGTTTCGCGTAACGCCGGGTCTCATGCTGTGGGGCACGGGTCTCGCCATGGTGATGGGAGTGATCGGCGGTTTCCTGCCCGCGTGGCGTGCAAGCCGTGCGACGATCGCGACGGCGCTGCGAGGCCTTTAAACAGCCTCGTTATCGCGTCTTCACGACCTTGAGCTGGGCGCGGAACGACCCGATGCCGCGCTTCTGGCCCTTGGCCTCGGTCTCCATCGTGAAGTTGAACCGGCCCGTGATGATCTGCTTGCCGTCTACGGTGTCTACGCGCTGGATAGTGAGCCTCCCCGGCGACACGACGAGTTTGCCCAATTCAGGGATGTCGCAGGTCGAGTCGCGCCGCGGCTCGCGAGGATCGCCTCCCCGCGTCTGGATTTCGGTCATGCGGCCGATGAGCTTCTGCGGGCCGCCGGGGGCGCTGATGCCCGACATCGGCTCCAGCTCACCGAACAGGCTGGCCTTTGCGCCCACGATGCCCCACTTGTCCGGTACTTCCGCCGCATTGACTTCCCACACGGTGAACGTGTCGACCTGGAAGTCGCGATGGCCGTTGATCCCCTCCGGTTCGAATCGGATCGTACCGACGGGCACATCGCCGGAGCCGCAGCCGACGAGGCTGGCGGCGAAAACTGCGACGGACAGCGCAAGTGTCTTCATCATGGCTTTCATACCTCAAATCATATCTGGGGACATGCGGAATCTGACATGTCATGGGCCCGCCGCGCGGCCGATGGCGGCGCGGATTTCGTCCAACCCGCCCCCCTTCATCTCATACACGAGGGCTCCGTCCTTGCCGTACACCCGGACGTATGGAATCCCGCGGATTCCGAACTCCTTGCTCGCCTGTGTCCACGCCTCGCTCTTCCAGCTGACGATATCGACCGTGCGCATCACGGCCTCGGGCGTCGACTCCACCAGCTTGTGAACCTGGGGGTCGAGCGACCGGCAGCCGGGTCACCAGTCGGCGGTCAGCACGAGCACGGAGACCTTGCCCGGCACCACGTAATCCTTCTGCGCGAAGGCGGTCCCTTTGGCGATCGTGCTGAACTTCTCCGCCGACTTGGCGTAGGACGGAGGTGGCGTGGGCTTGTAGCACGCGCCCAAGGTGAGGAGGCTCAGGACGGCGAGTCGATGCATGCGTTCTCCTTGCGATATCTATAGTGGACCGTTGGCGCCGCCCGGCATTTCACCATTCCTTGACCCGCGAGGCACGCACGAGTTAGCCTTCGCGCGGCATGAAGATCGGCATCCTCAAGGAGACCGCGGCGGGGGAAAAGCGCGTCGCGATCGTGCCGGAAACCGTCGTGAAGTTCGCAAAACGGGGTCTCGAGGTCGTTTTTGAGGCCGGCGCTGGGGAAAGCTCCTGTTACGCCGACAAGGAGTACGAAGCAGCGGGGGCCAAGCCGGGGAACCCGTGGGATGCCGACATCATCGTCAAGGTCCAGAAGCCGTCGGCGGAGGAGGTGGCGAAGCTCGGCCCAGGCAAGACTCTCGTCTGCCTTCTCAGCGCGCTCGTCAATCTCGATCTCGACAAGTCAATCGCGGCGCAGAAAGCGTCCGCCATCGCCGTCGAAATGATCCCGCGCACGACGCTCGCGCAGTCGATGGACGTACTGTCGTCGCAGGCGAATCTGGCGGGATACAAGGCCGTGCTCATGGCCGCCGAGCGGCTGCCGAAGTTCTTCCCGATGCTCATGACCGCGGCGGGCACCATCACGCCCGCGAAGGTGCTCGTCTTCGGCGTCGGCGTCGCGGGACTCCAGGCGATCGGGACCGCAAAACGGCTCGGAGCGGTCGTCGA
This sequence comes from uncultured Planctomycetales bacterium, assembly GCA_964468745.1. Classification (GTDB taxonomy): domain Bacteria; phylum Planctomycetota; class MHYJ01; order MHYJ01; family JACPRB01; genus JACPRB01. Next base: position 6,069 of record CAYXVY010000246.1, on the reverse strand, counting down.
AGCGACCGACGTACGCCCCGAGACAAAGGAGCAAGTCGAATCGCTAGGCGGGAAGTTCCTCGTCGTGCAAGGCGTCGAGGTGAAGCAGGGCCAGGGCGGCTACGCGGCGGAGCAGAGCGAGGAGTACAAGAAGAAGCAGGCGGAGATGGTCTCGGCCGCGATCGCGAAGGCGGACGTCGTGATCACGACCGCGCTCATCCCCGGTCGCAAGGCGCCCATCCTCGTCAAGGACGCGCAGGTCGCGTCGATGCGCGCGGGGTCGATCATCGTCGATCTCGCCGCGGAGCAGGGGGGGAATGTCGAGGGGACCGAATCGGGCAAGGAGGTCGTGAAGCACGGCGTCACGATCATCGGCCACCCGAACCTGCCGAGCACCATGGCGGTGAGCGCAAGCATGCTCTACTCTCGAAACATGGAAAAGCTGCTCGGCCATCTGATCTCGAAAGAGGGGCAGATGAAGTGGGACATGAACGACGAGATCACGAAGGGATGCGTGATCGTCAAGGACGGACAGGTCGTTCATCCGAAGGTGCAGGAAGCGATCGCGAAGGCGGCCCCGCCCGCGGCGGCCCCGGCAGGAGGCGCGTGATGTTCGAGATGCTGGCGAGTGCGGCGGAGGGCGGATCGAAGCTCACGAACATCTTCTTCGGACTCTACGTCTTCATGCTCGCGGCGTTCCTCGGTTTCCAGGTTATCTCGAAGGTGCCCGCCCTTCTTCATACGCCGCTCATGTCGTTCACGAACGCGATCTCGGGCATCTCGCTGGTCGCGTCGCTCGTGGCCGCCGGGGCCAATGAAAAAATTGTCGCGTGCATCCTCGGTTGCGTCGCCGTGACCGCGGCGACGATCAACGTCGTCGGCGGATTTCTCATCACCGACCGCATGCTGAAGATGTTCCGCAAGAAGGGCGGCGGCAAGGCATGACGACACGCGAGATCGTCACAAACGCCGCGTACCTGATCGCGTCGTTCTGTTTTCTGCTCGGGCTGCGCGGACTGACGCATCCGGACACGGCGCGTCGCGGCACCGGATACGCGGCGCTCGGCATGCTGATCGGCGTCATCGGGACGCTCGTGCAGGCGGCCATCTTCCGCTACGAGTGGATTGCAATCGGCCTCGTGGCCGGCACGATCATCGGCGTCCCGATGGGTCTCAAGATCCCGATGACGAAGATGCCGGAGCGGATTGCGTTCTCGCATGCGTTCGGCGGGCTGGCCGTCGCGCTCGTCGGCGTGGTCGAGTACTACATCCAGCGCGCGCAGACGGACAGGTTCCACATGGGGGCGACCGGATTCGAAGTGTTCCTCGGATCGGTCACGTTCACGGGCAGTCTGATGGCCTTCGGCAAGCTGCAGGGCTTCCTGCCCGGGAAGCCGACGACCTTCCCCATGCAGAACTTCATCACCGTGGGGTCGCTCATCGCCGTCGTTGCGATGATCATCTATCTCATCGTCGTGCCGACGGCCGCGCCGGTCTTCTACACGATGCTGGGGTTGTCGGTCCTGCTCGGCGTGCTGCTCGTCTTGCCGATCGGCGGCGCGGACATGCCGGTCGTGATCTGCCTGCTCAACTCGTATGCAGGCCTCGCGGCGGCGGCGTCGGGCTTCGTTTTCGACAACAACGTGCTCATCATCTGCGGCGCGCTCGACGGCGGGTCGGGGTTCATCCTCGCGCTGCTGATGAGCAAGGCGATGAATCGCTCGTTCGCGAACGTGATTTTCGGAGCGTTCGGAAGCGCAACGCCGGCCACCGCCGGGCCGGAGGCCGGCAAGCCGGGTGTCGCGGTGAACGAGGCGACTGCGGAAGAGGCGGCGGAGATTCTCAAGTCCGCGAGCTCGTTGATCGTTGTGCCGGGCTACGGCATGGCGGTCGCGCAGGCGCAGCACGCGGTGCGCGACATGGCGTCGATCCTCGAGAAGAACGGCACGCGCGTGCGGTACGCGATCCACCCGGTCGCCGGCCGCATGCCGGGGCACATGAACGTTCTCCTCGCGGAGGCGAACGTGCCGTACGACGCGCTCTTCGACCTCGACCAGATCAACGACGACTTCGTGAACACGGACGTGGTGATGGTGGTGGGCGCGAACGACGTGGTGAATCCCGCGGCGAAAAACTCGCCGGGCAGCCCGATCTACGGGATGCCGGTCTTCAATTGCGAGCAGGCGAAGGCGGTGCTCGTGCTGAAGCGCAGCATGGCGGCTGGCTTCGCGGGGATCGAGAACGAGCTCTTCGTGCATCCGCGCACGATGATGGTCTTTGGCGACGCGAAGCAGACGCTCGGCAAGGTGAATGCCGCCCTCAAGGACGGCCACTAGAGCAGGGATCCGGTAAGATAGGACGTGCGCCGGATTCCGCTGTGGCTCAAGATTGCGTGGACCGTATGGGTGCTCGTCTGGGCGCCCATCTATCAGGACGCGTGGGGGTGGTCGACGTTCCTGTGGTTCTGCGACATCGGCAACGTGATGATCGCGGCCGCGCTCTGGTTGGAGAGCCCGCTCATTTTCGCGTGGCAGGCGAGCTCCGTACTGCTGGTGCAGGTCCTGTGGGTGCTCGATCTTGCCGGCCGCCTCGTCATCGGCAAGCATCTGATCGGCGGCACCGAGTACATGTTCAGCGTGGACTATCCGCTTCATGTGCGCCTGCTCTCCCTCTTTCACGTGGCGGCCCCCCCCGTGCTGCTTTGGGCCATCTGGAAGCTGGGGTACGACCGACGCGGCTGGATCGCCCAAGCGGCGACATCCACCGTAGTCCTGCCCCTGAGTTTTCTCCTGACGCCGCCGGCTCTCGACATCAATTGGGTTTACGGTCCGTGGGGTACGAACCAGACGTGGATGCCACCGGTGGCGTACCTGCTGCTTACGATGCTCGCTTACCCCATCGTCATGTATCTGCCGACGCACCTCGCGCTGTCACTCGTCTTCAAGAAGAAGCCGGATGCGAAGTGAGGACTTCTTCGACCTGCGGATCGCGACGCTCTCCCCGGGCGAGGAGATTCCCGCCGACTGCGACATCGCGCGCATCGAGGAACCGGATGCGCGGTCTATCGAGCGCTTGTGCGCCGAGGGATGGTTCTACCGGCCGCAGTGGGTGACGTACGCGATCGCGGTGCCGCGTTCGCTCGACACGTATATCGAGGAAGCCTTCGAATCGCGCGCGCGGAACAAGCCGCGTAAGCTGCTGCGCGATGTTCCGAAGCGGTATCGGCTCAGCGTCGAACCGCTCGATCGCGTGCCGGAGGCGTTCACCGCGCTCTACCGGCGCACGGTCGTCGATCGGCCGCGCGGCAAGGATCGGCTCGGCGAGCACGACGGTGGATGGGGGCCGGAGTGGTCGACGTACTTTCTCTGGGACGGCGACGCGCTGGTCGCGGGCGTCCTGGCGCACCGTTTCTCACGGCACCTGTCCGTGGGGTACGGCGCGTTCGATCCGGAGCATCGCCGGCGGCTCGATCTGGAACACTTCCTGCTCATGCAGGTGATGCAGCGGTGCATTGATCTGCGGGTGCGCACGATGTCGCTCGGAATCGACACGAACCGCTACGGCCACCACCTTTCGCTCGGGCTGGCGGCGTACAAGCTGCGCATCGGCTTCCGGCCGGCGGCGTACGAGCCCGGCGGCCGCGACGTGACGCTCATCCGTCGATTCGACAAGTTCTCGGACGGCCTCTTCTTCTACGCGTACGAGCGCCGCGATCTGGTGAGCCACTATTTCGCGCGCGGCGAGGCGGATACACGTCCGTTCCAACATCACGTGGCGCCGCCCCTCCGGCTTCACTCGATCCCTCCGGCGATATGAGGGTCGCCGCTACTTTCCGATCGGCAGGCTGATGACGAACCGCGCGCCGCGGCCGCTGCTCCGGACCGTGATCGCGCCGCCGTGATTCTGCACGAGCGCCTGGCAGAGGGCGAGGCCTAGCCCGAACCCGCGGCGGTCCTCCTTCGTCGTGACGAACGGCTCGAAGAGCTGCGCCCGGACGCTCGCGGGTACGCCGGGCCCGGAATCCGCCACGGTGATGCGCGCCTCGCCCGCGCGGCGTCGGATCGAGATCGAGACGAGGCCCCGGCCGTGGATCGCCTCGATCGCGTTCTTGACCAGGTTGGCAACCGCACGGCGCAACTGCGCCGGAAACATCCGCATCTGCAGCTCTGACCCGAGGGAGCACGTCAGCCGGACCCTGCCGCGCGCAAGTGGGCGTGCCTGCTCGACGGCTTCGCGCACGGATTCGCGCAGATCGGCCGTCTCCGCGGCGCCGCGCTCGCGCGAGAAGTGGCGGAATTCCTCGACGACGCGGCGTGCGTTTTCCGCGGCGGCGATCGCATCCGACACCATCGCGGCCGCCTTGCGGCGCCCCGCGCGCGTCTCCAGTTGCTTCGCGCGGTCGCGCAGGAGTCGCAGGTTGCCGTACATCACGTTGAGCGGATTATTGATCTCGTGCGCGATGCCCGCCATCGTCATTCCGACGGACGCCATTTTCTCGGCGCGGATCATCCGCTCCTGCGTGCGTTTCAGGTTCCCGTAAGCGCGGCGCGTGGCCTCGACGGCCCGGCGCACGCGAATCTCCGCCTGCTTGCGTTCGGTGACGTCGCGATACGTTCCCTGGATCCCGGCAATCTGCTGCTCTCGACGGATGAGGCGCGAATTGACCTCGAACGTCCGGACCTTGCCGTCAGGACGTTGGATGTCGAGTTCGATCGGGCCGCGCTCCTCGCCGGCGAGCAGCCGCCGCATTTCCTCGTGCGCGACGGCCAGGCTCGGCGTCGTGAGGATGCCGATTTTGGCGAAATGGCGGTTCAGGACGTCCGCGGCGGCGCGACCGGACGCGCGCTCGGCAGCGGGGTTGAACGAGATGATGCGGCCCGCGGTATCGAGGACGACGATGGGGTCGGCGGCCTCGCGAATAAGCGAGGCAAACCTCTCCTCGTTGGCGCGCAGTTCCTCCTCCGCGCGTTTCCGCTCGGTGATGTCGCGGCTGATGCCGATGATTCCGAGAATGTCTCCGGTGTTCGCGACGTAGGGGATCTTCGTGGACATGAAGACGCGCTCGCCCGCGGGGTAGGCGCGCGCCATCTCGTACGTCACCACCTCGCGCGTTTCCATGACGCGGCGGTCGATCGCCTGGATCTCGCGCCCCTCCTTCTCGCCGAAGAAGTCGCGATCGGTCTTGCCGATGATGTCCTCCATCGTGCGCTCGAGGATGCGGGCGCTCGCGGGGTTGACGAGCAGGTATTTCCCGTTCGTGTCCTTGATGAAGATCGGATCGGTGCTGTTCTCGACGATGGCGCGGAACTTCAGCTCGCTTGCACGGCGTTCTTCCTCCGCCAGCTTGCGGTCGGTGACGTCGAGCAGGACGCCCTGCAGGTAGGTCGCCCCCCCCGCGTCCCGGACGACGCGCGCCTCGTCGCGCACCCAGACGTGCCGTCCGTCCTTCGCGATGAGGCGGTACTCCGACTGGATGGGGCCGTCGAGCTCGATGCCGCGCGCGAGGACGCCGAGCACCCGATCGCGATCGTCCGGGTGGAGCCGCCGACGCCAGAAGTCGGGCTCGCGCTGCCAGTCGTCCACGGGGAATCCGAGGAGCGCCTCAACTTGCGGACTGACGTATGCCATGCTCCGGAAGGCGCCAAGAGTCACGATGTACGTGACCGCGGGCATCTGTTCGGCGAGGGAGCGGTATTTCGACTCGGACCCGCGCAGTGCCTCGCCCGCGCGGGCGCGGTCCATGAACTGGCCGATCTGGCTCCCGAGACTCTGCAGCATCTTGAGCAGATCGTCGTCGGGCTCCTGCGCGAGCGTGCTGAAGAACTCAAGCACGCCGCCGATGTCGCCTTGAAGCAGGATGGGGACGGCCACGCCCGTGCGCAGCCCGGCGCGCATGGCCGACTGCGAGCGAGTGAATTCCGCGTCGCGCGTGACGTCGATGATCCAGCGCGCCTTGCGTTCGGACCAGACGCGTCCGACCAGCCCTGTACCGGGTCTGCATTGTCCGCGCTCCGATTCCGTCCGAAATTGGCGGGCATCAATCGATGCCGCGGCCCAGCCGTGGGAGCAGCGCATCGAGGACGCCGCGGC
>CAYXVY010000245.1:0-9517 GCA_964468745.1 uncultured Planctomycetales bacterium | reverse complement strand
CAGCGATCCGAACCGCATGCAGGACAACCTCGACTCGATGAAGAACCTCGAGGAGAACCTGCGCGACTACGGGCTGGACATTCGCAAGATCCCGTTCGTCATCCAGTACAACAAGCGCGACCTGCCCGCCGCCTCGCCCCTCGCGGAGCTGAATACCAAACTCAATCCGTACAATGTGCCGTGCTTCGAGGCTGTCGCCGTGCGCGGCGATGGCGTGATGGCCACGCTCAAGGGTCTCGCCAGGCTCGTCATGGATCGCCTCAACGACGACTACGCGCCTGGAAAGACGGCGTCCGGAATCGCGGCGTCACCGGTCCGACCCCCGGCGGCGGCCGTCGCCGCGCCGTCTCCCGCTGCGGCCAGGCCCGCGGCAGTGGCGGCTCCGCCAGCGCCTCGGCCCGCGCCTGCGCCGGCCCCGCGGCCATCCCCGGCTCCCGCTCCGGCTCCGCGTCCGGCCGCAGTGATGGCGCCACCCAGGCCGTCGGCTCCAACGCCGCGTCCCGCTCCCCGACCGCCCGCTCCGGTTCCGCGTGCGGTCCCCGCGCCGGTCCCGGCCGCCGCCCCGGGCGCGAAGAAGGGCGGAGGCAAAATCTGGATCTTCCTCATCCTGCTGCTGCTTGGATTGGGCGGCGGGGCGTACTGGTACTTCTTCATCGGTCCGGGAAAGGAACTGCTGAGGAAGTAAGTTGCCTTATACTCTTCGTGTGATAGCATAGGCTCGGAGGCCAAATATGGTCGGCAAACATGACGAAGGACTGAGATATACGCGGCTCGTCTTCTACAAGGAAGACATCGAGAAGATCGAGAAGGTCCTTGGACAATTCCTGAAGAGCGCGAATGCCAAGTGCGCGCTGCTCGTCGACAAGGACGGCCATTTGGTCACCAAGCAGGGCGATGCCGGCACCTACGACATGGACACGATCTCCGCCCTCGTCGCGGGCTCGTTCGCGGCCACCAAGCAGATGGCCAAGCTGCTGGGCGAGGAGGAGTTCTCGATCATGTTCCACCAGGGCCGCAAGGACAACATCCAGTTGTCGCTGGTGGGCGAACGCACGATCCTGGCGATCATCTTCGACGACAAGACGACGCTCGGCATGGTGCGCCTGTACGCGAGCCAGGTGTCGAGCAAGCTCGGGTCGCTGTTCGACGAGATTGCAACCCGCAAGACTGAGGCGGAAACGATCTCGAAGGATTTCGGCCAGATCGCGAAGTCCAAACTGGACGACGTCTTCGGGTCGTAGCGCCATCCTTCGCAATTCACAGAAACCCCCGGCCGGTGCCGGGGGTTTTTTGTTGGTAAAGCGATCGAGCGCCACGAGAGGCGCGCCGAGGAGTTCCCTGGGCCGCGCCGCGATGTACAGTATTGGCGATGGACTCGATTCGCCGCACGAAGAAGCGGCCCGTGCCGAAGCCGGAGGACGCCGCATTCGGCGTCTCGAAGTCGCGCGTCGACGAGAAGAACGCGCGGCGGCTCTTCCGGATCTTCACGGCACTGGTCCGCGATTCGGGCGGCCGGTGCGCGATCCTGCTCGAGACGACGGGCGCCCTGCTTGCCAAGCTCGGTGACGCGGGCACGCTCAAGCTGCACACAATCGCGTCGCTGCTCGCCGCCGAGCTCGCCGTCGCACATGCCGTGGCGAAGCACTTCGGCGGCGAGTTCTCGCTCATGCTGCACCACTCCAAGCATGACAACATCCAGATCGCGATGGCGGGGAAGGGGCGCGTCCTCGCGCTGATCTTCGGGAGCGACGCGGTGCTGGCGAACGTCGTCGCGGAGAGCCGGCGTGCCGCTCTCGTCATCGAAGCGCTGCTGCCGAAAACCGCCCCGAGAATGCCGTCTCCGCCGCCGGAGCGGGAGGCTCGCCGCACGCAGACGCGCACGCTTTTCGGTCGTGAGTTCGTCGAAGCGGCCAAGTCGAGGATCGACGAATTGCTGCAGTAAGTGCTACCATCCCCGCCGCCATGTCGATGCCCAAGGACTTGCCCCCCAGGAAACTGACGCGCGAGGACCGCGTGCGCATCGACCGTCTCCTTGCGGACTACGTGACGACGGTGAAGGCGAATTACGTCGTGCTGGCGGAGAAAGACGGCCAGTTCATCACGAAGCAGGGGGAGTCGGGGACCGTGGACATGGAGACGGTCGCGGCGTTGGCGGCCGGCGCGTACATGGTGACGTCGCAAATGGCCAAGGCTCTGGGAAAGGACGACTTCAAAACGGTCTACCAGGAAGGCGAGATCGACAGCGTGCAGCTTTCCCAGGTCGACCACCGCACCGTGCTTGCGGTCATCTTCGACACTCGCGCGACGCTCGGCATGGTGCGCCTCTACGCGAAGAACTTGACGAAGCAGCTGCAGGCGGCGCTCGCCGATTTCGACATGCGGCGGCCCGCCCGCTAACGCGTGCAATCCGGATCCCGATCCCGATCCGGCGGCGGACCAGCGGCAGCTTGAGCAGGGCGAGCTCACCTTACGCACCGTCCCAGGTCCTGGCAAACCTGCGCGAGCTGCGGACCCGAGGCTCGTTCGGGATCGGGATCGGGATCGGGATCGGGATTGCGAAGCGGTTAGTCCGGTTCGCGCCGATAGATGACCCAAGTCTCAGGATCGGCGGGGTAGCGGAAGAGGTCTGACATCAACTCGCACCGTGTCACCTTGCCCCCGCCCTTGGGCGTCAGATCGACATACTTCGCGTCGATCCGCTTCCATGTCCACGTATCCGTGACATCCTTGTCCCTGTTCAACCGCTCGACCGTCCCATTGCCGCTGAACACCAGGTAGTAATCCTCGAGGCCAGTGCGGTCGACGAAGTTCTCCTGCCGCCAGCGGCCGACGATCGGATCGGCCGGCCTGTACGAACAGGCCGATAGGGTCGCGACGATCGTGAGCGTGAGCGTTCTCACCTCGACTTCATCACGAAAATGCCGACCATGGCCGCGATGGTGCCGAGACCCACGTACGGCACCCACAGCCACTTCGGGCCGAGGAGCTGCTGGAACCCCTGCACGCCGCCGACCAGCAGAAAGACGATGGCTACGCAGATCAGCACGAGCCCGATCGCGTATCGCGTCACGCGGTCGCGCATCCAGAACCCGACCTCCGTGATCGGGATTTTGATCCAGTCGGAGACGATCTCCATGAGGAACCGCTTGGTGCGGTCGGCGAGGCTCTCGATCGGCGGGGGGGAAGCCGGAGCTTCGTTCATTTGCTCCCCAACTTCGATCCGAGGATCCAGCCGGCCACGAATGCTATCGCCGCGCCCGCGACAGGCTTCTCCTTGACGAACTTCTCCGCTTCTTCGGCCGCGCCCTTGGCGATGGCGAGCCAGTCGGACATGAGTTTTGAGGCCGATTCCTTCAGTTTTTCGGCGTTCGATGGCGTGCTGGCTTCCATGCGTCCTCCGTCTAACTCATCGTCCGGTCCGGTGAATTACTGTATCATAAGCCCGTCCGGCCCAGTCCGACAGGTAGGCGCCCCATGGAACTGGTCATCATCTTCGTCATCATCTTCATCATTTACGGCGCCGGCTGGATCTGGCAGACGATCAGCGACATCCTGCGGGACATAAACCGCTCCAATTGGGACGCCCGCGTCTACGGACAGGTCGCCACGTCCCGCAGCCTCAAGAAAACGCTCGGCGGCGCGGATCTCGCGGAATTGAGACGCCTCTACCAGGCGCTGGCCGAGGAGCGCGACGGGCAGATGCATGACCGCGCGCCGTTCGAGAGCCCGAAGGTCTCGTACGTTTACAAGACCGCGCGCGTGCTCCTGTCGATCTACGAGTCGAGCGACGATCCGTCTCAATTCTACACCCAGCTGACCTACACGATCGCGCCCGGCTGGCCGTACCGCGTCGAAGTCTTCCCGCAGCGCTTCGACGTCCAGGACGTGCGTTATCTCAACATCGAGGACATCGAAATCGGCGACGCGGAGTTCGATCCGCGCTTCGTCGTCAAGTCGAGCGACGCCGGCTTCGTGAAGGAGTTCCTCGATCCTGCGTTGCGCACCGCGATCGACGACCTGCGCAAGATCCTGGGCAACGACAGGATTCTCATCTCGATCAATTCCTCGCGGCTCATGGTCCGGAAGCTCGGGGTGCTGGCGACACGCGAGCACGTGGCGAGCTTCGCGAGACTCTCCGATGCGATCTACGAACGCATCGTGCACTTCTGGCAGAAGGCGAACGGGATCGAGATCATCGATTCGCCCCTGTCAGACGGCGGCGAGGACCCGCATTGCCAGGTGTGCGGCACGGTCATCCATGTCGAGGTGCGCGTGTTCTGCCGCCGCTGCAAAACGCCGCACCACTCCGACTGCTGGAGCTTCAACGACGGGTGTTCGACGTACGCGTGCGGCGAGAAGAACTTCGTGAAGAAGTATTAGGTGTGAAATTGGAGGTTCGAGGTCGGAAGATCTTCAGTTAAACCTCCAACTTCCCGCTTCAAACCTCTAACTTCCACGGCATGTGCGGCATCTGCGGGCTGATTGAACCCCGGACCGAAGCGCGCGACGTGCGCATGCGAGCCATGCGAGATTCGCTCGCGCATCGCGGTCCCGACGATGCCGGCGAGTTCACGGACGATTCGATCGCTCTCGGGTTCCGGCGGCTGTCGATCATCGACCTCAAGGGGGGGCGCCAGCCGATGGCCGGCGAGGACGGGCGCTGCAGGCTCGTGCTCAACGGCGAAATCTACAATCATCGCGAGCTGAGGCGTGAGCTGTCGGCGCACACGTTTGTCAGCGATTGCGACGCCGAAGTCGTCGTTCACGCGTACGAGGAGTGGGGCGCGCGGTGCCTGGATCGGATTCACGGCATGTTCGCGTTCGCCGTCTGGGACGCGCGGGAACGGGTTCTGTTCGCAGCGCGGGACCGGCTCGGTAAGAAGCCATTCCACTACCGGCACGAGGGCAGTCGGTTCGCGTTCGCCAGCGAACTCCACGCGCTAGGCCGGGGTCCGCTCGAGCCCAAGGCGATCGACGCCTATCTGTCGCTCGGCTACATCCCGTCCCCGCTTACGATTTCACAAGGGACCGCCAAGCTTCCGCCGGCCCACTGGCTGCGCTTCGAGCGCGGGCGCGTCACCGTGGAGCGCTACTGGGCGCCTCCGGTGGAGGGGTGCAAGCGCGTGGGCGTCGAACAGGTCCTGTCGGCGGCGGTGAAGGATCGCCTGATGTCGGACGTGCCGCTCGGCGCTTTCCTGTCGGGCGGCATCGACTCGTCGATCGTCGTGGGCCTGATGAGCCGGCATTCGCGCGTGAAGACCTATTCGATCGGGTTCGACGATCCGGAGTTCGACGAGCTCGACCCTGCGCGCGCGACCGCGAAGCATTTCAAGACCGACCACCACGAGTTCGTCGTGAAGGCGGACGCGGCCGCGGTGCTGCCGGAACTGCTGCGTCATTTCGGCGAGCCATTCGGCGATCCGTCGGTGGTGCCCACGTACTACGTCGCACGCGAGACGGCCAAGCACGTAAAGGTGGCGCTCTCCGGTGACGGCGGCGACGAGTGCTTCGGGGGGTATCGACGGCACCTTGCCATCCGCAAGCTGAAGGCGCTGAAGCCCGTGGCGTGGGCGGTGAAGATGCTGTCCCCGTTCTACCGCCCGACGAAATACGGCGCGCGGTCGCGGCGCGTGCTGTCGAAAATCGACCGCCCGCTGGGTGCGCTCTATCGGGATCTCGTCAGCGTGTTCCCGGAGGAAATGCTGGCGGAACTGCGTCCCGGCGCGGTCGCGCCGACGCGCATCGATGAGCTGTTTGCGGGGATCAAGGATCCCGTCGAAGCGGCGGGCGCGACGGACCTGCAAACGTACTTGCCGGACGACGTGCTCACGAAGGTTGACATCGCATCGATGGCGAGCGGCCTGGAGGTGCGCTGCCCCTTCCTGGACAGCTCCGTTGTGGGAGCGGCGTTCGCGATTCCCGGGGCGGAGAAGATCCGGGGGAATCAGACGAAGGCGTTCCTCAGGCGTGCCTTTCGAGACCTGCTGCCGGCGAAGATCCTGAATCGCGAGAAAATGGGATTCGGCGTTCCCGTCGACCGCTGGCTGCGCGGGCCGCTGCGCGATCCGCTGCACGATCTCCTGCTGGATCCGACGGCGCGTCAACGCGGGCTGTTCCAGGCGGACGTCGTCCAGCGGCTCGTCCGCGAACACGAGGGTGGCGTCGACCACGGGAGCCGGCTGTGGTTGCTCTTCGTTTTCGAGCTTTGGGCGCGTGCAACGTAGCCTGCGGATGACCCATTGGGTTCGGGCCGTTATATAATCGGGTTGTCGGGCGTTCCCAGCGCCCGATGCAGGAGAGGGGCAAAGCCGCGCCGAAGCCCGACGGGCGGAGGCGGGCGGGGGAACGCACGCCGTTCTTTACCACTCAAGACCCGATCACGCCGGCTGGTCGTATATCCGCTGTATGGCGCACTAGGAGGCTCACGCGATGGCTACCGGAGAACTCGTTTCCAAGCTGTTGAGCGCCCTCGACAAGGGGTTCGACAAGAAGACCTACCAGGAACTGCACTGGGAAGGGTCGTTCGACGACTATCTCCGCATGGTTGCCGAGAATCCGCGCGTGGCCCGGAACGCCTTCCAGCGCGCCTACGACATGATTCTCTCGTACGGCTACGAAGAGTACACGGAGCATCGCGAGACGCTCACGCGATATCACTTCTTCAAGGACCCGATGGGCGGCGGGCGCGACTCGATCTTCGGCCTCGAAGACTCGCTGATGCACTTCATGAACTGCCTGAAGTCGGCCGCGCACGGCTACGGCACCGAACGCCGCATTCTGCTCCTGCACGGGCCCGTCGGCAGCTCGAAATCCACGATCGTGCGCCTCATCAAGAAGGGGCTCGAGGCGTACTCGCGCACGAAAGACGGCGCGTTGTATACGTTCCTCTGGCAGGACGAGGAGGACGCGAACGTCTGGACCGACTGCCCGATGCACGAGGATCCGCTGCGGCTCATCCCTGTCGACGTGCGCGACGCCGTCATCCGCGAGATCAACCGCGCGTACGAAGGCACGTACGAGCTGCGCGTCCAGGGCGACCTCTGTCCGTCGTGCCGCATGCATTTCAACGAGTCGATGAAGAAGTCCCAGGGCGAGTGGCGCGACGTCATCAAGCGCATCCGCGTCCGGCGGCTCACCCTGTCGGAGAAGGATCGCGTCGGTATCGGCACGTTCCAGCCGAAGGACGAGAAAAACCAGGACTCGACGGAACTGACCGGCGACATCAACTACCGCAAAATCGCGGAGTACGGGAGTGACTCGGACCCGCGCGCCTTCAATTTCGACGGCGAGTTCAACGTCGCCAACCGCGGCGTGATCGAGTTCATCGAGGTGCTGAAGCTGGACGTCGCGTTCCTGTACGACCTGCTGGGCGCATCACAGGAGCACGCGATCAAGCCGAAGAAGTTCGCGCAGACGGACATCGACGAGGTGATCATCGGTCACACGAACGAGCCGGAGTACAAGCGGCTTCAGAACAACGAGCTGATGGAGGCGTTCCGCGACCGCACGGTCAAGATCGACATCGGGTACAACCTCAAGCTCGACAACGAGATCAAGATCTACCAGCGCGACTACAACGCGGAGCGGATCCGCGGCAAGCACGTCGCGCCGCACACGGTCGAGATCGCCGGGATGTGGGCGGTGCTCACCCGCCTCGAGGAGCCGAAGAAGGCGAACCTCACGCTCATGCAGAAGCTGAAGCTCTACAACGGAAAGACGCTCCCCGGCTACACCGAGGACAACATCAAGGAGCTTCGCGAGGAGGCTCGGCGTGAGGGGATGGAGGGGATCAGCCCGCGCTACATCCAGGACAAGATCTCCAACGCGCTCGTCAAGGTCGACGAGGGCGGGTGCGTCAACCCGTTCATGGTCATCAACGAGCTCGAAGAGGGCCTGTCGCACCACTCGCTCATCTCCAGCGAGGAGCAGAAGAAGCGCTTCAAGGAGCTGCTCGCCGACGTGAAGAGCGAGTACGAGGACATCGTAAAGAACGAGGTCCAGCGCGCGATCTGCGCCGACGAGGAGGCGATCAACCGCCTCTTCATGAACTACATCGACAACGTCAAGGCATACACCCAGAAGCAGAAGGTGAAGAACAAGTACACGGGTCAGGACGAGGAGCCCGACGAGCGGCTCATGCGGTCGGTCGAGGAGAAGATCGACATCCCGGACAGCCGCAAGGAGGACTTCCGCCGCGAAATCATGAACTACATCGGGGCCCTGGCGGTGGAGGGGAAGAAGTTCCATTACCGCTCGAACGAGCGCCTGCAGAAGGCGCTCGAACTCAAGCTCTTCGAGGACCAGAAGGACACAATCAAACTGTCGAGCCTCGTCTCCGGCGTCGTCGACAAGGACACGCAGGAGAAGATCGACATCGTGAAAAGCCGCATGATCAAGAGCTACGGCTACTGCAACACGTGCAGCGCCGACGTTCTCAGCTTCGTCGCAAGCATCTTCGCGCGAGGGAGCAGCAAGGACTAACAGGGACTGTCGACCGCAGACCGTCGACTGTCGACCGGCTATGGTCAAAAAGATCGAGAAGGACTACGCCCGCTTCCGCGAGATCATCAAGGGGCAGGTGCGGAAGGACCTTCGCAAGTACATCACGAACGGCGAGATGATCGGGCGGCGCGGACGGCATGCCGTCTCGATTCCCCTCCCGACGCTGCGCATCCCGAGATTCCGCTACGGCAAGAACGATCGCGGCGGGGTCGGACAGGGCGAGGGGGACGTGGGAACGCCGATCGGCAAGGGCGACCCCAAGCGGGGCTCGGGGCGGGCCGGTGAGGCGCCCGGCGAGCATATGTTGGAGGTCGACATCACCCTCGAAGAACTCGCGAAGATCCTGGGCGAGGAGCTTGAGCTTCCGAAGATCAAGCCGAAGGGAAAGGCATCGATCGTCTCGGAGCGCGACGTCTATAACAGCATTGCACGGGCGGGCCCCGAATCGCTGCGGCACTTCCGGCGCACGTACAAGGAGGCGCTGAAGCGCACGCTCGCGACGGGACAGTACGACCCCGTAAACCCAATCATCATCCCGCATCGTGAGGACCGGCGGTACCGGTCGTGGCGCCCGAAGGAGGTGCCGCAGAACAACGCCGTCATCGTGTACATGATGGACGTGTCGGGCTCGATGGGGGACGAGCAGAAGGAGATCGTCCGTGTCGAGGCGTTCTGGATCGACACGTGGCTGCGGTCGCAGTACAAGAAGATCGAGACGCGCTACATCGTCCACGACGCCGCGGCGAAGGAAGTCGATCGAGAGACCTTCTATCACATCAAGGAGTCGGGCGGCACGAAGATCTCAAGCGCCTACGCGCTTTGCACAGAGCTCCTCAAGAAGAACTTCGATTCCAGGGAGTGGAACATCTACCCGTTCCACTTCTCCGACGGCGACAACTGGGGAAGCGAGGACACGAAGAAGTGCGTGGAGCTACTCCAGAACGAGATCTTCCCGCGCGCGAACGTCTTCTGCTACGGGCAGGTGAAGAGCGCCTACGGCAGCGGGCAGTTCAAG
>CAYXVY010000244.1:0-37677 GCA_964468745.1 uncultured Planctomycetales bacterium | reverse complement strand
ACGAACGCGGGATCGTCGATGATCGCGTGCGTGCCGCTGTCGGCCAGGAACTCCGCGTACACGTCGGACGGGTGGTCCCATGCGTACTCGCGCGCCTCGTAGTACATGGACCAGACCACGCCGGCCAAGTCGGCGCGATCCGCCGAATCGTCCCCTTCGGGGTTCGTCTCGCCGCTGAAGGCGCCGAATGCCATGTGGATCGAATGCGCGCGCGCGGCGTCGCGCATCAGGCCGTCGTCGATGAGGGCGGGGACGCCGATGGCAACGCGATGTCCGTTCACATAGCTGAGCAAGGATGTTTCCTGGCTGAGCGTGAACGAGTCGCTTGTGGAGGCGGTGATCGGGTGACCGTTCGAATACGTCATCAGGTAGACGACGCACCCGCAGTCCTCCGGACCATGATGATGGTCGTCGTGGCATCCGGAGAAGGCCGCGGCCACGAGCGCGGCAGTCAGCGCGATTCTTTTCATACATCCAGACAGCGAACGGGCCGCGTGCGGGTTCGCGGAATTCTATCGCATGCGTGCGAATCGATGGACGCGGATGACTTCGACGAATGGGAACTCGCGAGCGAAGTGCGGCTCGAATTCCCGACGCAGCTGCTCGAGATCGTCCGGCGCCTGGAAGAACGGGGCGTACGCCCGGCGGCGGATGCGACGGAACAGCTCCGCCAGCGAGAGCCGGTAGCGCCACGCAAAGTCTTGATGACCGGCGGGCGACAGTGCGCGCGCGAGCTCCGTGAGACACGGACCGATGTCGGTGCTGCGGAGCGGCTCGCGCCAGGGGCGAATCGCGAAATAGCGACCGAGGAGGCGACCAACCAGGTCGCGGCCGCGCCACCGGGGCTCGTTCGCGCGCGCGATGAAGCCTCGCGGCCCCGCGAACTCCGTGACAATCAGCGATCCGGCGGGCCCGACAAGCCGGGCGAGCCGGCGCGCGCCGAGTCGCGCCTTCGCGCCGAGCCGGTGCAGCACGAACAGCGCCGTAACGAGGTCGTATGAACCCTTCGCTTTCAGAAGATCGAGCTGCGACACGCGCACGCTTGCCCGGCTCCGGCAATGCTCGCGCAGCAGCTCGACCATCCGGGGCTCGAGATCCGTCGCAAGGACGTCCGTCGCCGGCGACGCGTCCGAAAACGGAAGCGCATCGTTCATTCCCGATCCGCATCCGACGAACAGCGCCGTGCGCGGCTTGAGTCGCGCGAGATGCCGCGCGATCCGGCCCCGGACGTGGGGCGACCAGTCGTTGACGCGTTCGTACTCGCTGAGGAAGCTCACGCGCCGACCGAGAAGCAGCGCATCGAAAACGTCCCGCGCATCCCCTCGTAGATGTGATCCACGCGCTCCCCCGGGGCGAGCGTGCCGAGGACGAAGTGGATCGGATCGAAGTGCTCGGTCGTCGGATGGGACAGCTCCCACTGGGGCACCGCGCGCTTCCAGTCGCGGAACGCCTCCACGTCGAGCGCCTCGAGTCGCGCACGCACCCAGGCGTCGAAGGCGCGATTCGCCCCCGCAATCTCCGTTCCGCTGCGGCGAAGATTGTGCGTCACCCCGCCGCTTCCGATGAGCAGAACCTCGCGCTCCCGGAGCGGCGCGAGCGTGCGGCCGATCTTCATGAGCTCGGACGGAGAGTCGGTCGAGAGCGAAACCTGGATGACCGGCCAGCAGGCGGCGTGCCATCCGAGACGGAGCGGCACCCACGCGCCGTGGTCGAGCCCGCGCCCGGCGTCGGCCTCCGCGGCGAAGCCGGCGTCTTTGAGGCGGCCGATGATCTCTGCCGCGAGCCTCGGCGCGCCGGGACACGAGTACGTGAGCTTGTAGAGCGCGTCCTCGAAGCCGGTGAAGTCGTAGATCATCGGCGGCTTCTCCGACGTCGTCACCCGGATCGGCGACGGCTCCTCGAAGTGCGCCGAGACGATGACGATCGCGGAGGGGTGTCCGGTCGCATACTGGAACCCGCGCAGCGCCAGCGCGTAGTCATCGTCGAGGAGCGCCTGTCGTGGCGAACCGTGCGAGATGAAGAGCGACGGCATGCGCGGACGCGGCTCCTCGGGTGCGCGCGTCGAACAGCCAGCGAGCCCCGCGATCCCGGCGACGGCGCCTTTCAACAGGCTTCTGCGATTCATCAGGGTCTCCAGTATGCCAGCGCGGCGCCCGCGGCCAGCATGGCGATGCCCCCCGCGAGCGCCACCCACTTGGCGAAGAACCAGGCCGTGGCCGCCTGCAGGGGATTCTCGCCGTCGCGCTTGTTCACGAGAAGGATCGTGAGCTTCTGGTTCTCAAGCGGGACGACCATCCTCGCGGGATCGGGCCAGAGGACGTGAATCCGCCCCTGCGGTATCCCATAGATCTCCGCCACGGGCTCGCCTTGCGACCAGAGCTCGCGATTCACCGCGACGACGTCCGGCGAGTGCGCTGCGACGTACAAAACTTCGCGCGCGCCGGCGGATACGATCACGGCCGTGAGGAGCGGCGTGAGCTGTGTCAGCGCCGCACCGCCCCAGAATGCGAATTCCGCGAGACGCTTCATCTTACTTGGACTTCTTGCTCTCGACGGGCGCCGTCGATGCGTAGATCGCGAGCTTGACGGTCCACTCGTCGCTGACCTTGCCCGCCGCCTGGTCCGGCACCTTCACGCCGTGATCCGAGAGCTTCACGGGAAAGCTGCCGGTAAACTTGAGCCATTTCCCGTCGGGGAACTTGGCCTTCTTCGCAGTCTCCTCGGAGATCGCCTTGTACTCGATGACCGTCGTGATCTCCTTCGCCACGCCGTGCACCGTGAGGTCGCCGGTGACCGACACCCTGTTCGCGGCGTCCTTAACCTTTTCCACCTTCTTCGAGACGAAGGTGATGTTCGGATGCTTCTCGGCGTCGAGCCACATGCCGCTGCGCAGATGCTCGTCGCGCATCTTGATGCCCGTGGTGAGACCCGCGACGGGCACGGTCAGCGATACGGATCCCGTTCCTGCGGCGTCGTCGACCTCGATCGTCCCGCTGGCGACATTTGTCGTGCCGACGATCACCTCGATGTCCATGTCCGACTGGAACGTCACGTTGACGAACTTCTCCATGTGGCCGACGTGGTACTTCGTGGTCTTCGCGTCCTGCGCGGCGGCCGAGCCGGCCAGCGCGAGCACCGCGAGCATTCCTGCGATCCGGGTCATGGCGTTTCTCCTTTTCCAAGTTTGCGACACAAGGCGCGAAGCGTTTCCAGCTCGTGCGCCGAAAGGGCGTTCATCTCGTTCACGATCCCGCGCGCGTGGCGCGGGAAGACCCCTGTGATCAAACGACGGCCGGACTTCGTCAGTTGCACGTGGATGACGCGACGGTCCTCGAGGCTGCGCTCCCGCCGCGCGAGACCGCGCTGTTCGAGATGATCGATCACCGTCGTGATGTTCGCGCCGCTCTTGAGCAGCTTGCGGGCCAGCGCGCATTGCGAAAGTGGACCCAGGTGCAGCAGCACTTCGAGCACGCCGAACTGGGTGACGGTGAGCCCCGCCTTCGTCATCAGCGGCTGCAACCGGCCGCTCACCGATTCGCTCGCGCGCAGCAGGTTGATGTACGCGTTCAGCGCGCGCTTCTCGTCCGCCGTGCCCGCGTAGTGGGTACCCATCGATCACGACATCTCAAACAATTCGACGTCGAATGATATTCCCGGACGGTGACCGCGAGGACCGGCGGTTTGCTACCGTCCGTACTTCAGGCGCTCGGCCAGGATCTCGGGCAGGCCCGCCTGAACGATCTTGCGCGCCGCCTTCTCGACGTCGTACTTCACGCGCGAGATGCGCACCACGCCGGCGTCGGAGTCGTACACCACGCAGACCGCGTCCGGATTTTCGTCGCGCGGCTGCCCGATCGCCCCGACGTTGATCATGACTTTCATCGAGTCGTCGACCTTGACCTCGGTCTCCATGTTGAAGCTGACGTTGCGGCGCTTGAAGAAGTTCACCGGCACGTGCGAGTGGCCGAGGAACGAGAGCGGCGTCGTCTGCTGCTCGAACGAGAGGTGCGCGTCGTAGCTGGTCTGGATGTACTCGAAGAGCTCGGGCGAATAAAGCGTCGAGTGCACGACCGTGAAGTTGTCGCAATACTCGACGAGCTTCAGGCTCTTGATGAAGTCCTTGTCCTCTTCGGAGAGGATCGAGCGCGTCCAGAGCGCGCTCTCGCGGGCGTAGGTGTTGAAGAAATCGATGTTGAGCTTGTCAACGGCCGCGAAATCGTGGTTGCCCGCCGTGACCGTGGCGTTGAGCTCACGGATTTTCGCGATGCACTCCGTCGGGTTTGCGCCGTACCCCACGAGATCCCCGACTGAAACGTGCTTCTGCACGCCCTGCTTGTCCATCTCCGCGAGGACAGCCTCGAGCGCCTCAAGGTTCGCGTGGATGTCACCGAGGATCCCGTATTTCATGGGTGGTTAGCGTATCTCCCTGCGCTCGAAGAGTGAACAGGAAATCGTGAAGGCGAGCGCCGAATAAGCGCTGGCGTGCAGAATTGCGAGCAGCAGATACTCCAGTGAGATGATTCTACCCTCCGAAAAATGGGTCTGCAAGTTGTAGTAGGCAAGATTAGGGAGGAGGTAGTAGAGACCCCGCCCCGCGGCGCTCACTGCGCCCACGTCGATGCGCTCGACGCTCGCCAGCATGTAGTTCGACAGATTGCCGATGAGGAACGCGAGCGTCGTCGTCGCGACCGATACGACCGGCGGCGTGAATGCCGCGACCGACACGCAGATCGCGCACAGCACCGCGACCTGCAGGAAGCACAGCAGCGCCCCCTGGAAGACGATCGTCCCGCCGCGCGTCATGAACGAACGCACGAAATCCCACGAGGTCGACGGGGCGATCTCGCTGATCCGACGGGCGGCCGCGCGACGCGCCGCGACAGTCGTGCCCGGATCGCCGATCGTCGCGGAGAGCTTCGCGAATTCCGGGTGATCGCGCAGAAGGCGCTGGTGAATCACCGCCGGCGCGCCGGGCTTGCCACGCGAGAACTCCGCCGCAAGCACCAGAAGGACGATTCCGGCGACGACGGCGACAAGCGCCAGTCGCGCCGCCCCGCGCGGTGCAGACACGGCCGTCGCAGCCTCTGCCTGCCGGATGCGATCTGCCAGGACGAACCATCCGATCAGGCCGCCGAGGAAGAGCGGCACGCCGGGCAGGAGGCACGGGCTGACGAGCGTGGAATCCCCCATGAACGACTCCTGCGCCATCCACCAGAGCGTGAAGAAAAGGATGCCCGCCAGGACGGTCATGCCCGCGGCGAGTGCGAGGAGGATGCCGAAGTACTTGCCGAGCAGGAACGCGGAGCGGCGCAACGGCTTGCTGAGGAGCGTGATGGCCGTGCGATCCTCAAGCTCCTGCGTGACGAGGACGCCGGTCATCGTCACCACGATCACGAACCCCCAGAGCGCGATCGACGCGAGCCCCATCTCGCGCACCATGTTCGCCTCCTGGAAGAAGGTGAACTGCGTCAGGAAGCTCGAGCAGAAGATCAGGAGGGCGAAGGCGAAGAGCGTGATGTAGTAGATCGGCCGGCGCGCCAGCTCGGCGTACGTGGCCAAGGCGATCGTTCCGACGTTGCCCATAAGCGATGGTCTTCTCCTGTCGCGCGCCCGCCCCCGCAGCGTTGGACACGCGGCGGATCGTCAAGTTCTACCACATATCCGGCCGATAACTTCTCCAGATAGGCAGGGGGAATCCATGATCGCACGCAAGCTCGGTCTCGGTCTCGACGCGCTTCTCAACGGACCGCACGAAGTCGCGGAACGAGCCGTCCACGAGGCTTCCGCCGGCAATGCGCCGGTCGATCAGATCCGCGCCAATCCGTCCCAGCCGCGCACTTTCTTCGACGAAGAGGGCCTCGCATCGCTCGCCGCCTCGATCAAGGCGTCGGGCGTCATCGAGCCCCTCGTGGTCCGGCGTCGCGACGGCGCGTTCGAACTTGTCGCCGGCGAGCGCCGCCTGCGCGCCGCGAAAATGGCCGGCTTGACGCGCGTGCCGATCGTCGTCCGCGAGGTGGACGATCGCGAGATGCTGCAGCTCGCCCTCATCGAGAACATCCAGCGCCGCGACCTCAACCCGATGGAAAAGGCGCGCGCCTTCCGCCAGCTCATGGAAGTGAATGCGTGGACGCAGGATCAGGCGGCCGAGGCGGTCGGCCTGGGGCGCCCCACTGTCGCCAACTTCCTGCGCCTGCTGGAGCTGCCCGTGGAGATCCAGGAAGCCGTGTCGCGCGGCACGCTCTCGATGGGACACGCGCGCGCCCTGCTTGGTACGGCGAATCGGACGCTTCAAATCCGCGTCCTCCGGCAGACCCTGACCGAGGATCTCTCGGTCCGCGCCGTCGAGAAGCTCATCTCCGCGGCCGCCCCGAAGACCCTGTCAAAGGCCTCGGGAGCCCAGAAGGAACCCTACGTCGTCGATCTCGAACGCCGACTCAGCCAGTTCTTCGGCACGCGCGTGACGCTCGTTCAGCGCTCCAAGGGAGGCGACATGATCGTCGAATGGTTCTCGAACGAGCAGTTCAACGGGCTGATCCGGAAGCTCGGCGTCTAGTCGACCGGCAATCTTCGAATCGGCGTGCGAACAGCACGCCGATTTTTTTTAGGCCTCAAGTTCCGGCGCTGCACGGTCGATAGAACTTGAGAACGATACGGCGGAGACTACGTCGACAGCGGCCGGCGCCGCGTTCCAGTGTAACTGTCGTACCTCAGCGACTTCAGTCGCTCGAGCGCGTTGGTGAACGTCGCCTGGTGCTCGCCCGCGTGCGCGCCCACCTCGCGATCGTCCTTCCAAGGCGACGCGATGAAGACGTCGAACGGAAAGACGTCGTGCGAGTACTTTCCGGCGCAGCGCATGAAGCCGTCGGCCAGCATGTTGAGCCATCCCATCCGCGTGTAGACGAACGTCTCGGTGTGCTCGCACCCCTGCTTCATCGCCTTGACCGCGAGGGCCGGGTGCTCGGATCCGTCGGCGAAGCGCGCCATGGCCGCGAAGAGGCCGTAATCCTCTTTCCCGAAGTCGACCGGCTCGTTCAGCAGGGGGTTGTTCCGATCCTCATCGTCCTTGTAGAGGACGACCCAGTTCCTTCCCGCAAATACGTCTGAAAGCGGGATCTCCATCAGCCTCATGGCATCCTCAGATGTTCCACGTGGAACAACGCCGACATCATACCTTCCATGCCGACGGACACAACCGATTGATAGGACAGCCGTCGCAGAGCGGCTTTCGCGCATTGCAAATCCGGCGCCCGTGCCAGATCATGCGATGCGCGAACTCGATCCAGCCCGCTTGCGGGATCAGATCCATCAGGTCCTTCTCTATCTTGGACGGGTCGTCGTGCCTGGACAACTTCAACCGGTGCGAAAGCCGGTGGACGTGCGTGTCCACGACGACCCCCGTCGCCTTCTTGAACCACGTGCCGAGGACGACATTCGCCGTCTTACGCGCTACGCCCGGCAGTTCGAGGAGCTCGTCCATGGTTTGCGGGACGACGCCGCCGAACTTCTCGACGAGCACCCGGCCCATCCCGATCAGGCTCTTGGTCTTGTTGCGGAAGAATCCCGTCGACCGGATGTCCTGCTCGAGGACGGAGGGGTCCGCCTTTTCATAGTCCGCCGCGGTCGTGTACTTCCTGAAGAGCTTCTCGGTGACGATGTTGACGCGCGCATCGGTGCACTGCGCGGAGAGAATTGTCGCGGCGAGGAGTTCCAGCGCGCTCGAGTGATGAAGCGCGCACGTCGCGTCCGGGTACGCCTTCGCGAGACCCGCGACGATCTTCTTCGCGCGGGTCTTAATAGTGGAAGTGGGCAAGCGTCTCCTCCGCGCTGCGCGTGTTGAGCACGTCCTTCGCCGTCAGCCAGCCGCGACGCGCCGTAGCCACGCCGTAATCGAGATCCTCCAGCCCCTGCGGACTGTGCGCGTCGGGGCCGATCGACACGGTCACCCCCAGGTCCTTCGCACGCTTCAGGTGGATCCAGTCGAGATCCAGCCGGTTCGGATTCGCGTTGAGCTCGATGCACTTGCGCGCCTTCTTCGCCTCGAGCAGCACGCGTTCGAGATCAATCTTGTACCCGTCGCGATGAAGCAGCAGGCGCCCCGTAGGGTGTCCAAAGATGTCTAAGTGATTGTTATTCAACGCTTTGCATACGCGATCCGTCATCTCCTGCTCTGTCATGTCGAAGCGCGAGTGGATCGAACCGATGACGAAGTCGAGCTGCGACAGGATCTCCGGCGTGAGATCGAGGTTCCCATCAGGCAGGATATCGCACTCCAGGCCCTTCAGGATGCGGAAGTCGGACCATGACGCGTTCATCGCATCGACTTCCTTCATCTGTTTGCTGAGTCTCTCCTCGTTGAGGCCGCCGGCGTAGGCCGCCGCCTTGCTGTGATCCGACAGTCCCATGTACTTCAGGCCCATCGTGCGCGCCTTCTCCGCCATCACGCCGATCTCGGCAGTGCCGTCGCTCCAGGTCGAGTGCGTGTGGAAGACCCCCTGGATGTCCTTGCGCTCGAGAAGCACCGGCAATGTCGATGACTCCGCCGCCTCGACCTCGCCGCGCGCCTCCCGCATCTCAGGCGGGACGTAGGCGAGCCCGAGCAGCGTGTACAGTTCCTCCTCCGACTTGATCTTGAGGCGCGTGTCCCCCTTGAGCACGCCGTACTCATTGATCGAGAGCCCCATCTTCTGCGCGCGCGTGCGGAGGATGACGTTGTGCTCCTTGCTCCCGGTAAAGTACGCGAGAGCAGCCGCGAACTCGTCGTCTTTGACGACACGCAGGTCCACCTGCGGCCCGTGCGCGAGCTGGATGCTGCACTTGGTCGGTCCCTGGCCAAGGATGGAGCCTCCGCTTTTCGCGAACGCCTCGATGACGGGCGCCGCGTCGGTCGCGCTCGCGAGGATGTCGACGTCGCGCACCGTCTCGCGCCAGCGACGGATGCTCCCGGCCAGGCTCGTGCGGAGGACGCCCGGGCACGACGCGACGAGATCGAGCAGCCGTCGCGCGTGCGGCATGACCTGGTCGAGACGGAAGCGCCCGCTGTGCGCGACGGCGAACGCGATGCCGGCGAGGATCTTCGCCTGCATCTTGTCGCCGAATCCCTTGAGCTGGCTGACGCGCCCCTCCTCGCACGCCTTCTTGAGCGCGTCGATGTCCGCCACGCCGAGCTCCTGCCAGAGCTGGCGCGCCTTCTTCGGCCCGCATCCCTGCACTTTGAGGAGCGAGAGGACGCCGATCGGCACCTTCTGCGTCAGCTCATCGAGGTACGCCATCTTGCCGGTCGAGACGAGCTCGTCGATTTTTGCCGCGAGCCCCTCGCCCACCCCCGGCAATTCTTTCAACTTCCCTTCGCGCGCGAGCGATGCCGCCGCGCGCTCGAGACCTTCGATCGTGCGGGCGGCGTTGCGATACGCGCGCACTTTGAAGGCGTTCTCGCCGAGCACGTCGAGCAGATCGCCGACGGTTTCGAGCGTGGTCGCGATCTGAATATTATCCACTTCGACTCGGACCTCCGGTCCTCGCTCACTGCAAGCCGTAAACGAAAATGCCCGGCGCGGTGAAGCGTCGGGCATTTTATCAACCGGTGATGATTACTTCTTCACGGACCAGTTCGCGATGTCGTCGTCGCCGCCGCGGTCGAACTCCCCGTCCGGCCCGTTCGACGCGACGTCGTACGTCTTCTTGTTGAAGACGTTCTTGTCGCGCGCGTTCTTGGGGAAGTCGGCGGCGTTGTTGCGGTAGTAGAAGGCGCGGCCCCAGGCGTCGATGATGCGCCCTTCCTTGTCGAGCTGCTCGGGCTTGAGTTCGAGGTAGGGCTTCTTCGTCTTCGGACTGTCCGAGCCCAGCGCCTTCGCGAGCGCGTCCGCGGCGGGATACGCCTTATGGTCCGCCTGGTACGCGTCGATCGCCGACTGGATTGCCCCGAGGAGCGCCTTCGTCTGCGCGATCTTCTCCTCGTTGCCCGCGTCCTTGGGCGGCACCGGCTTGTTCTTTCGCTCCTCTTCTTCCTTCTTCTTCCGTTCTTCCTCGGCTTTCTTCGCTTCGTCTTCTTTCTGCTTGCGCTCGTCGGCGGCCTTGCGCGCCTCCTCGTCCTTGCGCTTGCGTTCCTCGTCCGCCTTGCGGAGTTCCTCTTCCTTGCGGCGTCGCTCCTCTTCGGCCTTCTGCTTGCGTTCTTCGATCGACTTCTTCGCGTCCTCGTCCTTCTTCTTGCGTTCTTCCTCCGCGCGGCGCCGTGCTTCTTCGTCCGCCTTGCGGGCGTCTTCGGACTTCTTCTGGCGCTCTTCGTCCGCTTTGCGCGCCTCCTCGTCCTTGCGCTTGCGTTCCTCTTCGGCCTTGCGCCCGTCGTCGTGCTTGCGGCGCTCTTCCTCCGCCTTCCTCGCCTCGTCGTCCTTCTTCTTGCGCTCCTCATCGGCGTGGCGGGCGTGCTCATCCTGCTTGCGCTTGTTCTCTTCCGCGGCCTTGCGCGCGTCCTCGTCGCGGCGCTTCTGATCGTCGCGCACGACGCGGCGCTCCTCGTCCTCGCACTTCGCGCAGCAGTCGCGCTCCGTGTTCTCGTCCCAGTTCGCGACGTCGTCTCCCGCCCCGTCGTCGTCCCGGCCGTCGGCGCCGAGCGAGCACAGGTCGAACGTCAGCTTGTTGTGCGCCTTCTTGTCGTTCTTGTTCTTCGGGAACGCGCTCGCGTGCACCTTGAAGACGATGAGGCGCCCCCACGAATCGACGATGCGTCCCTTCGCGTCGCAATGCTCCTTGGCGAACTCGAAGTACGGGCGCTTGTTGTGCCCGCGCTGCGAAAGCTGCTCAAGCCCGGGCGGATACTTGCCGTTCTCTTTGAAGTATAGGTTCACCGCCACGCCGAGCGCGACGACGAAAGTCCTCGCCGACTCGCGGCGGTCGTGGTCGGCCTTCCGCGCGGCTTCGGCCTTGCGGCGCTCCTCCTCGTTCATGCGGCGCTCGTCCGCCTCGTGGCGGCGGCGCTCTTCAGCTTCCTTGGCGTGGCGGATCGCGTCGCGACGGTCTTCCTCCGCCTTGCGCGCGGCTTCGGCCTTGAGACGCTCCGCCTCGACGGCGTGACGCGCTTCCTCCGCGCGATTCGCGGCGGCTTCGGCGCGACGACGTTCCTCTTCGGCCTGGCGGCGTGCCTCCACGGCAGCCCGGCGCGCGGCTTCGGCCCGACGCACTTCCTCCTCGTGGCGGCGGCACTCCTCGTCAAGGCGGCGTGCCTCCTCGTCCTGCTTCTGCAGGCGTGCGGCCTCCGCGGCCCGGCGCGCGTCCTCTATTTTGCGCCGCGCCTCTTCTTCGCGGCGGCGCTCGGCGTCTTCGCGCGAGCAGTCGCGATAGCGTTCCAGTTCGATGCGCAGGTCGAAGATCGGCGGCTTCTTGGTGCAGCCGGTGCCGACGCGGATGTGCACGTCATAGGTCCGTGCTGCACGGGCGCACGACTCCTCGCGGCTGCGACGACTCTCGTCGTGGTGCCGCTGCGCGGCCCAGGGCCGCTCGATGGCCACGATCACCTCGGCACGGCAATTGCGTCCGCCGCGCCCGAACCGCACGTATTCGCGCACCCACAGGTCGCGAGCGGAGCGACGGTCCTCGCAGCTCGACCGGTGATGGTCGAACCACTCAACGTAGGTCCACCCGAAGTAGTGAACGGCGATCCGGAGCTCGACCAGCGCGCGGCATTCGCCGTTCGTCAGGACGACGGCGCGTCCGCGCCCCCAGTGCGCCGCATAGGCCGTGTCGTACGGAGCGGGGCAGCGCGTATTGGCGGGGACTTCGACGAAGAACTCAGCGCCCTTCCAGCGATACGCCAGCGCGACCGCGAACAGCTGGAACCCGCAGCGCTCGTACATCCAGACGACGTCGTGGATGTCGCTGCGCGTGACGGCGGCGATGTAGGCGAGGACGAGCATGTCCCCCTCGTCGAACGCCATCTGGTTGATGTAGTGCTCGCACGCGCCGCATGAATCCCAGTCGAGCCCGAAGTACTCGCGGTAGATCACGGTGCGGCAGTCGTCCCACGTCACCGTCGGCTGCCACGCGGGGGGCGGTGGGGGCTGCGGCGGCGTGTGATCGGGCGGAGGGAGCGGGCGCCGATACGCCGGCGCGGGCCGTTCCTGGACCGTGACCGTGCAGGCGGTCAGCGCCAGCAGCGATGCGAATGCGAGAGTTCTCATTATTTCATCCCTCCGGGTTGGAGCTTACACGACTGAGCGGCCGGCGTGTCGCCCAGGTTCTACATCTTTTCCAAGTCTTTGAAATAAGGCAGGTCGAACGTGATCGACCGCTTCGAGCCGCACGCCTTGCATTCGATGTCGAGCCGGTCGAACGGCTTGCCGTCCTTCGTGTGACACAGGGACTGCATGGCGACGTCGTACTTCTCCTCGCCGCACGGGCACTTCAAGCGGCGGACGACGATGTACTCGCGCTGGATGTCGCTGTGATGCCGCTCGAGCGGCCGCTCGCGAGTCTGGACGTACTTGTCCGCCAGGCCGAGCAGGTAGTGCACGAGCGAGTGTTCGAGCGCCGGCAACTCGAACGTCGTCCCCGCCTCGACGAGTTTCTGAAAGGCGTTCAGCGCCGTCGTGATCGTGCCGATAACCATGTACGCGACGGGGTACGGCGGCAGCTCCTGCGTCCCCGCTCCGACCTTCTCCGCGACGAAGCGAAGCGCCTTGAGGTCGGGCGTGCGCTTGTGGCCGTCCACGAATCCCTTGAGGAGGGCGCGAACCGCCTTCGTGAGCGACTCGTCCAGCGCGTCGATGACCTGGACGCCGTCGTATTCCTGCCGGTCAAAGTGTTCGCCAGTGATGCTGCTGTATCGCCCGCGCTGGTTGAGGATCTGGCAGAGTGCGGCGAGGGTTTCGCTCGGCGTCTTCGTGCGCTGCCGCGAGCGCGCGAGCAGCTCGGCGATCGCCTTCCCCTCGCGGTCCACGATCTTGCCGGCCTGCTCCGACGGTTCCATCCGGTCCACGGCGGCACTATATCAGCTGCGGAGGGGTTCCCATCCCGGCAACCTTCCCAAAAACGCCGAGGTCGCAGAACCGGAGCGGAGAGGTCGCTGGCTGATTCGTGGAAAGTAGGAGTCTCTGCCCCCAATTCATCAGCGGCCTCTCTTGGGCCTCATCTGCGCCCTCGGCGTTGAAAAAGCGCGGAGAGGTGAAAGCCTCCTACTTGCGCCCCGCCTCGTCCTTTTCGATCCGCTCCTTCATCTCCATGTCGAGCGGCTCGTCGTTCACCGTGAACTCCGGCGCCCAGAACGCGCCGCGACACTTGATCGTGATGAACGCCCCCTTGATGACGTTGAGCAGCCACTGGATCGCCAGCCCGATCCCCGGGATCACGTCGTCCATGTGCTTGCCGATGCGTGGGACGAAGTCGAGTTCCAGCTTGTCGCCGGTGAGCGACATTGTGCCGTCGCCGTAGAGATTTACCGGCTGCCCGAGGAAATTCATGCGGTCGATGCGCACCCGGTCGCGTTCGACGGTGAACTCGAGCTGCGCCGCCTTGAGCTTGCGGTCCCCCGTTTCGGTGAGGCAGAGCGTCGCCAGGACGCCGACGAAGGCGGGCAGGTCCCAGAGGTCACCGTCGGTGATGTCGATGCGCCCCGCGACGAGCGGGAGGTCGCCGATTTTCTCGTGGTCGCTTCGGATCGCGAGGACGCCGTCGAGGCGGCCGGAGATCGGGCGCTTGATGAAGGGCTTGCCCGCGGCCATGCGGCCCGCGTCCGCCCCGCGGATGGAGACTTGCGCGTCCATCCGGAACGGGGAATACGAGGAGACGTGGACGTCGGCGAGGAACGCGCCGCCGTAGAATTGGCCGCGCAGGGGGCGGAACCGCACCCCCGGGTCCCCTCGTTCGAGGACGGTGTTCACGTGCGAGATGTCCCAGGAGACTTCGGTGTTGTCGTCACGCACGAACGTGATGTGGATCGTCCCGTCGTGGATGTGGACGCCGTTGACCGGCCATCCGCCGCGCGGCTTGCCGCCCGGAATCGGGGGGGGTGGGGGGATGGGATCAGGAGACGGCGGGACCTGCACCGGCTCCTCGCCTTTCGGCGGTGCCTGGAGGGCCCAGACGATGTTCCAGTCGCCGCCGACTTCGCGGACGACGGAGATTTCCGGGCGGAAGAGGTCGACGCGCGAGACGTAGATCGGTTTGTCGCGGACGGGCCAGCCGTCGAGGGCGATCTCGATGCGTTCGGCGCGGTAGAAGACGCGCTTGCGGTCGCGATGCTGGTGGGTGATGACGGGTTTGTGGACGAGGATGTTCCCTTCGGCGGTGAGTTCGATCGAGTCGACTTCTTCGACGCTGCCGGTTGCGAAGAGGTTGAGGGTTTGTTGTGCGATGCCGTAGAGGACGCGGCGGTAGAGGATGTTGCGGGTGACGGAGTAGGTGACGACGAGGAGCATGAGGACGACGAGGAGGGCGATCCAGCGGTTGAGGCGGGAGCGGCGTGGGGCTGCGGGTGCGGGCTTTGCGTCCTTGGGTTTGGTCTCGACGACGGTTTCGATCAGTTCCTGGGGCTGCGCCTGATCTTTCTTGTCTTTCGATTTGTCCTTCGTGCGCGCTCTTCCCACAGGTCGATTATACGGTGAAGGACAAATCGAACCGACTCCGCCGATGAAGACGCGCGAATCGTACGAGCCCGACGTCACTTTGTGGATGACGGCGCGTGCGGCCCCGTTCGGGCGCGTCCGGCGGGAGTTATGTCAACCGGGCTCGGTATTCGGTGCGGAGGGCTGAAAAGTCGTCGGTCGCCGTACAAGCGAGCTGCTTGTAAGCGTGGTCGAGACGGGCGCGAATGGTCTCGCGCGGCACGGCCAGCTGCGACGCCGCTTGCGCGACCGATCGACCCAGGACGTGGTGCAGCTCGAAAGCTTGTCGCGATGCGGGGCGGACCTGCGCAAGCATGGCAAGCGTGACGCCCACCGTCGATTCCAGCGCCGTCGGCAGCACTTGCGTCGTAGCGTGCTTCGACATGGCGCCGCGCAATTGCGCAAGCGCGCGCGATAGGCGCCTGTCGACTACGGCGGGGCTGACGCCGAGTTGCGCCGCCGCGTCCTCCCGACGGAGCCGGCCGACCACGCGCGCGTACAGCGCTTCGCGTTCGGGCGCGTCGAGCCCTGCGACGATCTCGTGAAGAAATGTGTCGAGCTCCGCCCTGATCATCTCGGTTCGCGGGCCGCCCTTCGCCGGAAATTGCTCGTACGTCATGTCCGCGACGACCGCGCGCTTCTGCTTGTCGCGCGCGAGCCGCGCCGCGTTGCGCGTGATCCCGAGGATCCAGCCCGTGAAGCGGTCTGGTCGCACGCCCCCCTTGATGCCTTCGAGGCCGGCCGCGAGGGCTTCTTGCGAGATGTCGTCGGCGTCGATCTTGCGCCCCGTCAGCCGCATGGCGAAGGCCCACGCGCGCTCATGGTAACGGCGGTAGATCTCGGCGCCGGCGGCGGAATCCCCGGCCACCCAGCGCTCCATCAGGCGCGTGATCGTCGCGTCGTGATCAACCGGCATTCTCACCGTTCTATATCTTCATGAACGCGGCGGCAAGTTTCCTGCGTAAGCTGTCGATCCCGGTGCGATTGCAACGCCGCCAGCAAGAAGCCACGTCGGATCGGCTGCGAGCGGACTTGCCGCAACCGGCGGCAACCCCGCACACGACGCCGCCGCGCTTGCGCGACTCGGACATTCGTGGCAATCTGATCCCCCATGCCTCAACCCTGGAAGGAACTCTCCAACGAAGAGTCCCATAAACTCTGGAAAGAAACACCCGACCTCGTCGTCCTCGACGTCCGCGACGCCGAAGAATACACCGGCCCCTGAGGACACGTCCCCAACTCGGTCCACGTGTGGATCAACGAACTCGCCGACCGCCTCCCCGAACTCAACCCCTACCGCGGCCGCCCCATCATGGTCATCTGCTACTCAGGCGTCCGCAGCCGCTACGCCTGCTCCATGCTCGCCCACTCCGGCTTCGACCGCCTCTACAACGCCCCAGGCATGATGTTCTGGCACGACGCCCAGTACGAAGTCGTCCCCGGAAAACCGACCGCCAATTTCCCGGAGTGCTAAGGCGCTTCACCGTTTCCCTGTAATGCCGCCGCTTGAAATTCGGTCGAAACATTCCGGACCCTCATCTATAATCCCGCGGTCCGCGGAGGAGAACGCATGTCGCTGTTCACAGGCAACTGGATCGACTCAATCGGCGCCATCATCCCGGGGTACAGGGGCTACAAAGATAGAGAGATGCGGCGCGACACCGACAAAACCCTGCGCAACGGGATCGTCAAAATCCTGAACGACAAACGCCCCGTCCTCGACCGCCTCATCGCCGACTCCCTCAAGGGCAAAATCGAGCTCATCGACCCGCTCAACCAGATCAAGCGCAAGCTCGACAACGCCGCCACCCTCATCCGCACCGCCCCCGCCGGCTACTCCGGCTTCTTCGACACGGTGCAGGTGAAGGCCGAGGACCTCGACCGCCTCTACCAGTTCGACATGAACCTCAGCAGCAAAGCCACGCAGCTGACCGGCCTCATCGACAGCCTCGGCGCCGCCAAGGACCCCGCCGGCGCCGGCAGCGCCACCCTCCAAGCCCTCCAGGAATTCGACGAACTCATCCGGCAGCGCGACCACATCATCGCGGAGGTGCGATAAATGCCCGACATCATCGACTACACCGACAGCGTCGGCGACGTTCTCGCCGCCCGCTGGTCGCGCGGCGGCCAGAAGGACATCACCTGGGGCAGCCAGCTCACCGTCCGCGAAAGCCAGAAGGCCATCTTCCTCCGCGACGGCAAGGCAATGTGCACCTTCGACCCCGGCCGATACGTCCTCACCACCCAGAACATCCCGATCCTGACGAAGTTCATCACCGGTTTCGCGTACGGCAGCGGCAACACCCCGTTCCTCGCCGACGTCTACTTCATTTCCACCGGCCTCTTCAAGGACCTCAAGTGGGGCACCCGCGGCGGCGGCGACGGCGAAGTCGGCGGCATCCCGTTCACCGACCCGGTCTACAAAGCGATCATGCTCCGCGGCTACGGGAGCGCGTCGATCCAGATCAAGGACCCCGTCGTCTTTCTCTCGCAACAGGTCAAGACCGCCCCGATCCTCCGGCTCGACGACGTGCGCGAATACCTGCGTTCGATCATCGTCGAGGCGATCATCGACACGCTGGGCGAGCTGGGCAAGGGGATCCTCGAGCTCCCGCGCTTCTACCGCGAGATCGGCGCCGGCGTGAAGGCCCTCCTCGGCGACGAGTTCAAGACGAGCGGACTCGAGATCGTCGATCTCAACATCGGCGCCCTCACCCCCCCGCCGGAACTCCAGGCCGCGATCACGAAGGGCGGCGCGACGATCGCCGAGGCGATGGGGACGCGCGGCGCGATGGACGCCCTCGGCAACATGCAGACCTACCAGCAGTACCAGATGGCGAATTCGCTCCCCGAGATGGCGAAGAATCCGAGCGGCGGGGGACAGGGGCTCAACATGGGCGCCCAGCTCGGCATGGCGATGATGGTCCCCTCGATGATGGCGAACGCCGTCAAGCCGCTCACCCAGCCGCAGGCGGCGGCGACGCCCGGCGTCGAGATCATCGAGCCGAAGCCGGATCCGTTCGCCAAGATCAAGCAGCTCAAGGAACTCCTCGACATGGGGGCGATCACGCCGGAGGAGTTCGCGAAGAAGAAAGACGAACTGCTGAAAGCGATATAGGCAGGCCGATTAATAGGAGCGACCTTGCGGCCTGCCTATCCTGAGGGAGCCGCAGGCGAGTCGAAGGAATGATGAAGAAAGCCGCGAAGAAGTCGAAGCCGAAAGCCAAGGCCAAGCCCAACAAGAAGCCGGTCGCAAAGAAACCGGATGCGAAGTCGCCCGTCGCCAAGGAGGCTCCGATCGCGGCCGATCGGGACAAGTCCCTCGCGCTCTTCTCCCGCGCGTTGCAGTACGTGACGACCGGGTATTTCCTCGACGGCATCTCCTGCTTCCGCAAGGCGGCCGAGGCGGATCCCAAGGGGGACCTCGCCGACGACGCGTTCATGAACGCAGGGCTCTGCTACTTCGAGCTCAAGCTCTACCACGAAGCGGCGGAGTACTTCTCGCGCGTGATCCAGGGGTATCCGAAGGCGACGATTCACGCCGTCCCGGGCGCGCAGGAGTCGGGGAAGACCGCCGCGAAGGCGCACCTCGGCCGTCTGCGCGCGTATCTCGCGCTTGGACGCCGCGACGACGCGCAGAAGGAGCTCGACGACCTGAACAAGTATCCCGAGAGCACCGTCACCGACCGCGGCGGCAAGAAAGTCACGTTCTACGAGCTCGGGCTTCAAGCCCTGAAGTAAATGGCCGAAGAGGGCGCGCCCCAGGTCGAAAAAGTCCGGCGCTTCCCCTGTCGTGAGTGCGGCGCCGACGCCGAGTACGTGCCCCGCGTCGGGCTCAAGTGCCCGTTCTGCGGTCACAGCTCCGGCGTGCCTCAGAACGAGGACGGACTCGTCGAGGAGGGGGACTATCACGACTACCTTAACTCCCCGAAGGGGACGCGCGGTTACGGGGCGGAGCAATCCCGCGCGGTGTCGTGTCGCGGCTGCGGCGCGATGACGCAGATCGCAGGCGACGCCGCGACGGCCCGGTGCGCGTACTGTGCGGCGCCCGTCGTCATCGAGGACGGGAAGGACGAGGACGTCGTGCGTCCCGAGGCGGTCGTGCCGTTCCAGGTGACGAAGCAGCAGGCGCTCGACCGGTTCGCGAAGTGGGTGGACGGGCTCTGGTTCGCGCCGAGCGAGCTGAAGCGCCTGCGCGAGACGGACCGCATCGTCGGGGTCTATCGTCCGTTCTGGACGTTCGACTCGGCGACGCATTCGTTTTATCGCGGCTCGCGCGGCGAGCACTACTGGGATACG
This sequence comes from uncultured Planctomycetales bacterium, assembly GCA_964468745.1. Classification (GTDB taxonomy): domain Bacteria; phylum Planctomycetota; class MHYJ01; order MHYJ01; family JACPRB01; genus JACPRB01. The sequence goes on along the minus strand of CAYXVY010000244.1, from coordinate 18,787 downwards.
GAGTACTACACGGACGCGCAGGGGAAGCGGCAGTCGCGGTCGGTGCGCAAGACGCGGTGGTATGCGGCGAGCGGGGAGGTGTCGGGGTTTTTCGACGACATTCTCGTGACCGGGGGCCGGCCGCTCGGTTGGGAGTCGAATTACAATCTGAACGAGCTCTGTCCGTACGATCCCGGGTTTCTCGCGGGGTGGCAGGCGGAGAAGTACACGATCCCGCCGGAAAAGGCGTGGCCGGTGGCGAAGGAGCAGGTCGATTCGGGGGTCGAGGAGCTCGTGCGCGAGGACATCGGGGGGGACGAGCAGCGGATCGACACGATCCGGACGAGCTACGAGGCGATCAAGTTCAAGCACCTTCTCCTGCCGCTCTATATCGCGAGCTACTTTTACAATTCAAAGCCCTACCGGTTCCAGGTGAACGGGCAGAGCGGTGAGGTGAAGGGGGATCGGCCGTACTCGTTCTGGAAGATCTTCTTCCTGGTGGTGGCGATCCTGGCGGCGATCGGGGTGATCGCGGGGGTGGTGTCGCTGTCGCAAGGGAACTCGTCACGCCGGCCGCAGCACCGGTCGTTCGAGCAGGAGGAGCGGTGGCGGTGAACGAGGGGAAGAGGCCGGTCTTCAGTCTGGTCCTGGCGGCTCCCCGTGCCGCCTTTGCGCCCGCCCGGCGGAGCTTCATGAGCTGATGACCGGACTGAAACGATCTGATGCGCCGCTCGTCCTAGATCCTGTGTACGGAGGGGCGCGGATGAATCGTCGCGGGAACGGACTGCTGGTCGTCGTCGCTATCGTTGCCGTCATTCTCGCGGTGCTGGCGCTGGCAGTGGGAGCATTGCTGTTCGTCCGGGGCGGGGCGGCGCCCGCCGGACTCGGCCGCATCGCACCGCGGACGGCGGCTCAGCTCGCGCGGCTCGAGGCGCGGTCCGATGGTGGAGCGTGCGCGGTCGTGGTCGTCCCGATCCCTGAGGGGCGATGGGACGTCACGGTAACGGCACAGGCGGTGCTTGCCGACGGCAGCACGAGAGCTGTGTCCTTGCGACCCGGGAGCAATCTGGCCGGGGTCGTCGGGAGCGTTGAGCTCTCGTACGATGTGCCTCCTGAGGCCGTCAAGACTCCAGGATCGCGGCTCGTGCTTGGAGTGAAGGGTGTGCTAAAACGCATGATGAGCGGAGGCAGTTTCGACTCATCGCTCTCCGTCCCGCTTGAGAACCCGCGTTAGCGTGCTGTCGCTCGCCGTCTGTGGACGATCGATCGGACGAACAGACGAGACTATCCTGAAGAACTTAGGTAGCCCTGCTTAGTCCTCGTTCTTCTCCACGTTCGTCGCGACCGTCCAGATCAGGATCGCGCCGGCGAGGATGCCCCCGGCGAGTAGCGCCGACTTGCCCCAGTCGAACTCCATCTCCTGCCGACCTACGACGCGGACGCGCTCCGGGTGCGCGGCGAAGTAGGAGAGCTCGGAGGGCGTCAGCGACGCCGACTGGCCCTGCGCGTCCGTCGGTCGCACGCCGCAGGACTTGAGGCGCTCCCCGACGCAGGCGTCGCCGGCCCGGCTCGCGGCGCGGCGGCTCGGGATGACGTCGGCATAGGCCGGCGCGATAAGCAAACTGGAAAGCATGACCGCAATTGTGGTCGTGCGCATGGTGCACCTCATCGAATGGGCCTAGTCGTCGTCCTCATCCTCATCCATGTCGCGGTGACGGTGGTTCTTCTCCCGGCCGCGCTCGCGATCGTCATCGCGATCGTCGTCGTCTTCATCGCGCTCGTAGCGGCGGCTCTTCTCGGGGGCGCGCTTGCGGTTGTCGTCCTCGTGACGGCAGCAGTACTTGCACCGAGCCGCGCACCCCCGGTCATCGCGGTCGCGCTCGTACCGGTCCGAGCTGCGGTGCTTGTCTTCGTAGTGACGATCCCGCGACTCCTCGCAGCGGCGGCAGCCGCGATCGGAGCGCTCCTTCGGGCTGAAGCAGGCCGACAGGAGCATCAGCCCCATCGCCAGCATGAGTGCGCCACCCAAGCGGAATACCATGGTGAGCCTCCCTAATACCCGGTTCCCCGACCTATCGCTCTGCATATCCTACGCCGGGCGGGCCGGCGCCGGCGCGACAATGGTTTTCGCCGACCCGTCAAATGAACTGCCCGTTGCCGTGGTCGCTCCTGCAGAGGATGGCCGCACTCGTCATGGAACCCTCCACACGCGATGCGGATCGCGTCGCGCGCTTGCGGGGGGCGGACGTCGATGCGCCGGAGCTCCTCGTCGACCGGCATCAGGCAATCTGTACGGCGACGCTCGCTCCGCGACGCGTGACGCGGCGCAACTGTCGTCGCCGGTCGCGCGCGTGCATTTTGTTGACGGGTCGCCGGGGCCGACGCATGATCCCGTTCCCAGATCACGGAGGTTTGGCATGGCCATGGTCGCGTTTCTCCGGCTCGGCGACATCGCCGGCTGGTACAACGATCTAGGCGCCCTATCGAGCGACAACAAGGGCGGCCCCACGTATGCGCCGGTCTTCGCGTTCGAGCACGAGGCCAAGGTGGCGATCGATCCGAAGACGGGCAAGCCCACCAAGGAGGTGAGCCACAGCCCCTTCGTGATCACGAAGCGGGTGGATCCGACGTCTCCCCGCCTGCACGAGCGTTACAAGAACAACACGATCATCAAGCCGTGGGAGTTGAAGCTCTTCCAAATCCCGATGGGCGAAGGGAACCCCCACTACTTCAGCATCAAGCTGACGGACGCGCGAGTCGCCTCCATCAACACGATCAAGCCTCCCATGACCGCGCCGATCAGCGGGGCGGGCCACGAGATCGAGAAGGTCGCCTTCGTGTACACCACGATCGAATGGGAGGCGCCCATGATGGCCCGACTCACTCTGGAAGCTGGGAACGCCCCGGTCGACAGCTTCACGGAGCCGGGCACCTTCTACCCGGACTGGATCGAGGAGCAGGCCAAGACGGCTGTCCAGAAGATGTTGGGTCTGCTCTACGCCAGAGTAAAGGCGGCCGCGACGGCCGAGTTGATCCAGGAAGGCATCGCTGTTCCCGAGGAAAAGTAGGTCACTCGCAAGGAGGCGATCCGTGCCGCATCAAGCGTATCTGAAGCTCGGCAACATCAGGGGGCCCGCCGTCATCGGCAGCAAGGTCGATGACCGTAAGGGCTTCATCCCCCTCGTGGGCTTTTCGCACGAGCTCGCGTCGGAGATCGATCCCAAGACCGGCCCGATCACCAAGGATCGCCGGCACCACGCGCTCATCGTGATGAAGAACATCGACTTCACGACTCCGAGACTCCACCGCGCCCTCGCGGAGGGAGAGGAGTTCGAAAGCGCCCGAATCAACTTCTACCACATGCCGCGAGGCGGCGCCGAGAAGAACTATTTCTACGTCGTCCTGTCGAAGGCCCGCATCACTTCGATCCGGAGCGTGATGCCGACCCTCGCCGATCCCAACAACGCCACGATCCACGAGTTCGAGGAGGTCTCCCTCTTCTACGAATCCATTGCCTGGTCGCATACCTCCCCGACGACCAAGACGATCGAGGAAGACAGCTATGAGGGATCGACGTTCGGGGACCCGGGGGGAATCTTCGCCCCCGACTGGATAGACGCGGAGGCGCAGGCGGTCACGTTGGACATGTTGCGGGTCGCCACCGACCAGGCCAAGGCGCAGATCAAGGCCCAGATTGAGAAGGACAAGCCGAAATGAGCGAATTCAGCCGCCGTCACGCGTTCAAGGCCATGGCCGTCGGCGCCGTCGCGGTTGCCGGGTCGATCGAGGCCCGCGCCGAAGACTCGACCTCCTCCCTCGATGCGGCGGTCGCGGCCGCCCGCGCCGTCGCCCGCCGCGGCGACCGGATAGGCGCCCATACTGTCGCCGCGGTCCGCGTCTTTCTCTGCCGTTCATGGGACCGGCAGGTATATTTCCACGTCGACGACCTTTGCAAGGGCTTCGCCGCGCTCGACGAGGCCGGTTTCGCCATCGCCGCTGCCTGCCAGGCCGCCGGCCGTCCGGTCGCGCTGCAGTACCTGGATCATCAACCCGCGTGGAATGGCGTCGGCCGCTTCGAAGGCGTCCTTCTGGCGATGGACGTCCGCGATCTCCCCGCAGAGCCCGAGATCCTGATCTAAGGCGCGGTCCAGGTCCGAACGGTCTGGTCGTAGCTGACGGTCGCCAGCGTCTTGCCGTCGGCCGTGATGGCCAGCGCCTTCACGTTGCTGGTATGTCCTGTCAGCGCCTTGCGGAGCGCGCCGGTGTCCGGGTCGAGAAACTTCAGGAAGCCGTCCTGCGAGGCGACGGCGAGGTAACGCCCCGTGGGCGCGTAGGCGAGCCTCATCGCCTGGAGGTCGGGCAGCTTCGCCCGCTCCTTCATTCCGGCGACGTCGATCAGCCGCACGCTGTCGTCGTCGAGCGACACCGCGATCGTCTTGCCGTCGGGCGACCACGATAGCGCCTTTGCCGAAATCTCCTGGAGGTTCAGTTCCGCCTCGGACGCGCTCGTGGCCAGGTCCCAGACCCGGACGCTGCCGCCGTCGTCGCAGGTCGCCAGCCGCTTCCCGTCCGCCGAGAAGGACAGGTCGAAGACTTCGCGCGTGTGCCCCGTGAGCTTCGCCCGTTCCTTTCCCGTCTGCCCGTCCCATACGATGACCCGCTTGTCCTTGCCCACCGACACGAATGTCGCCCCGTCGGGCGCGAAGGCGACCGCGGTTACGCCGGCGTCATGGACCTCCTCGGAGGAGATCTCCTTCTGCGTCGCGAGGTCCCACAGCTTCACCAGCTTGAACATTTCGACGGAGGCCAGGCGCTTCCCGTCGGGCGAGAAGGCCAGGCCGAGGACCGCCCCGCTGTGGCCTTTGAGCGTCCCCGCGGACTCTTTCTTCTCCACGTTCCAGAGATTGATGATCGCGTCCTCGTCGCCGCTGGCGATCCACTTGCCGTCGCGGGTGATGGCCACCGCGTGAAGATTGCGGGTGTGGCCCCGAAAGGTGGCTGTCGACTGGTCGTCCTGCGTCGCGAGCAGGATCAGCGCGAGGATCGTCAAGGTGTCTCCTTCTTGCCGGGGTGGCCGCCGCGAGGGCGGTCATCGTAGGGCTCAATCTCAAGACAACGCGGACAGTTTAGAGAGACGGATCGGGGACGTCCATGAATGCCGCGCCTCTCAGCCCTATTTCTTCACGCTGATCGACTCGAACGCCTTCCGCAGCGCCGCGCGATGCTCCTTCGCCAGCGACTCCTTGCAGACCAGCAGCAGGATCAGCGCCTTCTCGTGCTTCACCACCATCGTCCCTTCGACCACGATCACGCTGCCGTCGGCCGTCTTGCCGGCATAACGCAGGTGCACCGCCGTCGTTCCGTCCGCCTTCAGTTTCTCCAGCTCCCCCTGCTGCTCCACGTTCGGCGAGAGCTCCTTGATGAGCTCGCGCAGATCGGCGACCGCCTTCTCCTCGTCCGCTGATTTGTAGCCGTCCTCGACCGGCGCCACCATCAGCTGCGCCACGAACTCGCCGTCGACCGCACCCTTGCGACCGGGGGGGATGAGCAGCGTCGACTTCACGCCCTGCTCCTCCTGGTTCTTCGACTCCCACGTCTTCGGAACATCGAGCTCGAAATCCGCCGCCTTGCAGCGCACCGTCTCCGACTTCCTGCCGATCTTGATCGAGGCCGTGAGCGCCTTGACCGCGTCGCCGTACTTCTTCTGCGCCTCCTCGCTCGAGATGGTGAAGACGACGAGCGCCGCGCCCTCGCGCACCGCGCACACCGCCACCAGCTTCACCGTTCCGGTGTCGCGCTTCAGCGTGTAGCGGATCGACACCGCTTCTACACCGTCGATGGAGAAAAGCCCGGGCGCCGAGTCGGGAGCGATCTTGGGTTCCTTCACCCACCCCGCGACGAGCCCCTCAAGCGACTTTATGATCTCGGAATTGCCCGCCTGCGCCTTCTTGTCCTCGATCGTCGTCCCCATCAGGACGACCGCGAGCTGCTGCTCTCCGACCGGCGACAGCACGAAGAAGCGGCCTTGCTCGGACTTTTCCTCGCGTGCCGTCCACGCCGCGGGGACGGCGAGATCGAACTGATCCGCCGTGCATTGCGCGAGCGCGACGGGCGCCGGAACGGCATCGGGTCCCTTGCCCGGGAACTTGCCGGCGGTCCCTTCGTAGATCGCGCCGTCCAGCAGGATCATGCGCGTGCCGTCGGATGAGACGCCGCCGATGCGCGCGAGGCAGCGCGTGGCCTTCTTTCCACTGTCGTACTCCAGGATGAGCGCGGAGCCTTCGACGCGGAACTTGCCCATGTTCTTCGGCGCCTCTCCGCCATAGAACTTGGAGACCTCGGAGCGGATCGTCTCGACGATCACGTCATTGCCGCTCGTGCGTTCGGTCGTGCGCTCCCGCACGGCGGTGGCGATTGTGCCCGCGCCCGACTCGTGGACGAAGAGGCCGTTCGCAAAGAACGAGTAGTTGTTGTAGGACGTCGTCGTCATCTTGTACGCGGCGTTGCTGAACGACGACGTGTTCGACCAGTAGCCCTCGAGCTTGAAGTTGACGCCCGGGTTGACGGCGAAGAAGTACATCGAGTTGGCCTTGATCTGCTTGATGCTCCTGTCGTCGGCGTATTCGACGGTCCCTTTCGCCGTCGAGCCGTCCTTGAACGAGAAGTCGAGGGCCTCGCCTGAGATCGAGTACGTCCCTGCGTGTTCCTTCTCCTCCGCCGTGAGATCGCGCTTAAGATAGTCTTCGAGCGATCCTTCGGGCGTGCGGAACAGGAGGGTGCCGTCGGCGCGGAGCGTCCACACCTGCTTGCGGGCGTTGCCCCAGAGATCGAGGACGGGCGACCAGCCGTAGAGGATCGCGTCGCAGTGCCCGTCTTTGACGAGGACCTTCGGCGTGTCGTCGGCCTGCGCTGTGAACAGGCAGAGCAACAGTGCGATGGTCATCATTCCCCCAGTGCATCAACGAGTTTGTCGAACGTCTTCGCGAGCGCGTCCTCGGCCGCACGCTCCACTCCGCGCTTGGCGCGACCCTCGGCCGTCTCACGGAAAACGACATCGCTGCTGTGGACGTTAACGACCCGGACCTCGAGCTCGACGCGCGGCCCGTTCGGCGAGATGGCGACGCTCGTGATGGCGACCCATACGAGGTACTTGACCGCCGCGAGCTTCCCCTCTTTCATCGCCTCCTTCGTGCGCCGGTCCGACACGACGAACTGTTCGGACTGGGTGAGCCAGCGCACCATCGCATCGCCCGCCACTTTCGCCGCGTCGCTCTCGAAGCCGCTCTTGTCGGCGAAGTCCGCGACTGCGATGGAGGGGCGCTTGTCCTTCGCTTTCGGCTCGCGCTTCCTGAATCCCGCTTCGGGCCGGGCGTCCCACGCCGCCTTCGCCGCCGCGTGCTCCTTCTTGAAGGCCGCGATCTCGTCGTCGGTGACGACGCTCTTGCCCCATGTCACGACGTGCTTCGGAGGCAGGTACTTCGCGGCGTTCGTGCGGTCGCGCGTCGCTTCGATGAGCGCCTTGTCGTCGATCGTGATTGTCGCCTTGCGTCCGTCGCCGGAGGCGATCGGGCCGGGGGCGGTGATCGACAGCGCGAAGCGGAAGCCCTTCTGGAGCGGTTCCACCTTCTCCGCCTTCTCTTTCATGCGGCCCACGATGGTCGGCAGCGGGTCGCTTACGGTAAGCGACGCGTCTTTCAGCTCGAAGGAGAATGCGTCGCCGTCGTCGGCGAACTTGATGCGCACCTTGTTGATGTCGGGGAAGTATGCGAGCCCAGACACGGTCCAGGAGTCACCTTCTTCGCCGGTCTTGAACTCGGCCCAGGCGTCGATGCCGTCGAACGCGCCGGTAAGGGTCGTGTCCGTGAGCTTCGGAGTCTTGAAGCCGTCGAGTTCCTTCCGGACCGCATACGAGACGCTCATGCGGCCGGAGCCGTCGGGCATGAGCGTGGCGGACGCTTCGAACTTCAGACAGCCTGCGAGAAGAAGGAGTGCGACCGGAGCGATTCTCATCCCGCCATTATACGGCGCATGCGGCGCAGGAGTTCCTTCACGCGGTCGCGGTGCTCCCACGTGTCGGAGGCCAGACGCAGAGCGCACTGCAGGTCTTCGGCCGCGCCGTGGGACGACCGCTTCGCCCGGACGAGGCCGCGCCAGAAACGGGCTTCGACGTTCCACGGGTCGGCATCGACGGCAACCGTGAGATCCTTTTCCGCGCGATCCTCCTGCCCGAGGTTGGCGAAGGCGCGTCCACGATGCAGTCGCGCGCGCCAGCTCCAGCGGTCGAGGGCTAGCGCTGCGTCGCAGTCCGAGACGGCGCCGGTCGAATCGCCGGTCTCGACGCGCGACGCGCCGCGGTTGAGGAGGGCCCACGCGTTCTTGGCCTCGCGGCTGAGGCACTCGGTGAAATCGGCCACGGCGCCCGCGTGATCGCCGATGCGCGCGCGCGAGTAGCCGCGTCCGCCGTACGAGAGGGGTTCGTCAGGCTTGATCGCGATCGCGTGCGCGTACTCGCGGATCGAGGCGTCGAAGTTCTTGAGACGCTCGAAGCTGACGCCGAGGTTGTGTCGCGCCTCCCAGCAGTTCGCGTCGAGACGCAGCGCTTCGCGCCAGTCGTCGTGCGCGAGCGAGTGGTCGCCGAGGTTCATGGAGGAAAGGGCGCGCTGGCAGAGGACGACGACGATTGACGGGCTCATGCGGAGAGCCTCGGTGTGGTCGGCGACGGCGGCGGTGTCATCGCCGGCGAGTCTGCGGGCGACGCCCCGACAGTACCAGTTGCGATAGTCGGAGGGCGACAATGTCGCGGCAAGCCCGAAGTCGGCGATCGCCCGCGCGAAGCGGCAGCGGTCGCGCTCGATGTGGGCGCGGACGTGAATCGCCTCGGCGTGTTTCGGGTCGAGGCGCAGCGCAGCGGCGACGTCTTTCGATGCGCCCTTGAGGTCGCCGGCCTCCTGTTTCTTTCGCGCGCTCGCGGCGAGTTCCCAAGCTTCCATTACACTCATCAAAAGAGATGCGACCCGAAGGTTTCCTCGAACTAATGAAGCCCGACGGATTTCAGTCATCACCAACGGTGGAGGAATCAACACCGAGATATCCGAGGCAACCGAGCAGGCAGGGGGAAACTCGCAAGCCCATCCAGGTCTTCTCGGCCGCCTCAGATGGCTCGGTGTTGATCGGGAGGATGCCCGATCGCGTCGCGACCCAGATCTGCCCGACTGATTCGTTGAACCAAGTGGCACCTTGACGATTCAAGTACCCATGAGTTCATCGTCGGAGCTGTCCCCCCTGTTGCGGTTGGCGGCTCCGCTCATGCTCGTCAACGTAGGCAACAAGTTGATGGGGACCGTCGACACGATCCTCGCGGGGCAGCTGGGGTCTGTCGCGATCGGCGCCGTCGGGATGGGCGCCGACATGTTCTTCACCGGCTCGATCATCGCGTTCGGAATCCTGGTGGGGATCGATCCGCTCGTCGCGCAGGCGTTCGGGGCGGGGCGGGCGAGGCGGGCGCGGCGGACGATGTGGCACGGGGTGTATGTCGCGGTGATGCTGTGCGTCCCGCTGACGTTCGGCGTTCTGGGGCTGGCGCACTCGCTCGAGAAGTTCGGGGTCGACGGCGAGCTCGCGTCGCAGACGCGAGTCTACGTGTATGGTCGGTTGCCGTCGCTGCTTCCACTATTAGCGTTCGTCGCGGGTCGGACGTATCTGCAGGCGGCGCAGGTGACGCGGCCGATCGTCATTGCGATGGTGGTTGCGAATGTCTTCAATCTGGGCGCGGCGCTGGCGCTGATGCCGCGGTTCGGGGTGGCGGGGCTCGCGTGGGCGGCGTCGATGGCCACGTGTCTCGAGCTGGTCGTGCTCGTGGTTGCGTTGCGGAGGCTGGATCCCGGCGCCGGGGAGGAGCCGCTTCGGGCGCTCGACGCGCGGCTGCTGCGGACGCTGTTCGCGGTGGGATTACCGCTGGGGTTTCAATATCTCGCGGAGATCGGGATCTTCGTACTCGCGGGCGTGCTGATGGCCGGGTTCAGCGCGACCGCCGCGGCGGCGCATCACGTGGCGATTGCGCTGGCGAGTCTGACGTTCATGGTGCCTATGGCGCTGGCGGCGGCTACGTCGGTGCGCGTGGGCCGGGCGATCGGAGCGGGGGACGCGGCGGCGATGCGGCGGGCGGGGCTGGTCGGGATCCAAGTCGGCGCGGCGTTCATGCTGGCGTGCGGCGTGGTGATGATGGTTGCGGCGGAGCCGCTGGCGCGCCTGTGGACGACGGATGCGTCGGTGCTGCCGCTCGCGACCGTGCTGATCCGCATCGCGGCGACGTTTCAGATCTTTGACGGAATTCAGGTGGTGGCGCAGGGGGCGTTGCGCGGCGCTGGGATGACGCGGTGGTCGCTCGCGGTATGCCTGGTGGCGTACTGGCTGGTTGCGTTGCCGGCGGCGCTCGTGCTGGCGTACGGGTTAAAGCTGGGGCCGACGGGCCTCTGGTGGGGGTTGACGATCGGGCTGGCGGCGGCGTCTGTGGCGCTCACGGCGAGGTTCGTGCAGGTGAGCCGGCGCCCGATTGCAGCGTTGGAGCCGTCGAGTTCCGCTGCGTAGCGACCGCCTTCACTCGGGCGCGCCGGCCTCCTGTCGCAACGCGCGCAGCCGTTCACGGTCCGGTTGCTCCCGACCACAGCAGTTGCGGCGGCAAGAGGCGTGATAACCCGCTCGACGACAGGGGCACTCATCATCGACGGCAACGTCAGCGCACCCGGCCCACGATCCACAGCTCCAGACGGCGATATCCTGCGGCGCGGGCGCCTGACAACCGCCCTGTGGGATTGCCTTTCGATCGAACGTATCGTCGCGGATGATCTCCGTGAACGACCCGGCCGGCCTCGCGAAGCTCACTCCAAAATGCGGTCCGCCCTCGAGCGCGAAGAGCTGCTCGACGTCGACAAGCGTCGCCGCCAGCAGGATCACGAAGTGCAGGCTGAACGAGCACACCATCGAGATAACCGGCTGAGTCTCACTCTCATCGTGCGGGTTCATCGTTTCTCCCGGACGCGCGAAGTCCTGCGTCGCCGCGAGAGGCGACGCAGGACCCTGCGTTCGTACTGGGGACTTGATCGTTACTTGCTTCCGAACACGTTTTTGTAGCGGTAATAGACCTCGAGGGTCAGGGCGTTGATCGCCACCGAGTAGACGCGGCCGCCGGCGTGACCCCAGCGGTCCTCCTCGGGGTTCCAGGATCCGTTCTGGCAGCCGTCCTTCGACGTCTTCTGGTTCGGGACGATTGCGTTTTTCATCGGCTCGTTCCACTTGCTCCACATCGGGCCGGTGGGGCCGTCGTACTGGAAGAGTGCGAGCGAGCCGTAGTACCAGTAGTAGGCGTCGACCTTGTTCGTTTTCCACTCAGGCAGATCGCCCACCAGGAGCTGCGCGCCGCCCAGCGCCGGATCGCGCTTTTCCCGCTGAATGAAGATGCGGGACATGACTGCCACGGCCGTCATCGACGGGTGATTGGAGAACTGCTCGTTCTTGCCGCGCTCAAAGACGGGGCCGTCGCCCGCCCGCATATAACCGGCGCGATAGTAGCCGTTCTGGTCGGTTACCTCGTTGAGCCACGAAAGCGCGCCGTCGTACGCCGATTTGGGGATCATCAGCTCCGATAGCTCCGCGCTCTTGAGCGCCATGACAGCCCAGCCCGTAACCGACGTATCGTTGTCGCCGCAGCGCGAGGTATAGCGCCACCCCTTGCCGGGGTTCTGCGCGGCGACGATGAAGTCGATCGCCTTCTGCGCCGGCTCGCGCACGGCGGACGTCGCAGACATGCCGTACGCTTCGCACAGCGCGAGCGCCGCGATCGAATGGCTGTACATGTAGCGCGACGCGCGATCGCCGATGCAACCCTCGGGGTCCTGCTGCGACATGAGCCACAGCACGCCGTGCTTGACGACGGCGCCGAACTTCAACGTGCGCGTCGGATCGACGGGGTCCGGGAATTCGTCGCGCGACTGGGCCGAGTAGCCGGCGCCAAGGAAGGCGAGGAGCGCGAGCCCCGTCACGCCGATGTCGGTGTCGTCCGCGCCGGATCCGCCGCACTTCGCGCCGATGCACTGCTTCGAAAAGCCCGCGGCCTTCCACGAGCCGTCCGCTTCCTGGTGCCGCGCGAGCCACTTGAGGGCCGCCATGACCGCGCTCTCCGTGGCTTGGGATCCGCCGCCGCGCTTCACTATGTTCTCTCGGCCGCCCTTTCCGCGCTTCGTGTAGCGTCCGGTGCCGCCGCCCCCCGGACCCACTCCGATCATCGACGACTGACCGGGGGTCGAGGACTTGGTCCGTCCGAAGCCCGTGGCGTTGCCGTCGATGTAGCCGCGAGCGTCCGGCGAATTCCCGAGCATCTCCTTGTATTCCTGCTCGTCCGCACTCTCGTTGTGGTCGCCGATCTTCGCGAAGGGATTCACGATCTCAGGCTCGTCGTTGGCCGTCGTGTCCGACTTCTCATTGCTCAGGCTGGGGTGCTTGCCCGTGTGGATGTCGCGTTCGGGTTCCGGCGGCTCGATGCGCGGTCCGATGTCGTTCGCGATGCTGACGATGGGTCCGCTCATCTCGATCGCCATGAGCCGCTCTACATAGATGAGCGTCATGCCGAGCATGACGACCACGTGAAGGCCGGCCGACACCAGCCACCAGGGGGCGTTCGTGAGCGCCCCGTCCTTCTCGACCACCACTTCGACATTCTGTTCTTCGTTCATGACTTCACCTACCCGCCTTCGCCCTTCGGGCTACGGCGTGGTTCCTCTGTTGAGTTTTCCGATGGAGGTCACTTCTTGTTGCCGCCGCCAAAGACATTCGGATACCGGTAGTAGACCTCGAGCGTCAGGGCGTTAATTGCGACGGCATACACGCGCCCACCCTCGAAGCCCCAGCGATCCTCGTCCGGATTCCACGAGCCGTTCTGGCAGCCGTCCTTCGACGTCTTCTGGTTGGGGACGATCGCGTTCTTCATCGGCTCGTTCCACTTGTTCCAGAGCGCGCCATCCGGGCCGTCGTACTGGAACATGGCCAGCGACGCGTAATACCAGTAGTAGAAGTCCACGCGATTGGCCTTCCATTCCGGCAGGTCGGCGGCCAGCAGGTGCACGCCGCTGAGCGCGGGGTCGCCCTTCTTCCCCTTGATGAAGATGCGCGACATGATCGCGACCGCGGTCATCGACGGGTGGTCGTCGAAGTGCTCATTCTTGCCCGGGACGATCGTCTTGCCCTGATTGCGGTCGGTGTAGCCCGTTTTCACGTAGCCACCGGCGCCGTCGGAAGCATCGTCGAGCCAGCTGATCATGCCGTCGTAGCTCGATTGAGGGAACGAAAGCTCGGAGAGCGCAGCGCTCTTGAGCGCCATTAGCGCCCAGCCGCTGACCGACGTGTCGTTGTCGCCGCACTTCGCGCTGTAGCGCCAGCCCTTGCCGACGTTTTGCGAGGCGACGAGGAAGTCGATCGCCTTCTGCGCCGGCTCGCGCAGGAGGGGGGTCGACGTCATGCCGTAGGCTTCGGAGATCGCGAGCGCGGCGACGGCGTGGTTGTACATGTACTTCGCGCCGCGTTCGCCGATGCAGCCTTCGGGATCCTGGCGACTGATCAGCCACTGCATCGCGCCCTTTACGACCACACCGAACTTCAGCATGCGGGATGGATCGATGGGGTCCTTGAACTCGTCACGCGAGAGGTGGGTGTACCCGGCGCCGAGGAAGGCGAGCAGCGAAAGCGCCGTCAGGCCGGCGTCGTAGTCGTCGCCCCCCGCGCCGCCGCATTTCGCACCGATGCACTGCTTTGTAAAGCCGGAGGCCTTCCACGATCCGTCCTGGTCTTGATGGTGCGCGAGCCACTTCAGGGCTGCCATCAGCGCGCTCTCCGTCGTCTGCGTGCGCGGGCCCTGATTGACGCGGTTCTTGCGGCCGCCCCAGGGTCCGCCGTGCCGGCCGCTGGCGCCGCCGCCCCCGCCTGTGCCCATCGTGTCGTAGACGCCCGGGGTCTTGCCGTTCAGCCGGCCCCGGAATCCCGTCGAGTCCCCGGGGGTATAAGACAGGTACTCCTTGCTGTCCCCCTTCATCTGGCGATAGTCCTCGCCGTCGGCGCTCTCGTTGTGGTCGCTCAGCTCCGCGTCGGGGAAGAAGATGATCGGGTCCTCGGATGCGGACGATACGCCGTCGTCCTTGGGGATGCCGCGACGCGTGAAATCGTCGCGCTTTGCGTCAGGGTCAACGGGCGGAACTGCCACGTCCGTCGGGCGCGTCACGACCGTTGTGCCGCCGTCATCGATCGCCATCAGCCGCTCTACATAGATGAGCGTCATGCCGAGCATGACGACCATGTGAAGGCCCGCCGACACGAGCCACCAGGGGGCGTTCACGATCACGCTTTCCCTCTCGACAGCCACTTCCACGTTCTGTTCGTCGCTCATAGATCTGTCACTTTCTGGCACGCCAGGTAGTTATTGGGTTACTTGCCTCCGCCCACGAACACGTTCTTGTAGCGGTAGTAGACCTCGAGGGTCAGCGCGTTGATGGCGACCGAATACACGCGGCCCCCTTCGAATCCCCAGCGGTCCTCTTCGGGGCTCCACGAACCGTTCTGGCACTGGTCCTTCGCGGTCTTCTGGTTCGGGACGAGCGCGTTCTCCATCGGGCCCTTCCACTTCTTCCACATGCCGCCTTCGGGACCGTCGTACTGGAACATCGCCAGCGACGCGTAGTACCAGTAGTAGAAATCCACGCGGTGCGACTTCCACTCGGGGAGGTCGGCCGCCATCAGGTGCACGCCGCCGAGCGCGGGGTCCCCCTTCTTCTTCTGCATGAAGATGCGCGCCATGACGGCGACCGCGGTCATCGACGGATGGTCGTCCCATTGCTCGTTCTTGTTCGGGACGAAGACCTTGCCCTGATCGCGCGCGGTGTAGCCGACCTTGTAGTAGCCGTTCGGGCTCGTCGTCTCGTCGAGCCAGTTGATCATCCCGTCGTAGCTGGAGCGCGGGAACGCGAGCTCCGAGAGCTCGGCGCTCTTGAGGGCCATGATCGCCCAGCCGCTGACCGACGTGTCGTTCTCGCCGCAGCGGCTGCTGTAGCGCCAGCCGCGGCCGGGGTTCTGCGACGCGATGATGAAATCGATCGCCTTCTGCGCGGGCTCCTTGAGGAGCTGCGTGGACGTCATGCCGTACGCCTCGGAGAGGGCGAGGGCGGCGATGGCGTGGTTGTACATGAACTTCGGCGTGCGCTCGCCGACGCACCCCTCGGGGTCCTGGTGCGCGATCAGCCACTGCATCGCGTTCTTCACGACGAGTCCGAACTTCAGCTTGCGCGAGGGCTCGACGGGGTCCACGTACTCGTCACGCGACAGGTGCGAGAAGCCGGCGCCGAGGAAGGCGAGGAGCGACAGGCTCGTGAGGCCGGTGTCGTAGTCGTCCATGCCGGTGCCGCTGCACTTGCCGGAGATGCACTGCTTGTGAAACGTCGAGGCTTTCCACGAGCCGTCGGCGTCCTGATGGCGCGCGAGCCAGCGGAGGGCCGCGATGACGGCGCTCTCCGTTGCGGCGTTGGTGCTGTGTCCGCGGGCGACGCGGTTGAAGCGACCACCGTAAGGCCCGCCATAGCGTCCGCCGCTGCCGCCTCCACCGCCGGGGCCCATCGTGTCGTAGACGCCCGGCGTGTTGCCTGACTGCCGTCCGCGGAAGCCGCCGGCCGAGCCCGGGATGTACGAGGTGAACTTGGTGGAGTCTCCCTTCATCTGGCCGTAGTCCTCGTTGTCGGCGCTCTCGTTGTGCTTGGCGATCTCGGCCTCGGGGAAGAAGATGATCGGCTCCGTCGAGTCGGTGTCGTTCGGCTGGTCCGTCGGGATGCCGCGGCGTTCAAACGTGTCGCGCGGCTTCTCGATCTCGTTGACGACCGCGGCTGACGGGGGCGTCACCGCCACGACGAGGCCCGCGTCGTCGATCGCCATCAGGCGCTCGACGTAGACCAGGGTCGCGGCGAGGAGGATGACGACGTGCACGCCTCCCGAGACCAGCCACCAGGGGGCGTTGGCGATCATGCCGCCGGAATCGGCTTCCACGACGGCGACGTTTTCGGCCACTTCAACGGGCTTCTCTTCGCTCATGGTGTCCTCACAGTTCTGTCCACCAGTACGGGCAACCACCACCGGGAGGGGAAATGCAAAGGTCGTGCCACGCGATAAACGCGCGCCATGCGCGGGAATCGCGGGGTATGGGTTTACTGCATGTGGCATGGGTGCAGAATGCCCCACGCGATTCTCTTGGGGATCAACGGGATAGGGAGGGAGCGTGCACACGTGAAACTCCTCGGGCACGCTGGCTCTATGAACGCGGGGACGTGCGCCCGGGTTCAGAGGATTCGCCGGGAAATTCCGTATGTACTAGGGCATGGTGTGGTGTGCGCTCGCGATCGCAGTCTTGGCCGCGCAGGACGCCCCGCAGACGGGCGCGTTCACGTCGGTCTTCAAGGAGCGTCATCCGAGCGGCGCGTTGAAGGAGATCGCAAGGCGGTACGGCTGGGACATGGCGATGATCCGCAAGGAGGATCCCGGGGCCGAGACGCGCGCGATCGAGGAGGAGTCGTTCGAGGTGCGCGTGCCGCGCGACTACGACGCCGCGAAGCCCGCGGGTCTGCTGGTGTGGATCACGCCCGGGGACAGCGGCGGCGTTCCGCCGGGATGGCCGAAGGTGCTGGCGGCACGCAACATCATCGTGGTTGGGGCGAACAAGGCGGGGAACCCCCGGCTCGTCTGGGATCGCGCGCGGCTGGCTCTCGACGCGGTGCACAACCTCTCGAAGCAGTACGCCGTCGACAAGAAGCGCGTGTATGTCACCGGCTTCTCCGGCGGCGGGCGCACGGCGAGTCGATTGGGGCTCGCGTACCCGGACGTCTTCACGGGCGGGATCTACATGGGTGGGATGGACTACTTCAAGGCGGTCCCGAATCCCGCGAACCCGAAGGAAGTGTGGCCGGCGATCTTTCCGAAGCCGGCGGCGGACCTCTTGAAGAAGACGAAGCAGGAGAGCCGGCACGTCGTGCTGGTCGGATCCGAGGACTTCAATCGTCCGCCGAGCAAGGCGATGAGCGACGACATGCAGAAGAAGGAGTCGTTCGCGCACGTCGCCTACTTCGAGATGCCCGAGAAGGATCACGAGTGGGCGGACGCGGAGTGGCTGGAGAAGTCGCTGGAGTTCCTCGACATGCCGCCCGAACCCGCGAAAAAGAAGTAGCGCCTGCCCTCCGTAGCCTTCGAAACGCCGATCGTGTAGTGTGGGACCCACGCGGGCGGTTAGCTCAGTGGTAGAGCATCTGCTTTACACGCAGAGGGTCGTGGGTTCGATCCCCTCACCGCCCACCATCTCTGACCCCCGGACGAAACAACGCCCGGGTCCGTTCACCGCGCTGTCAAACTCGATCACGTCCGGGGGTTGCACAACCGGGTGCGGGAAGATCGACACCTCGAGCTGACCTTCGCCCTTCTCCCCGGCGTGCCACACGACGTAATCGACGAAGCGCGTGATGCCCTGCTTGATCCGCTCCGGTTCGTCCGCGGTCTCACGGACGAACTGATCGAAGAAGGCCAGCGACTTGACGTGGTCCTCGACGACGATCTCCTGCGTCTCTTCGGCTTCGAGTTCGGCCTTGAGCCGTGACTGCGTCGACTCCAGCTCCGCCCGGTCCGCTTCGAGCGCTTCGAGCTTCTCGCGAACCGTGCTGAGCGCCGCCATGCCGCCGTTGGCGAGCACTTCGGCCAGGTGGGCAAGCTGCTGCTTGACCTTTCCCAACTGCGTCGAGACGCGCTCGCGGTCCTCCTTGAGCTTCGCGATAGTCTGCGAGGCGAATCCGTTCTCCTTGGTGGCGATCGAACGCACGCGCTCCGGGTTGAGGTGGAGCAGCTTCATGTACTCCAGCACCGCGCGGTCCAGCGCCTCGGCGGGAACATAACGCTTGGGGCAGGCGGTGCCGGCCGACATCGCGGCGCCGCGCAGCGTCATCTACATCGACCCTGTGGATTGTCCGGCGCGTTTTGGGCCATTCGAGTCGCTCAATCTCACCTTTCGCGTGACGATTCGCGGCTCGCGCGTCGTGCCCGCGGACGTGTCCGTGACCACGAGACTGATCGCGACGGGAGGCGATGGCCGCGAGCAGGTCACGGCCTATGCGAACCGCTGGGACGATCTCGAGCCTGGCCGGTATGGCCGATGGGTACAGCTCCGCAACACCGAGGTCTACCGCTACGAGCTCTCGCCCATTCCGCAGGGCACACCGGACGCCGGCAAGCCCGAGTACGACTTCTCCAAGTTCGATCGCATCGACGTGACGGTACGCGTGGTCGCTCGCGACGGCACGCTTGTGCAGCGCACAGTTGCCAGTCGACGGCTTCAGCTGGAGGAAATCGGCCATGAAAGCACGAGGTGATCGGAGCGCGGCAGCGCGTCTTCGCACCCTTGCGGATCGCGTCCGCCGCACGTATGCGCGCGCGCAGGCGCTGGAGCGCAAGTTCGACGAACTCATGCGAGATCGGCGGTGCGCGCCTTCGACGTCGCTGGAGCTGATCCACGACGACGATCTGACGAGGAAGTACATGATTGCGGAGCTCGACGGCGACGTGCGCCGCGACGCGCTTTGGCTCGATCCACGCCTTAACGATCGGGGCCGCCTCTACTGGGCGCCCCTGCTGCGCGAAGCACTGGAGCGTCACGACTCAGCCTGGCTGGCCGAGCAGGTCCATGTCCGTGGCTATCTCGTTGCCTTCGAGCGTGCGCTCCGTCGGGATCGCGCGGAGTACGCCA
>CAYXVY010000243.1:0-11959 GCA_964468745.1 uncultured Planctomycetales bacterium | reverse complement strand
GGGGGGAATCAATTCGGTCGTGTGGACCGACGTGATCCAGTTCGGCATCCTGTTCCTCGGCGCGATCGTCGCCATCGTAGCGGTCGCGATGGTGGTGCCGGGCGGGGTCGGTGGGATCGTCGATGCCGGGCGGTCGGCGGGCAAGTTCCGCCTCTGGGACTTCACGCTCGACCGCACGACGGAGTTCACGTTCTGGTGCGGCCTAGCGTCGATGTTCCTGACGCTCGGGTCGCATGGCACCGACCAGATGATGGCGCAGAGGCTCTTCTGCTGTCGCGACGCCCGACAGGCGCGAAAGGCGATCATCGCCTCGAGCGTCGGAGTGCTGCTTGCGGCGCTCATGCTGACCGTCGGGGTCGGCATTTTTGCATATTACAAGCACGTGCCGATGAGCGCGGAGACGGCGGCACTCGTGGCGCAACGCCGAGACTATCTCTTCCCGCGATTCATCCTCGACGCGATGCCGGTGGGCGTGAAGGGGCTGCTTTTCGCGGCGATATTCTCGGCGGCGACGGCGACATCGACGCTCGCGGCGATGGCGCAGGTCGGTCTCTCCGGTTTCTACAAGCCGTTTCTCAAAAGCGAACCGACCGAGCGTCACCTGATGTTCGTCTCGCGCGTGCTCATCGTTATTGCTGCAATCGGATTGAGCGCCGTGGCAATCGCGTGCCAGTACATGCAGCAGTACAAGGACATCCTGCGGCTGGCGCTCTCGATGGCGGCGTACACGTACGGGGCGATGCTGGGGATGTTCCTGCTCGCCTTTCTGCCGCTCAAGCGCGACGCTCGTGGCCTTCTCTGGGGAGTCGGATACTCAGTGCTGTTCGTCTTCGCGATGAACTGGCAGCACGAGGACTGGGCTAGAGTCACGTCGGTGCTGCTCGTGACCGGGCTCGCCGTGGCCGGTGTCCCGGCCCTGCGCGGCGAGCGTTGGAAATTGATCTGGGTCATGTCTGGAGCGGCTCTCGTGTTGGCGGCGACGCTGGCGCTCATCCCCGAGCGGGGGCTTCACGTGCCGGTGAAAGTCGCCTTTCCGTGGCTGTTCCCGCTGGGTACGGCAATCACGCTCGGCTTCGGCACTTGCCTCGGACGTCCGAAAGCTTCTGCGAAGGATGGGAGCGATGATAG
Organism: uncultured Planctomycetales bacterium; assembly: GCA_964468745.1. Taxonomy (GTDB): domain Bacteria; phylum Planctomycetota; class MHYJ01; order MHYJ01; family JACPRB01; genus JACPRB01. The sequence continues at coordinate 10,831 of CAYXVY010000243.1, read as the reverse complement.
GATCGCCGTTCCAGCAATCGCAGGAGGAACGAATGGGATCCACGATCACGCCGAAGACGAACGGACCGTTGCGAATCGAGGGTGAGTTCAAGCTTGTCGACATGACGGGCAAAGAATTCGACCTCGGCGGGCGCACGGCGATTTCGCTCTGCCGCTGCGGCGCCTCAGCCAATAAGCCGTTCTGTGATGGCACGCACGGAAAGAACGGGTTTCAGAGCGACTGCCCGGCGCGCGCTCTCCCGCCCCCGGCGTCACCGCCGAAGCTTGCATGATCGTTGGCATCGACGCCGGCGGAACGTTCACAGACTTCATCGTCTACGATGGCAAGAGCATCCGCACGCACAAGGTTTTCTCGTCGCGACGCGACCCGGCGGGCGCGATCGCGGCGGGACTCGCGGAGCTGAAACTTTCGCGCGCGACCCTGATTCACGGATCGACGATTGCGACCAATGCCTTTCTTGAGCGCAAGGGAGCGAGGGTCGCGCTCCTCACGACGAGGGGATTCGAGGATCTGATCGAGATCGGGCGACAAACGCGCGGCAAACTCTTCGATCTTGAATGGGAGAAGCCGGCTCCGCTGGTGCCGCGCTCGCTCCGCTTCGGAATCGACGAACGTCTCGACGCTGAAGGGCGCATCGTTCGGCCGCTGCGGGCGCGATTGCCGAAGCTGCGCGCGGACGCGGTGGCGATCTGCTTCCTCCACTCATACCGCGACGCGCGACATGAGGAGCGAGTCGCGCGAATGGTGAAGAGGCTGCCGCTTTCCGTGTCGAATCGTTTAGTGCCGGAGTACCGCGAGTATGAACGGCTCGCGACAACCGTGCTCAACGCATACGTGCAGCCGATCACGTCGCACTATTTGCAGTCCCTTCGCTTGAAGGGCGATCTCCGCATCATGTCGAGCGCCGGTGGACAGATGTCGGCGCGCGAGGCGGCGCGGAGGCCCGTCCACATGCTGCTCTCGGGTCCGGCGGGAGGCGCAGTTGCGATGGAGGCGGTCTGTCGCTCAGCTGGAATCTCGAAGGCAATCGGCATCGACATGGGCGGCACATCGACGGACGTCTCGCTGTACGACGACGGCGTCGCTGTTACGAAGGAAGGAACGCTGGGCGGTTACCCCATCCGCGTGCCGATCCTGGATATCCATACAGTGGGCGCTGGCGGTGGGTCGATCGCGCGGGTGGATGCGGGGGGCGCGCTGCGCGTCGGTCCGGAAAGCGCGGGCTCGGAGCCGGGCCCCGCGTGTTACGGGCGCGGCGGCAAGCGACCGACGGTGACGGATGCGAACGTCGTGCTCGGCCGGATCAAGCCGGAGCTCTTCTTCGGCGGGAGACTGAAGCTCGATGTCGACGCCGCGCGTAGCGCCCTGGGCCGCATCCCGCCCGAGGCCGTGATCGAGGTCGCCAACGCCAGCATGGAGCGAGCGCTTCGCGTGGTGTCCATCGAGCGCGGGCACGATCCGGAGGAATTCTGGCTCGTCGCGTTCGGGGGCGCGGGGCCGCTTCACGCGTGCGACCTCGCCGAGCGCATGGGGATGCGCGGCGCCATCGTTCCCCCGTGGCCGGGATTGTTCTCGGCGCTCGGCATGGTGCTGGCGGACGAGGTGACGGAAGTCTCGCGTTCGGCGCTCGATCGCGACGTGCGCGAGGTGTTCGCGGAGTTGGGCCCTGGGCACCGCTACGTCGATGCACGATACGTGGGGCAGTCGTACGAGCTGCGAATTCCCTACGGCGGTCACTTTCACGACGCTCATCGGCGTCGGTACGGTTATGCGCGCGACACCGAAGTGGAAATCGTCAACGCGATTGTCCGTCGTGTCGTAAAGACGCGAAAGCCTCGATTTGGTGCGATGACGCGCGGGCAATTGCGCGCTGGAGGAAGTCTGCGCGGCCCCGCGATCATCATGGAAGACAATGCAACGACATACGTTGCGAAGGGGTGGAGGGCGACGCTCGACCGGAAGGGAGTTATATGGCTGCGTCGCTGAGACTCGAAGTCTTCAAGCACCTGTTCGCGTCCGTCGCGGACGAGATGGGCGCGACGCTCGGACGTTCGGCGCTATCCATCAACATCAAGGAGCGCCGCGATTACTCGTGTGCGCTGTTCGACGCGGCCGGCGGCATGATCGCGCAGGCTGCGCACATTCCTGTTCATCTTGGGTCGATGCCGATGTCGGTCGAGGCCGCGATCCGTTCGGTGCGGATGCGCCCCGGCGACATCGTCGTCCTGAACGATCCGTACCGCGGCGGCACGCATCTGCCGGACGTGACCATGGTGCGGCCCGTTTTCGTGCGCGGCCGCTTGCGGTTTTTCGTCGCCAGCCGCGCGCACTATTCCGACATCGGCGGCATGTCTCCCGGATCGATGCCGCTCTCGACCGACCTGATGCAGGAGGGGATCATAATCCCGCCGACTCGGCTGACACCCGAAGTGCGCGCGCTGGTCCTCGCCAATGTCCGTACGCCCCACGAGGTCGAGGGAGATATCGCCGCGCAGGAGGCGTCGTGCGCGCGCGGGGAGACGCGGCTGCTCGACCTCGTGCGCCGGTACGGTGAGCGCGAGCTGCTCCGGCAGGGGCGCGCCCTCCAGTCGTATGGAGAGCGATGGATGATCGAGGCGATCCGTGCGATTCCGCGCGGACGCTTTACATTCGAGGACGCGCTGGACGACGACGGATTCGATGGCCGTCCCGTGAGGATACGCGTTGCGATTGAGCGGCGGGGCAGTCGCGTAACCGTCGATTTCACAGGGTCGTCTCCGCAGGTGCGCGGAAACGTCAACGCGGTTGCGGCGGTGACTCACTCGGCCGTGCTGTACTGCTTTCGCTGTCTTGTCCGCGAGGAAATCCCGCTCAACGCGGGCGCGGCGCGGCCGATTCGCATCCTCGCGCCCCTGGGATCTGTTGTGAATGCGAGACGGCCGGCGGCCGTCACGGCGGGGAATGTCGAGACGTCGCAACGGATCGTCGATGTCGTCTTCGGGGCGCTGGCGAAGGCGCTGCCCGGTCGGATTCCCGCGGCGAGCCAGGGGACGATGAATAACGTCTCGTTCGGGGGCGACGGATTCACGTACTACGAGACGATCGCGGGCGGAATGGGGGCGCGCGGCGGCGCGATCGGCGCGTCCGGCGTGCACTCGCACATGACGAACACGCTCAACACGCCCATCGAGGCGTTCGAGCGCGCGTATCCGGTGCGCATCACCGAGTATCGCGTGCGCGGCGGATCCGGCGGCGCGGGGACGTGGCGTGGCGGCGACGGACTCGTGCGCGAGTTCGAGTTCCTCGCGCCCGCAAGCGTCTCGATTCTGAGCGACCGTCGCGTGCGCGGGCCGTACGGACTCGCCGGCGGCAAGGCAGGGCGCCCGGGGAAGAATGCGCTGAACGGACGCCCTCTTTCCGGCAAGACAAGCTTCGAGGCGCGGCCGGGAGATCGCGTGCGGATCGAGACTCCGGGGGGCGGGGGATTCGGGCGTTAGGAATCGGCGGAGGACCCACCTGGAGCGATGATGGTCGTCGCTGCGGTGATGCCGCGCTTTCCCGGGGGCGGCTTCGAGGCCGGCTTTCGCGGTACGACGCTGCGCACGATCGCGGCGACCTTCAACGGATCGCTGAGCTCGCTCGGAAGGATGTGTCCCGCGTCGAGCGACGTGCCGGCAGGATCCAGTATGAACCTGTTTTTCTTCGAGCCCGGCCTTCGGATCGACTCATCTGCCGCCGCGGAAGTCAGCGTGACACACACGATCTCTTCGAGGAGCATCCGCCCCACTGCGCTGCGCGCGAAATGGACCAGGGCGCGGTCGAAATCCGCGCGGTCGATGACATCGTCGGGCACCACGAGCGCGAGCCCGCAGCGGCCGGAGTCCTTCATGACGCGCAGAATCTCGGGCCGCCACGCGGAGGACGGCGCGTCGAACGGCCCGAACACGGAGGCTGGGGTCACAGTGGATCAAGCGTACCCTGCGGCGGGTCACATCATCGCGAATTCCACGCATTTGATCTGGGGCGCCGCGTGCGCGCCGATTCGTGCACGGTCAGGGCGCCGCACCGCGTCACGGTCGTATAAGACGATGATGGCGCTGCTGCTGGCGATTCTCGTGCAGGGAGATCACGCGGTCGAGGTGATGAAGCGCGTGACGCTGCCTTCCCCCGAGAGCGTGACGGGCTGGGAAGGGAAGGGGCCCGAGTACAAGCAGCTGCTCGAGATCCTGCTCAAGCGCGAGAATTGGATCACGGCGATCCGCCAGTGCGAGGACCGCGTCGGCGCCTTCAGCATCGCGTGGGAGATCGAGGTAAAGCTTGGCGAGTGGGACGGGACGCACGTGGCGAGCGGCGACCGCGTGGGGGACAAGGGACAGATTCGCTTCAACCTGCGCAAACTGGGCGACTACGAGCGCAAGATGGACGGCTACCGGCAGCAGGCCGAGGAGTTGAAGAAAAAGGGCAAGACGATGTACTGGAAAGTGCCGCCCATCCGCTACGAGCGCATCATTCACCACGAACTCGTGCACGTCCTGCAGGGAGAGTACAAAAGCCCTGGATGGTTTCACGAGGGGCTGGCCTCGTGGGTGGGGGACGACGCGAATTACATCGCCGCCTTCGCGCACGCGAAGAAGCCGGTACAGTCGATCGAGGTGGACCTGTCCGCCGACCCCGACGACGAGTACGCGCGGGGCCACGTCTTCTTCAAGTGGCTCGAGGATCGCAACGGCAAGGACGGCGTGAAGAGGCTCTTCACGATGACGGCGATCGACGGCGGCGACTGGAAGAAGTCGCTTGAGGAGGTCACGGGCCTCGAGTGGGCGAAGATCGTCGCGGTCGAGGGCGAGTGGAGCGAGGGCTGCGTGAAGAAGAAGAGGCCGAAAGAGTAAAACAACAAGCCCCGGAGTTGCCTCCGGGGCTCGTGGTCGGTGTCTCTTATCGCCCGATGTGCACGAAATTGCCGCCCGTCTCCGCCGCGATCCGCTTCATCAGCTGGATGGCCGCGGGCGGCAGGCCCGGGCCCTGATCGCCCAGAGCGATCGCGTGGATCTGGATCTTGCGCAGCGCGTTAACCTTTTTGAGCTCGGCGATGAATGCCGTCTCATCGGCGCTTGCCTGCAGTGTGCCGGCGTCCTTCACGAACTTGCCGGTGTTGTGGATTCCGTCCGTCATGAGGTAGACCGTGTCGGCCCCGTTGACGACGGTGGCGTAATTACCTTTCTTGTCCACTTGGACGACGTCCGGCCTCGCGGGCTGCTCGATCAGCTTGAACGCCGACTCGATGCCGCTCCATACGTTGGTCGGTCCGCTCGGATTCAGCTTGTCGATGTCCTGGATGCACTCGAGCTTGATCTTCCACGTCGCCGGGACGAGCTGCTCCTTCCAGTACGTGGGGTTCGACTCGTACCAGATGACCGTGAAGCTAACGCGGGGATCGAGATTGTAGATGGTGTTGATGAATTCCTTCTTGAGGCCGTCCATTTTGGACGTAACCTTGCGCTCGTCGTATTTCTTCTTGAGTTCGGCCGCCTTCTGGCGCGCGCCGTCCTCGTCCGGCGTGATGGGCTTGCCGTCGGCGCCGACGGCTCCCGTCGCCGTGCCTGGGCCTTCCTTGGGAGGTTCCTTGTCCCCCTTCTTCGGTTCGGGCCACGTGCACGCCTCCTGCATCGATCCCGTGCGGTCGAGCGCGAAGACGATGCGGGTGGACTTGGTCTTGAGCCCGAAGAATTCCGTGGGCTCGATCGTGGTGCCGGCGCGGCCGACGGGGGTCTCCTTGTCCTTCTTGGCCGAGCGCCACCAGTTCGGGTCGTCGCTCTTGGGGTCCTTGATGTCGAGGATGTTGCCGAGGATGCGCATGATTTCGACCTTGATGCGCCCCTCGTCCTGCTTGCACTTGCCGAGCGCGTCGATGAGCGCGTCGACGACCTTGTCGTCTTTTACGTCGAGCGCCTCGATGCCGGCGAGCGAGACGAACTTGCACTCCCACGTGCGGTCCGTGGCGCCGAGAACCTTGATGAAGGTGTCGAGCGCCGCCGGGTCCTTCGCGGCCGTCAGCCCATCCAGCGCACCGATCTGGACCTTGATGTCCTTGTCGTCCGCGAGCTCGATGAGCACCTTGACGGCCGTCTTCTGCGCGCCGAGGGCTCGGCAGTAATAGAACTTGGCGCGCGGGTTGCCCTCCTTCGCCTTCGTCATCTTGATGAGCATGTCGACCGCTTCGGGATTCGTGATCTTCTTCAGCGCGTTCTCGCACTGCTCAAGCACGTCGCCGGAAACCTTTTCCTCGTCCTTGCCGCCCTTGTCGCGCGCGAGCTCCGCGAGGAGGAGCGCGGCCATCATCTGCACGGTCTGCTTGTCGTGCTTTTCGAACGTGGCATTGCCCACCGCCTCGGCGGCTCGGGCGCGCTCCGCCGCGTCCTTGCTGCTGCCGAAGCGCTGATAATCGGCCATCGCCTGCTGCCATGCGGCTTCGTCGCCGGCCCACGCGAACGCCGTGGCCGCCAGCACGAGGCCGAAGGCGCAGGTTACCGTCTTGCGTGCCATCCGAGCACCTCCTCCAAGTCCACTCTCAAAAGATCGCGCATTATATGCATTACGTACGCCGTTCCAAGCGCGCTTCCTCGTTACTTCTTGTCGTCTTTCGGTTTCGAGTCCCCCACCGCCGTATTCACGAAGGCGCCCCCGTTCTCCTGCGCCAACTGGGACAGGAACTTCTCGCCTTCCTGCTTCTCGTTCGCCTGGAGCTGGGCCGGCGGATTTGACGAGAACGCGCCGACCGTGTTGATGATGATCTTCTTCGTGCGGTTCATGTCGCGGATCTTCGCGCAGATGGCGCCGGGCTCTTGAATCTGCCCGGCGGAAGGCATCCCGTCGCTGAAGAGCATGATGGTGTCCGCGCCCTTCTTGTCGAGCTTCTCGTTCTGCGCGCCGTCCGCCGCCATCGAGAACGCCTTCTCGAGGGAGTCGAAGGTGTTGGTGCCGCCCTCGGCCACGATCTTGTCCACGAACGCGATTGCCTGCTTTCGGACGCTCTCGTTCATCTTGAGCATCTTCTCGCTCATCAGATGGACCGTCGCGCCGTAGGTGATCAGGTTGAATTCGGTACCCTCAGGAATCTGCGCCATGCAGCGCTTGAGCTGCCAGCGGAGGATGTCGATCTTCTTGTTGCTGTCGGGCTTGCCGTGCTTGTCCTCGGGTGCGGCGCCCCCTCCGGCTCCCGTCGCGGTCGGCGCGCTGCCACCGCCGTCGGTGGGGGCCTTCCATTCCGATTCCCATAGCATCGACGCCGAGCAGTCGAGCACGAAGATCACGTTTTTCGACTTTACGGGGATGCCGTAGAATGTCGTGGTGCCGCGGTCTCCGACAGCGCCCGGCTTCTCCTCGGGCTTGGGCTGGTACGTGCCCGCCTTTACGACGTCGCGATTTTGGTCGAACCAAGACTTCCACGCGGCGTGATCGCCGTGCTTGTCGACCCCCGTGAGGGCGACGAGCACGTCGTTGAATTCGCTCTTGAGCCGGCCGTCTGCCGTGCCGAGCGCGTCGATCAGGCTTTCGATCCCGTCCCTGCCGCCCGCGTCCTTGAGCGCGATCGCGGCGGCATATTTCACCTGCCAGTACTCGTTCTTGAGCTGTTCGCAGATGAGTGCGACGATCTCGGGCGCGCGCGCCTTCTTCGTCCTGAGCGCGTCGATGCACGCCACCTTGACGGGTGCTTCCTTGTCGGTGCGAAGCTGCTCCACGATCATCGGCACGGCTTCCGCGTGATCGATGATGCCGAGCGCCTCGCAGATGCCCGCGCGCCGGTCCCAGTTCGCGTCGGCCTTCAGTTTCGTCGCGAGCTGCTTGACGGAGGCATCCGACTTGAATCCGCCGAGCGCCACGACGATCTCGCGCTTCACGGCCTCGACGCGCATGATCTTCTGTTCAACTTCCTTGCCCTTCGCCTGCGCCTCCATCAGCTTGAGGAACTTGTTCGTGCTCCCCGCCGTGGGTCGTGAGCCCTGGTCCGTGGTCTCGTACTCGATGTTGCTGTTGGCGTCTGCTTCCCTGATCCAGCGGACCTTCTCCGCCCAGAGCATCTTGATCTGCGCGGCCGTCGTGCCGTAGCCATCGAGAAGCACGTCGACGGCATCCTTGTGATCGCTGCGGGCGACGCGCTGCGCGGCATCACGCACGTTGACCTCGTGCATTTGCGCGACTGCGGCCTTGAATTCGGCGCGTGCCTTCTCGAACTCCTGCGCTTGCGGCGCGAGAATCGCTATGAACAAGACTGCAATGACATGCATCCCGATGGCTCTCCCGGTCGCTCTGACCCTGTCGAATAGACACCGTGAAGCGGCCTTTTCGTGCCTGTGGCCGGGTAGAGTGGCAGCATGTCCCGTGCACGGCGAAGGGTGATCGCGGTCGCGGTGGTCCTAGCCGTGGTCGCAGCGGGCGCCGTCTGGGGGCCGCGCTACTACGGCCGCCACGTTCGCGGGAATTTCCGCGAAGTCGTGCCCGGTGTCGTCTATCGCTCCGCCCAGCCGACGCGCGCTCAGCTCACACGCTGGCAGCAGCAGTACGGATTGAAGACGGTCATCAATCTGCGCGGGGTGGACACGGACGATTACGCGGAAGAGAAGCGGGCGACGGCGGAGCGTGGTTTGACGCAGATCGACATCGCGTGGCCGCAGCACCGCTTCCTGCGCGCGTCGGACGTGACGGAGCTGCTGAAGGCGCTCGATGGAGCGGCCCGTCCCGTTCTGGTGCACTGCGCGGGAGGCGTCGATCGTTCGGGCGCCGTCGGCGTGATCACGGCCATGCGGCTCGGAGGCGCGGATTATCGCACCGCGAGAGCGCAGCTTGGCAGCGCGTACTGGGGATTGCGCGACGCTGACGAGTGGGCCAGCGGTCGGTTCCTGGAGTACGAAGAGTATTGCCGCGGGAAGGGGATCGACACGGGCGGCTGGACGCAATTCCAGGCGTGGCTCGACACCGTCGAGAAGTGATCAGCGGGGCGTCGGGGTCGCCCCGGAGAACAGTTGGGTTCCTACACGCCCGTCGTAACCGTAACCGATCACGCTCCACGATTGCGAGAGAGCGCTGCGGTGCTGATCGGGTGAGCGATACCACCCCTCCCACCAGACGTCGCCTGGCGAGCCGTGGCCGATGCAGACGTGCTCCGAGACGGGGTCGGGGAAGCCCTCCGCTGTTGCGCGCGTCGCGGGGTCGCCGTCGGGCCCTGTGTGCCAAAGTTTCGACTCCCTGTTGCACGCGACGCTGTGCTTCTTCGCGGCGCGACAGAGGCGGCCATCCAGGAATAGGCGGCGTCGTCCCATCATCTCCCGATAGTCGTTCATGATGCGCGCGTGGGCGCGCTCGTCCATCCCGATGCCGGGGTCGGCGCACGATTGGTTGTGCCGTTCGGCGCGCACGTTCCAGTCGTCCGCACCGCGCAGAGCGGGCGTGTCGAGCCAGAGGTCGCGCACGCGCGCCACGAGCCTGTCAACCTCCGCCTGAGCTGCGGCGTCGTCGGGACGAAAGCGCTTCGGATCGGAGATGAGGGCGAGCGCTTCCGCACGGCGGCGGGCGAGCTCGTCGCGAAGCTGCGCGACCGAGTCGGGTTCGCGTCGTGCACCCGTCGAGCAGCCCGCGAGCGTCAAAAGAAAGAGCCCCCGAAGGATTGCTCCGGGGGCTCGTCTCATGAATTGATTCTAGAATCCTTTGGGTGTTCCGATGTTGGAGAAGTTCTCGGTGCCCACGCGCCCGACGAACCCGTACCCCATGCAGTTGTGGCCTTCCGCGAGGCCGTTGCGATGGTGGTCGCTCGCCCGGTACCAGCCGTCCCACCAGATTCCGTCCGGATTCGAGTAGCCGATCGCGACGTTTTCGGCGACGCCGCCGGAGAACCCCTGCGCCTTGGCGCGGGATTGCGGGTCGCCGTCCGAGCCGACGTGCCAGATTCGTCCCTCGCGGTCGCACGCCGCGCTGTGGCCCTTCGTCGCCTTGCAGAGACGGCCGTCCAGGAAGACGCGCCGCCGGCCCATCATCTCGCGATAGTCGTTGAGGACTTTCGCGTGGCCCTTCGCGTCGCCATCGACGCCGGCCTCCGTGCACGCTTCGTTGTAGCGGTCGACGCGGCGGTTCCAAGTGTAGAGCTGGTTCTCGGTGCCGTTCAGGCTGTAGTTCTTGATGTTCAGCGAAGTCTCGCTCAGGTTCGCGATCACCTCGTCGTACTGCTTCATCTCCTCTTCCGTGTTCACTTCCTCGCCGAGCTCGCGCAGGTACTGCTCGTTGACCTCCTTGATGAGCGCGAGGTCGCGGCGCACCGACGGGTTCATCCCCGCGACGACGGCGCCGGACTTCTCCCACAGGTCGCGCACCAAGTCGACGGCATCGTCGACCTGTTTCTGCCCGTTGATCTTGTCCCCCTTGTTCCAGTCCGGGTGGTCCTCTCGCAGGTAGATCTTCTCGTTGTAGATGATCTCGAGGGCCGCCTTGCGGCGCTTGTTGAGCTCCATCTTGATCGCGCGCAGTTGTGCGCCGCCGGCCCCGGACTTGGCGTGCTTCTCGATGTCCGAGATCTTCTTCTTCTTGAAGTCATTCAGCGCCGTGATGGCGTTCGACTTGACGTAGTCCCTCGTGTGATTGAGGAGTGTGGATTTGTTGTAGACCTCCATCACCTTCGTCCACAGCGCGTCGCGTTTTTTGGCGTCACTCGACGCCATCAGGTCCTTCAGGTGCTTCGCGGCGGTGTCCACCGCGATGCGATTGTCGAGCTGGACCGCGTCCTCCCAGCCGTTCTTGGTGTCGAACGTGTAGCCGCCCTCAGGCACGTCGCCCGCGCCGCGGACCTTGGCGAGCAGGCCGTCG
>CAYXVY010000242.1:0-24819 GCA_964468745.1 uncultured Planctomycetales bacterium | reverse complement strand
AGCGGCTGTTCAACGTGGAGCTCTCGGGCGATCCCGTTGTGCAGGCCGACCCGGCGACGGCCTGACGGAATCAACACCGAGAGAGCAGAGGCAACCGAGAAGGCCCTCTGTGCGGATCTGCAGCGTGCCTCAGTCGTTGCAAATACACGAGGGTCTGCCAGCTCCCGCGAGGCGGACTGAACTTCCCCTTCAAGAGCCTGCTCGATTGCCTCGAATGCCTCGGTGTTGTCCGGATGCAACCGCGGCTAAACACCGAGTAATCCGAGGAAGCGGCCGTTCAACGTCGAGCTGTCAGACGAGCCGGTTGTGCAAGGCGAGCAGGCGACGGCCTAGTTCACCCGCGGCCCTACGTCCAGGGACCGTAGAATCCGCTCCGCCACGTCGCGGGTCTCCTCGTCGATGGACGCGGCGATGATCGAATTCGACCCCGGCACCGCAACGAATCGCGTGGCGGGACCGAACACGTCGTTCAGCAGCTTCGCGATCTCGCGGGCATCACGAAACTCGAGAACGCGGCACCAAGCGGGCGGAAGGGGGCCTTTAATCTCCACGTCGAGAACGGTCCCGCGCACAATGCGTGCGTACGTCTCATAGACGGGGCGCACCATCGTCCGCACGTCGCCGCGCGGCATGTCCCAATCGAATCGGATCGACGTCGTCTGGCCGGCTTCGACGATCACGTAGGGATTGCCCGCATGGCCACGCAGGGCGGTGATGCCCTCTATGCGAATACGCCGACGGTCGAGAAGCACCCTTCCGTTGCCGCGATCGCGCACATGCAGCCACACGGCGGCATTGGATCCGTCCGCCGGACTGAGCGATAGCTCCAGTCGGGACATGTCACAGGTGGACGCCGCGCGAGCGAGAACGGCGTCGACTCGCGCTCGCACCTCGGCGTCGTCCGAGGAAAGCGCGGCGATCAGCGCTGGAATTGCGGCGGCATCCCCGCTGCAGAGCCGTTCCGTCGCCGCCTCGCGAACGTCGAGGCTCTCGTCGCCGAGGAGCGTAATGTCCTGCTCGATCTGGAGCGCGAGAAGCAACGCGACGATCATCGACAAGTTGGATGCGCGCGTCCTGCGATTATTCCCCGCCGGGCACGTCCGCCGGGTTCAGTTCCAAGGCGCCCCAATCACGCCCGCTGCTTCGATCCGCACGCGAAGGTCGAGCACGCGCCCATGAACTCCCAGCAGTCGCGGTGGTGCGGCGTCCGGCAGCGCTCGCAGCGAACGACGGCGGCCTCGATGGACGTGCCGCAGACCATGCAGCGCGACGCCTCTCCCTGCACGGATTCCATCCACGCCACGCCCGCGGGTACGGCGTCCGTCAGATGCTCGCACATCATGCTCGCGACGTTTACCAGGTGCCGGACCCAGCGCTCATCCTCCAGCGCCTTGTGCACGCGCACGATCAGCCGTTCACGCCCCACGTCCACCGCCGGCTCGCCGAGCTTCTCGAGTCCACGGATCATGGTGGTCAGCCAGGCGCGCTTCAGCGGGGAGAAAACGGCCGTCACCAGCGCGGGCGGGGTCGCTCGCACCGCGTAGCGGGCGTCGAATTCCAAGTCGCCGGTTTCGTGAGACTGGCCGCTGAACCACGGCGAGGACTCCCGCCGGCACACCTGCAGGGCGCCGGGCGAATGCCCCCGCAGGTCGACGCTGACCATCGTGCAGGGCTGCTGTCCGATCTTCGCCGGGTGAAACTCCAGGCGCGCGGCGCGATCACCAATCTGGAACTCGATCAGGCCGCCGCGATAGGACCCGCCAAGCGTCTCCGCGATCGCCGCACGCACGTGCTCGAGGCGACGGCGCTCCTTCCGCCAGTACCGGACGACGAGCACAAACGCGCCGACCGGGACGGCCGTCCACGCGAGAATGTAGAGCAGGTAGAAGACCCCCACCAGGAGGATCGCGAGGGTGTCCCCGAGCGTGTGCATCTTCTCTGAGTATGACGTCCGGGTCCGCCGCGCGTCACCGGTTCCGTGCGAGCATCCGGCTCTTATTCCCCGCCGCGCAGTTCCCGCAGCTTCTGCTCCAGGCGCGGCCTGAAGTGCCAGTCCGCGGGAGCGACCTCGAGGGCCTTCTTCCAATCCGCGGCGGCGCCCGCCGAGTCGCCCCTGAGCCGCTTCACCTCGCCGCGATTCACGTACGGCCCCGGATAGCGCGGGTCAAGCGCGATCGCGCTGTCCTGGTCCGCCATCGAGCCGTCGAGATCGCCGAGCTCCTTGCGGATGTTCCCGCGATTCATGAACGCATCCACGTGTTTCGGATCGAGGCCGATGGTCTTTTCGTAGTCCGCGAGCGCGCCTCGCTGATCGCCCGAATCGCGCCGCATGTTGCCGCGGTTGTAGTAGACGCCGGCCGCGCCCGGATCGACCGCGATCGCGCGATCGTAGTCGGCGATGGCTCCGATCCGGTCCCCCTGCGCCGCCTTGATGTTTCCGCGGTTGTACAGCGCGTTCACCGACCGGGGACTCAGCTGGATCGCGCGGTCGTAGTCCGCCATCGCGCCCTTGGCGTCGCCCATGGCGCGCCGCACGACGCCTCGATTCCCATACGCGTCGGCGTAGTTCTCTTCCAGTTCGATCGCGCGGTCGAAATCCGCGATCGCGGCGGCCCCGTCCTTGCGCAGCCAGTACACGCCGGCGCGATGGTGGTACGCCTGCGCGTACCGCGGGCTGAACTCCGTCGCGCGGTTGAAATCGGCGAACGCGCGGTCGAGGTCCCCCTTCTTCTGCCACACCAGCCCGCGATTGCTGAACGCGAGGGCGCTGCGGGGGCTGAGCTTCAGCGCGTCGTCAAGACTTGCGAGCGCACCCTCGACGTCGCCCCGCGCCGAGAGGATATTCCCAAGGGTGACGCGCGGAGTGGCGAGACGGGGATTGAGCTCGATCGCCCGCCGCACGTCCGCGAGTGCCCCCGCATCGTCCCCGCACGCGCGACGGACGATGCCGCGGTTTCCGTATGCCTCGGCAAAGCGCGGGTTGATGGCGATGGCGCGGTCGAAGTCCGCGATCGCGACCGTCGAGTCCTGCGTCCACGTCACCGTTCCCCGCCAGAACCAGGCCCGGGCGTAGCCGGGCATGCGCCGGATGGCCTCGGAGGCGCGGGCCGCCAGGTCGCCGCCCGCAATTCCCTCGAGAAGCAGGAACTCTTCGACGAACGGCTTCCCCTTCCACTTCTCGAGGAGGGGCGCGGACTCGAATCGCCAGTCCGTCCCCCACCGCTCGATCACGTCGAGATACGCCTGGGCAAGATCGAGCTCCATGCGCGATCCGCCGGCCGCGAGACGCACGCCGCGGCGCACGAGATCCATCGCGGACGCCGCCTCCTGGACCGCCGTATCGCCCTCGCCCGACTCGGTCCCCCGCTTCACGAGCGCGCGCTCGATGGCGAGGCGGCCCCGGTCGAACAGGCAGGCCGCGTGCTCCGGCTCGATCTGCAATCCCCGGCCCCACGCCTCGTCGGCGCCGGCGTGGTCCGCCAGCACCTCGCGCACCCTCCCGATCAGGTGCCAGCCGCGCGCGCTCTCGCGCCCGCGCGACATGTGCTCGCGCAGCTGCGCGATCTCCCCGTCGAACTTCGAGAAATCGGCGTCCGTCATCCGGAAGTCGGGGTGGTAGCCGCGCAGCGCGAGCAGCTCGAGCTCCTTCTCGACCGGCAGGAAGAGCTCTGCCTCCTGTCGCAGCCGCCGCTCCTCAGTCGCGCGCGCCCGCTCGGCACTCCAACGCGGCGCGAAGATCGCCGCCGCGAGCGCGAGCGCGAGCACGCCGACGACCGACGCAGTCACGGTCGTGCGACGCCGCACGAACTGTCTCCGGATCGAGCGCACCACGCTGTGCGACCGCACGCCCACGGGCTTTCCGGCGAGCCAAGCGCGCAGGTCCGTCGCGAACTCAGCGGCGGACGCATGGCGATGGCGCGGCTCGCGTTCGAGCGCCTTGAGGCAGACGGCCTCGAGCGGCGGCGGCACGCCGGGACGCACGCGTCCGGGCGGCTCGGGATCGCTTTCAAGGATCCGCTGGAAGAGCTCCGTCACGGTTTCGGACATGAACGGCGTCCGTCCCGTGAGCAGCTCGTAGAGGATCGCGCCGAGCGCGTACACGTCTGAGCGCGGCCCCACGTCATTCGAGCGACCCGCGACCTGCTCGGGGCTCATGTACAGCGGGGTGCCCATGGCGGAACCGTCGCGCGTGAGGCGGTCCACGAGTTCCGCGACGCGCGCCAGCCCGAAGTCCACGATCTTCGGCTCGCCGTTCGCGTCCACGAGCACGTTGGCGGGCTTGAGGTCGCGATGAACGATGCCGTGCTCGTGCGCGTGGTGCGCGCCGTCCGCCACTTTCGCGAGCAGCTCGACCCCGGCGCGGAGCGCCACGGCTCCGCGATCGAGGAGCCCGTCGAGCGTCTGTCCCTCGACGAGTTCCATCGCCAGGAATGCGCGGCCGTCGACCTCGCCCGCGTCGTGGACCCGCACGATGTTCGGATGGCGCAGCTGCGCAATCACGACCGCCTCGCGGCGGAACCGCTCCTCCATCGACGCCACGCCCGCGCTGCGCGAGCCGAGCACCTTGAGCGCGACGGGGCGGTCGAGGTCCTGGTGACGCGCGCGGTAGACGACGGCGGCGGCGCCCTCGCCAAGCACGCTTTCGATGATGTAAGGCCCGAAGCGGCCCTCGTCCGACATTCGCGGGAGATTGTACTCCGGTTCGAGACGAAGTGGACGCACCGCAAACCGCGCTATATACTCATCCCGGTATGGTTGAAGCCGCCGGGATGGATCACATCAAGGTGGCCGCAGCGGAGTTCCAGGCCGGGATTTACGAGCTCAAGATCGAAGGCTCACTCGACTGGACCAACTTCTCGAAGGTCGAGGTCGCGCTCGACGAGATCTTCAAGAAGGGCTGCTTCCGGATCGTGGTCAACCTGAAGGGTGCCCGGTACATCTCGTCGGCCGGATTCGGCTGCTTTATCGGGTCGCTCGACACCGCGATGAAGAACAACGGCGACCTGATCTTCGCGTGCACGCCTCCGGAGATTCAGGACGTCTTCAACATCCTCGGATTGTCGAAGATCCTGCGCTTCTCCGACACCGTTGGCGAAGCGGCCGAGCTTCTGGCGAAAAAGTAGCGATGTGTTGTGAGTTGTGAGTAGACCGTCCGTACTCACAACGCAAAACCCGGAACGCGAAACTACTTCAACGCTTCCCGGATGTTCGTCGCGATCCGAGCCGCTTCGCCTTCCGGATACTGCGTCGGCTGCCAGTTGAAGCGCACGCCGTCGTCCGTCTTGCGCGGGATGATGTGCCAGTGCGCGTGGGGGATCGCCTGTCCCGAGCACTTGTGGTTGTTCATGAGCAGGTTGAAGCCCTGGGCGTTCGTCGCGCGCGCCACACCGCGTGCCACCTGTTGCGCGCGGATGGCCAGCTCCCCGAGGATGTCGGGGCGCAGGTCCGTGAACATCTCGACGTGCGTCTTCGGGAGCACGAGCGTGTGCCCCGGCGCGATCGGATTGATGTCGAGGATCGCGAGAATGAGCTCGTTCTCGTAGACCTTCTGCGACGGGACTCCCCCCGCGATGATCTTGCAGAAGATGCAGTCGTCGGGCATGGCGGAGGACTACTTCGCGCCGGCCGGCTTGGCCTTGTCCTTCTTGCCCTTCGCGGCGGCGGCGGCCTTCTTCTCGAGCTGCCGCTTCTTCGCGTCTTCCTGCGCGACCTTGCCGCGTCCCGCCGCGCGCTGCTCTTCCTCCGGACTCTTGCGCTCGACCAGCTCCCAGATCGCACGTGGACCGTTGTCGCCAAGGCGGTTCGCAGCGTACCATCCGCGGCCTTCGCCGTCCCAGCGGCAGCCGCCCAGCCTGATCACGCGCGTATAGCCACCCGGGCGCTTCTCGAAGCGCTTCGCCACGTCGTTCACGATCTTGAGTGCGACGCCGCGGTCCTGCACGACCGACATGATGGCGCGGAAGTTCGCGAGGCCGCCGTGCTTGGCCAGCGTGATGAGGTGCTCGGCGCTCCCGCGGAACTCCTTCGCGCGCGTATCGGTCGTGATGATGCGCCCGTGGACGAACAGGCTCGTGACAATGTTTCGCTCCATCGCCTGCCGATGGGCGGTCGTACAGCCGAGCTTGCGTCCTTTGAGTCTATGTCTCATGACATCCGCCTACCTGTATTGATCGAGCCCGCCCTCCCGGCGGCGGGCGAGTCGGACTATTGGGCCATCGTCGGCTGCTTCTTGCCGAAGATCCCCTCCAGGTCCATCCCAAGGTTCAGGCCGAGTTCCAGCAGCTTCTTCTTCACTTCGCGCAGCGACGTCTTGCCGAAGTTGCGCACCTTGAGGAGATCCGCCTCGTTCCGCCCGACGAGCTCGCCGATCGTCTCAACGTGCTCCGCGGAGAGGCAGTTCTGCGCCCGGACGGAGAGGTCCAGCTCGCCGATCGACATCGACAGCTTCTGCCGGATCTCCTCCTTGTCCTTCTCCTTCTTGCGCAGCTCCTCTTCCTTCTTCTCGTTGATCTGCAGCTCGCGGCCCAGCTCGAAGTAGGCCACGAACGGGTTGAGGTGCTTGCGCAGGATCTTCGACGCCTCGACGAGCGCCTCGTCCGGCGTCACCGTGCCGTTCGTCCAGATTTCGAGGACGAGACGGTCGTAGTTGGTCAGCTTGCCGACGCGCGTGTTCTCCACGCGATAGCGCACGCGCTTGACCGGCGAGAAGCTCGAGTCGACCGGGATCACGCCGATGTTCTCGCTGTGCTCCTTCGCGTGCTCCTCGCTCGTCACATACCGGCGGCCGCGGCGCACGTCGATCTCCATCGACAGCTTCCCGCCATCCGCCAGCGTGCACAGGTGCAGGTCTCCGTTGACGATCTCGACCCCCGCCTCGGGTGCGATCGCCGACGCCTTCACGATGCCCTTCTTCGAGACATCGAGCTTGAGCGTGCGATTCGACGCCTCGCCCGGGATCTTCACGACGAGCAGCTTCAGGTTCAGGATGATGTCGGTCACGTCCTCGACGATGCCGTCGATGGAGGTGAATTCGTGGGCGACGCCCTTGATGCGGACGGCCGTCACCGCCGTGCCCTCGATCGACGAGTAGAGCACGCGCCGGAGCGCGTTGCCGACCGTCGTGCCGAAGCCGCGCTCGAACGGCTCGCAGCTGAATTCGGCATACGTGGACGTGGCGGTCTTGTCGTTGACGACCACGCGGGTCGGGAGCTCGAACTCTTTCCAGCGAACTCGCATTTAGCTCTCCTGTCTTACCGGCTCATGAACTCGACGATCAGCTGCGACTCGAGCGGCACCGCCAACTCGGCCGCGGTCGGAAGGGAGACGACCGTGCCCCGGAGCGGCTCTTCATCGACCTTGAGCCAGCTCGGCAAGTCGTTCGATTTCTTGATGGCGTAGGCTTCCTTGACGATCTTCTGGCTCTTCTCGCGCTTGGCGGGTTCGATGAGGTCGCCCGCGTCGATGAACCGCGAGGGGATCGTCACTTTGCGGCCGTTGACCCTGAAATGGCCGTGGAGGATGAGCTGCCGCGCGTGATCGCGCGAGTGTGCGAGGCGCAGCCGATAGATCACGCTGTCGAGGCGGCGCTCCAGCATCTGCACGAGGACGTCGCCGGTGCTGCCCGGGAGGCGGGTGGCCTCCTCGTAGTAGCGGCGGAACTGGCGCTGCAGCAGACCGTACATCTTCTTCGCGCGCTGCACTTCGCGCAGATGGATGCCGTAGTCGGTCATCCGCACGCGCTTCTCGCCGTGCTGGCCGGGCGGACGGGCTTCCTTCTCGATCGGGCACTTGGCGGTCTCGCACCGCGTGCCCTTCAGGAAGAGCTTCATGCCCAGGCGCCGGCAGATCCGGCATTTCGCACCAAGGACCCTCGCCACTCTACACTCTCCTCTTCTTGCGGGGACGGCAGCCGTTGTGCGGGAGCGGAGTCACGTCCTCGATGGAACGCACGTCCACGCCCGCCGCCTGCAGCGCGCGGATGGCGCTCTCGCGCCCCGCGCCCGGCCCCTTGATCTTGACGTCGAGTTCGCGCACGCCGTACTTCTGCGCCTTTTCCGCGCACGACTCGGCGGCCTTCTGCGCCGCGAACGGCGTCGACTTGCGCGACCCCTTGTAGCCGATCGTTCCGGCCGAGGCCCAGCACAGGGTCTCGCCCGCCGGATCGGTGATCGTGATGATCGTGTTGTTGAACGTCGACTTGATGTAGCAGATCGCGTGCGGCACGAGCTTTTTGACCTTCTTGGCCTTCTTCGGGGCTTCCTTCGCCCCTTCGGCCGCCTTGGCGTCCGCCGCGGGCTTCGCTGCTTCCTTCTTTTCGTCGGCCACTTCTTCTCCTCTGATTGGGATCGGGATCGGGATCGGGA
Organism: uncultured Planctomycetales bacterium; assembly: GCA_964468745.1. Taxonomy (GTDB): domain Bacteria; phylum Planctomycetota; class MHYJ01; order MHYJ01; family JACPRB01; genus JACPRB01. The sequence goes on along the minus strand of CAYXVY010000242.1, from coordinate 16,456 downwards.
TTTCCTACGTCGGCGTCTTCGCGATCTTCTTGCCGGCGACCGTCTTGCGCGGGCCCTTCCGCGTGCGCGCGTTCGAGCGCGTCCGCTGGCCGCGAACCGGCAGGCCGCGACGATGCCGAGTGCCGCGATACGAGCTGATGTCCTTCAGGCGCTGGATGTTCTGCTGAATCGTGCGCCTCAACACGCCCTCGACCACGAACTTCTTGTCGATGATCGCGTTGATGAGCGCCAACTGCGACTCCGTGAGGTCCTTGACCTTGGTCGTCTCGGGGACGTTCGCCTCAGCGAGGACGCGGCGCGCCGTGGTGTCGCCGATCCCGAAGATGTACCCGAGGGAGACCCACGCCTGCTTGTTGGGCGGGATTTCAATTCCGGCGACGCGTGCCATTCGTTACCCCTGCCTCTGCTTGTGCTTCGGATTCGCGCAGATCACGCGCACGCGATTCTTGCGCCGGATGATCTGACACTTTTCGCAAATCCGCTTGACCGACGGCCTGACCTTCATTTAGTGCTCGCGGTAGATGATGCGACCCTTCGTGAGGTCGTACGGGGACATTTCGATGATCACTTTATCGCCGGGAAGGATCTTGATGAAATTCATCCGCATTTTGCCGGAGACGTGCGTCAGGACGAGGTGACCGTTTTTGAGTTGCACCCTGAACATGGCATTCGGGAGGGACTCCTTGACGATCGCTTCGACGCGAACAGGTTCTTCCTTCGGCATGTCTCCTCAAGTTACGGACCCAGCGCGAGCCGGAAAGTGTAGCGAGGGGCCCCTACCCTGTCAAGCCGCGCAGCCCACCCGATATCGGCATCTGGTATCCGGAATCCGCGATCCCGTCCCCCATGCCGCGGTTCATATACACGTCGTTTCTTCAGTGCTAGAGTTTCCGCCATGCTCGACCCGAGATTCATCGCCGAGAACCGCGACCGCGTGAAACAAGCGATCCTGCACAAGCGCGAGAAGCGGGCGAACGTCGATCTCATCTGCCAGCTCTACGAGCAGAAGAAGAAGCTCCAGCAGCAGCTGGACGCGCTCCTCCACGAGCGCAAGAAGGCGAGTGAAGAGGTCGGCAAGCTGAAGAAGGCGGGGCAAAGCGACCCCGCGCTCGAGGCGAAGGCGCGCGAAATCGGCGACACGGCGGCGGCCGTCGAGAAGGAAGCGCGCGAGGTCGAGGCGAAGCTCGAGCCCGAGCTCCACTGGGTGCCGAACATCCCGCACGAAAGCGTCCCCGTTGCGGAGGACGCGAGCGGAAACAAGGTCGTCCGCACCTGGGGCGAGCGGAAGAAGCTCGCATTCAAGGCGAAGCCGCACTGGGAGATCGGGAAGGACCTCGGCATCCTCGACGAGGAACGGGCGACAAAAATCTCCGGCAGCAACTGGCTCCTCCTGAAAGGCGCCGGCTGCCTCCTCGAGCGCGCGCTCATCACGTTCATGCTCGACATGCACATCAAGGAGCACAAATACACGGAGATCTGGCCCGCGTTTCTCGTCAACCGCGCCAGCATGTTCGGCACCGGACAGGTGCCGAAGCTCGAGGACGACATGTACCGTGTGAAGGATGAGGACCTCTTCCTCATCCCCACGGCCGAAGTGCCGGTCACGAATCTCTATCGCGACGAGGTGCTCAAGGCCGCCGATCTCCCGATCTACCACACGGCCTACACGGCGTGCTTCCGTCGCGAGGCCGGCGCGTATGGCCGCGAGACGCGGGGCATCATGCGCATCCACCAATTCGATAAAGTCGAGATGGTGAAGTGGGCGCACCCCGACAACAGCTGGGACGAGCTTGAGAGCCTGACGAAGAACGCGGAAGAGGTGCTGCAGAAGCTGGGCCTGGAATATCGCGTCGTGCTGCTCAGCACCGGCGACATGAGCTTCGCCAGCGCGAAGACGTACGATCTCGAGGCGTGGGCGCCCGGCTGCTTCGCGGCCGACGGGACGCAGGGCCGATGGCTCGAAGTCTCCAGCTGCAGCAACTTCACCGACTTCCAGGCGCGCCGTCTCAGCACGCGATTCCGCGACGCCGACGGGAAGATGAAGCACGTCCACACGCTGAACGGCAGCGGCACCGCGCTCCCGCGCGTCGTTATCGCCATCCTCGAGAATTATCAGAACGAGGACGGAAGCGTCACGATTCCCGAGGCGCTGCGGCCATACATGGGCGGACTGGCGAAGCTGGCGAAATAGGCCTACTTCTCAAGCTCGCGCAGCTGGACCTGCGCCTTCTCGCGCGAGGCCCACTCCCGCGGTGCGATCTCCAGCGCGCGCCGGTAATCCGCGGCGGCCCCGTCGCGATCCCCCTTCTCCTGTCGCACGACGGCTCGATTGTAGACGGCATCCGCATGGCGAGGATCGAGCTCCGCGGCTCGCGAGAAGTCCGCCATGGCGGCGTCCAGATCCCGTTGCTGGTACCTCGCGGCGCCCCGGTTCAGGTACGCCTTCACGTAGCGCGGGTTGAGTTCGAGGGCGCGATCGTAGTCGGCGATTGCCCCCTTCAGATCGCCCTTGCGCATGCGGACGGTGCCGCGGCAATAGTGCGCCTCCGGCGAGCGCGGATCCAGCTCGATCGCCCGCTCGTAGTCCTCCAGGGCGCGCTCGACGTCACCCCTCGACAGATGCACGACGCCGCGGTTCGTGTAGGCGCGCGCGTGCCGGGGATCGCGAACGATCGCCTCGGCGTAGTCCTCGAGGGCCCCGGTCAAGTCCCCGGTCACCCGCTTCGTGTTGCCGCGGTTGAAATACGCCTCGGCATGATCCGCGCTGATCGCGATCGCGTTCGTGTAGTCCGCGATGGCTCCGGCGTAGTCCCCCTGCGAGTGCCGCACCGAGCCGCGATTCGTCAACGCAACGAAGTACCGCGGACGGAGCTCGATCGCCCGGTTCAGGTCTGCGAGCGCGCCGTCGAGATCTCCCAGCATGAGCTTCGCCCCGGCGCGATTGCTGTACGCCTCGGAATGGCGCGGTGAGAGCTCGATGACGCGCGTGAAGTCGGCAAGCGCGCCTGCGTTGTCATCGTGGCGGTAGCGTTCCCCCCCGCGATTGTGCCATGCCTCGGCACAGCGCGGATTGATCGTGATCGCCATCGTCAGGTCGCGGAGCGCGGCAACAGGATCCATCGTGGCGCGCGCGACGCCCCGCCATAGATAGGCGCGGAACGACGACGGCACGCGGCGGATGACCTCCGTGAGCAGCGGCTCACCCGGGGAGATGTCGCCCGAGATCGCCTCCACGATCGCGAACTCCTCGACGAACGGCTGGCCCTTCCAGCGCTCCATGAGCGCCTGCGATGCCGGCGCACCCCGGCCCTCGATGACCTGCAGGTAGGCTTGGGCGAGATCCAGTTCCATGGCTCCCGTGCGCCCCGCCGATTCGAAACCCCGCCGTACGAGCGCCACGCCCGCCGCCGCTCTGTCCACGCTATCCCGCCGGGCGGTCTCGTCGGGCGATGAGAACCGCATGTGCAGCGCCCGTTCGATCGCGAGCCGTCCCGCGCTCACAAGCGTCCGCCCGTGCGCGGGATCGATCGCGAGAGCGCGATCGTAGCCCTCGGCCGCCCGCTCGTAATCGCCGACGGCTTCGCAGGACCGGCCGATCAGATACCAGCCTTGCGCACTCTCGCGGCTCTCAGCCATGCGTTGCCGCACGCGGGACCGGAGCTCGTCGTGGCGCGCGAATTCATCGTCCGTAAGCCGGAAGTCCGGCTGGTAGAACTTCATGCGCAGCAGGTCGAGCTCGCCTTCGAATGGCAGGTAGAGCGAGACCTCCTCGTACTTGCGCGACGTTTCCCGCACCTCGGTGCGCGCCGCGAGGAGCTTCGGCACCGTGATCGCAGCGACGACGGCCACGCCCACGACGCCTGCCAGCGCCACGCCCACGACGGCCTTCCGCCGACCGACGAACTTGCGCAGGAGGTAGACCGCGGAAGCGCGGCGCGCCTCAATCGCCTCGCCGTTGAGCCAGCGCGTGAGATCCTCCGCCAGCTCGCCGGCCGTGCCATACCGCCGACCGCGCTCCTTCTCGAGCGATTTGAGAACGATCGTCTCGAGGTCCTGCGGCACCGAGTCGTTGAGCTTTCGCACCGGAAGCGGCTCCATGTCGCGAATCCGGCTCAGCACCTCAGGGACGCTCGACCCCTGGAACGGCGGCACACCGGCCAGCAGCATGTACAGCGTGGCGCCCAACCCGTACACGTCCGTGCGCGCGTCGCTGTGATCGCCGCACGCCTGCTCCGGGCTCATGTAGCTCGGCGTTCCGACGACGGCGCCCGTCTGCGAGAGGTCCGAACCGGGCGCCATGCCGCGGGCGAGCCCGAAGTCCATCACGAAGACGTGCTGCTCGGTTGCGCGATTGCCGCCGGGGGTCTTCTGCCGCTCGGACATCATCAGGTTCTCGGGCTTGATGTCGCGGTGGACGATGCCCTGGCCGTGCGCGTAGTCGACGGCCCGCGCGGCGTCGCGCACGAGACGGGCGAGGAGGCGCGTGTCGCGCTCGTGAAGGTCGCGCAGCGTGCGGCCGTCGACGTACTGCATCGCGATGAACGGTTTTCCCTGGAAGTCGCCGACTTCGTAGATCGCCGCGATGTTTGGATGCGACAGCTTTCCGGCGAGTTGCGCCTCGCGCTTGAAGCGCGCGATTTCGGCTTCGTCGTCCCCTCGCAGGAATTTGAGCGCCACCCACCGGCAAAGCTCCGTGTCCCAGCACTTCCACACCTCGCCCATGCCGCCGCTGCCGAGTTTGCGGATGCGGACGTACTTGCCGCACTTCTGATCGGGGCGCGCGGCCGCGACCTCAGGGGGCACGGCGTCGTGGGCGCCGGAGCCGGAGCCGCCGTCGGGGCGTGTCGGAGGCGTGATGTTCATGCGGCGATTCCACGCGCGCACGGGCGTCGGCGTTGCGGACGGGTGTGGATGAGACACGATAGGGGCATGAGAAGGAGCACCCCGTCGCGCGTTACAGCAATGCTACCACGCAGGGACCCGCGCCGAGCGACGGCGCCCGCAGCCCTAGTACAGCCCGCGCGACGCGCTTCTCGCCAGCTCCAGCACGAACTGCGGAGCCACTCCCATGGCGAGCGTCGCCAGGCTCAGCAGCGCCAGCAGCGCGATCGAGACGATTCCGTAGTCGGTGCTCACCGGAGTCTCGCGCGGTTTCACGAGGAACATCGCCGCCATGATCCGCGCGTAATAGAAGAGCGACACGACGCTGAAGAGAACGCCCGTCACCGCAAGCGACACATTGACCGGGTCGAACGTCTTTACCAGGTATCCGAAGATGAGCAGCTTCCCGATGAATCCGGCCGTGGGCGGAAGCCCCGTCAGCGAAAAGAGGAAGATCACCATGATCGAGCACAACAGCGGCGCGCGCCACCCGAGCCCGCGGCACTGGTCCACCGTCTCGATCCCGTACTTCTCCTCCATCACGATCAACACGAGGAATGCCCCGAGGTTCATGACGAGATACGCGACGATGTAAAACAGCAGTGCCTCGAGATTGTCGCGGCCGAACACCGCATATCCGAGCAGCAGGTATCCCGCGTGGCCGATCGACGAGTACGCCATCAGGCGCTTCAGGTTCTGCTGCTGCAGCGCCGCGAGATTCCCGATCGCCATCGTCGCGACCGCGAGTCCGCCGATGATGTACTTCCACTGGATCGCGGGCACCGCGTCCACGTTCCACGTCTGGAAGATGCCGGCGAGGAATCGCGCGAGCATCGCGAAGCCGGCCGCCTTCGGGACGACCGAGAAGTACGCCGTGACCGGCGTCGGCGCCCCTTCGTACACGTCCGGGCACCACATGTGGAACGGCACCGCGGCGATCTTGTACCCGAACCCCGCCATCACCAGCACGTTGATGACGAGCGCCATCGTCGCCGGCACGCCCGCGCCGGACGCGTGAAGCTCCTGCAGGCGCTGCCCCACCTCGTTCACTCCGAGCGTCCCCGTGATGCCGTACAGGAACGACATCCCGTAGATCATCAGCCCGCTCGCGCCCGCGCCGTAGATGATGTACTTGAGCGACGCCTCGGCGCTGCGACGGTTGCGCGGAAGGAACCCCGCCAGAATGTAGCTCGTGATCGAGACGAACTCGAGCGAGAGATACATCATCAGCAGGTCGTTCGCGACCGCCATCAGGCACGCGCCCAGCGTGGACGCCAGCAGCAGCGCGAAGAACTCCCCCTGGCCATTCGACCAGCGCGACACGACCTGTACGGAGAACAATATCGTGATGAACGTAGCCAGCAGGAACGTCATCCGGAAGAAGAGCGAGAAGAGATCCGTCGACGCCGACCCCATGAAGACCGCCGAACCGGCGGCGCCCCCCGGCAGGAAGTCGAAGCCCCTGAACTGCGCGACCGTAAAGATGGCCAGCGCCGACGTGCCCACCAGCGCGAGCAGCGCCACCGGCAGCTTGCTGCGCTTGCAGACGAGGTCGAGGATCACGACGAGCAGGATGAGGACGGTCAGTCCCACCTCCGGCCCCAGTCGGTGCAACCCGTCGCGAATGAGATCCCAGCTAGTCATCGTTCCCTATCTTGCCCAAGGCATCCCGACATGCTTGACAAGTTCGTTCAGAGCCGGCGTCACCAGATCGAGGTAGTACTGCGGCTGGACGCCGAGGAAGACGATGATCGCCGCCAGCGGCCACAGCGTCAGCTGCTCGCGCCAGTTCACGTCCTCGATATCCTCGTATTTCGGATTGAGCGGCCCGAGGAAGACCTTCTGGTAGCTCCAGAGGAAGTACCCCGCACCGAAGACCACGCCCGAAACCGACAGCGCGGTCAGGACGCGGTAGTACGTGTCCGACGGCCAGAAGCCGAAGATCTTCACCGCCGCGTCGCCCGACGCCTGGAACGACCCCATGAAGCAGAGGACCTCGCCGATGAACCCCGCGAGACCCGGCAGGCCGAGCGACGCCATGAACGCGAGCGCGGTCAGCGCGCCGTACTTCGGCATCGGCGTCCAGAGTCCGCCGAAGCCGTCGATGTTTCGGTGATGCGCGCGGTCATAGACCACGCCGACGAGCAGGAAGAGCATGCTCGTGATGATGCCGTGGTTCCACATCTGCATCATGCAGCCGGCCATGCCGGCCGGCGTGCAGGCCGCCAGCCCGATCAGGCAGAAGCCCATGTGCGCGACCGACGAGTACGCGATCATCTTCTTCCAGTCGCGCTCGATGAAATGTTCGCCGGTTTGCGAGTTCACGCGCGGCACGCCGCGGATCTGCGCCATCGCGCAGAGCGAGCCGTACACGATGCCGACGAAACCGAAGAGCATCATCCACGGCGCGAACTCCTGCGCCTGCGCCGGCATGATTGAGTAGTTGATCCGGATCAGGCCGTACGTGCCCATCTTCAGCAGCACGCCGGCGAGGATGACCGAGACCGGCGTCGGGGCCTCCACGTGCGCGTCCGGCAGCCACGTGTGGAAGGGGAACACCGGAACCTTGATCGCGAAGCCGATGTAGAGGCCGACGAACGCCGCCATCCACCACTTGAAGGCGTCGCCGCCGAACGCGCCCATCCTGCCGGCGTCGTTGAGCAGCGGGAAACTGAAACACATCTGGTGGCCGTCCGCCTTCGGATCGCCGTCGACGGTGAACGCGAACGCCAGCATCACGATCAGCATGAGCACGCTGCCGGCCAGCGTGTAGAGGAAGAACTTGATCGCGGCGTACTCCCGACGCGGTCCGCCCCAGATGCCGATCAGGAAGTACATCGGCAGGAGCATCACTTCCCAGAAGACGTAGAAGAGGAAGAAGTCGAGGGAGACGAAGACCCCCATCATGCCCGCCTCGAGCATGAGGAAGAGGGCGAAGTACCCCTTGATGCCGCGGTTGACGTTCCAGTGCTCGAAGTTCCACGAGGCGATGATGCACAGCAGCGACAGCAGCGCGGTGAGAATGACCATGGTCACGCTGATGCCGTCCACGCCCACGTAGTAGTGGATGTTGAAGGCCTCGATCCACGACTTGTCGAGCACGAACTGGAACTCGTTCATCCCGCTCTTCGCCGCCGTGAACCCCTTGAGCAGCGGGTAACAGCACGCGAGCGGAACGGCCGACGCGGCGAGCGCGAGCCACTTCACCGCAGCGTTTGCGCCCTTTGGCACGAACAGGATGAGCAACGCACCCAAAGCGGGCGCGAAGGTCATCGTCGTGAGCAGCATTTCGTTGCTGAACAGGTTCATGCCGGTCCTCGTCCACTAATGAAGCCCAAGATCTCATTCCACTTGATCGCCAGACAGTAGGCGCCGATCACGATGAGGCCGCCCACGAGCGCGGTGATGATGTATGTCTTGATGTTCCCCGTCTGCAGGCTCCGCGCGCCCCGGCCCGCCGATTGAACCGCGTAAGCAGTCGCGTTGACGCCGCCGTCGACCACCTCGTTGTCGAAGTAGCCGGTGTAGTTCGAGACGGTCGCGCCGCCCGACGCGGTGCCGTTGACCGCGCCGTCGATCACGGCGTTGTCGAAGCGCGCCAGCATCTCGTTCGTCTCGAGAAGCGGCTCGACGACGATCGCGTCGTACAGTTCGTCGACCCTGTACTTGTCGCGAACCAGCTCGTGCAGCTCGCGATGCCTGGACGTGAATTCCCTCGCCGGCTCGCCCTTCTTCGTCGCGTAGACGTGCCAACCGAAGAAGAGACCCGCGAGGCCGACGGCGACAGATGCCGCCATCAGGCCGAGCTCCGCGCCGGACGGTCCGGCGTGCTCCCCTTCCTTGTGCTCGCCGCCGTGCACGGGAGCCGGCGCCTCCGCCGTGACTTTCTCGTGGACCTCCGGGCAGACGGGCTCCAGCCACTTCTCAAAGACTCCGCCGCCGGGGATCCAGTGCGGCATACCAATGAAGCCACCAATCAGGGACAGCACGGCGAGCGCGGCGAGGACGCCCGTCATCGAGACCGGCGATTCATGCGGCGTGCCGGCGTGCTTGCCGTGCGCATCGTGAGCCGAGGGGGCTGCATCGGCGTGCGCCGCGTGTACCGCATGATCGTCGTGCTTCGCCGCGGCGGGTTCCTCGTGATGGGGCGCGGGCGCGGCGGGCTCGTCGTGGTGAGGTGCGGCCGCCGATTCGGGCGCGGCCGCCGGTTCGGGCACGGGCTCGGGCACCGGTTCGGGCGTCGACGGCTGGCTCTCTTCCTTCTTCTCGTCGTCCTTCCTCTTCTCCTCGTCGTTCATCCAGTCCGGCAGGTCCACGCCGCCGCCGGAGTGCGCGTGTGCCTGCGGGGCGCTGCGCAGCTCGCCGAAGAACGTCAGGACGCACAGCCGCATCATGTAGAAGGCCGTGAATCCCGCGGCGACGAAGCCGCAGATCCAGATGAGCGGGCCCGGGATCACCAATGCGTGCGTGCTGAACGCCTTCCAGAGGATTTCGTCCTTGCTCCAGAAGCCGGCCAGGAGCGGGAACCCCGCGATCGCGAACGACGCAACCATGAACGTCCAGAACGTGACCGGCATGTACTTGCGCAGGCCGCCCATCTTGCGGATGTCCTGCTCACCTCCCATTCCGTGGATCACGGAGCCCGATCCGAGGAAGAGGCAGGCCTTGAAGAACGCGTGCGTCATCAGATGGAAAATGCCGGCGGCGAACGCGCCGACACCGACGCCCATGAACATGAAGCCCAGCTGCGACACCGTCGAGTACGCCAGCACCTTCTTGATGTCGTTCTGCGCCAGGCCGATCGTTCCCGCGAAGATCGCGGTGATCGCGCCCGTCACCGCCACGACCGTCATCGCCACCGGCGACAGCGCGAAAATAAAGTTCATCCGCGCGACCATGTAGACGCCCGCCGTCACCATGGTGGCGGCGTGGATGAGCGCGCTCACCGGCGTCGGACCCGCCATCGCGTCGGGCAGCCATGTGAAGAGCGGGATCTGTGCGCTCTTTCCCGTCGCGCCGATGAAGAGCAGGATGCAGACCGCCGTGATCAATCGCAGTTGATTGGGATCGTCGACAATGGACGCGCGGTTCGCCGCGATCGTCTGCTTGATCTCCCCGAAGTCGAGCGTCCACGTGTCGTACGTCTGGCCGAGGTAGACGAAGAGGAGCATCACGCCGATCGTGAACGCGAAGTCGCCGATGCGGTTGACGATGAACGCCTTCATTCCCGCCTTCGCGTTCTCGATCTTCTCGTACCAGAAGCTGATGAGGAGGTACGAGCAGAGCCCCACGCCTTCCCATCCCACGAACATGAGAAGCGCGTTGCCTGCCATGACCAGGAAGAGCATGAAGCTCGTGAAGAGGTTCAAGTAGCAGAAGTAGCGCGAGTAGCGCTTCTCCTCCGCCATGTACCCCGTCGAGTAGACGTGGATGAGGAATCCGACGTTCGTGACGACGAGGATCATCACGCACGTGAGCTGGTCCACGACGAGCTTGAGATCCGCGACGACCTTGAGGGCTCCATTCGGCCCGAGCCCCGGGATGTTGATCCACGTGATCGACTCGGTCGTCAGCGCGATGAAGCCGGCATCGTGCGCGTGCTGGCGGACGTATCCGAACGCCAGCCACGAGAGGATGGCGGATCCGAGGACTGTGCCGCAGGCGATGAGACCCACGACCGGTTTCGGAAGCTGCTTCCCGACGAAGACGTTGACCACGAACCCCGCCATGGGCAGCAGCGGGATGAGCCAGATCGCCTTCTGAAGCGTCTCGTGGTCCATTTAGCCCTTCATGAGATCGGCCTGATCGACATCGACCCTGCCGAAGTTCTGATAGATACCGATGATGATGGCGAGCGCCACCGCGGCTTCCGCGGCGGCAAGCAGGATCACGAAGATCGCGAACACGTTTCCGTGGATCCCCGCGCGCGGGACGTACTGGGCGAACGCGACGAAATTGATGTTCGCCGCGTTCAGCACGAGCTCAACGCCCATGAGGATGGAGACCGCATTCTTCCGCGTGATGATCGTGTAGAGGCCGCACACGAAGATGATCGCGCTCAGGACGAGAAACGTCTCGAGCGGACGGCGCGAGAAGAGGAAGTCTTCCACGTTCATGCCTTCACCTCTTTGCGCGCCAGGAACGCCGCGCCGATGAGCGCCGCGAGCAGCAGCACGGAGACGACCTCGAACGGCAGCAGGTACGGGCCCATGAAGGCCATCGCTATCGGCTTCGTCAGGCCGTGCTCGACATGGAAGTCGACCGACCCGGTCGTGCCGAAGGCCACGGCGATCGGGCGTGCCGCCGATTCTCCCTCGCCGGCGAGCGCTGCGCTCCAGCCGTAATCGCCGACGGGAATCCCCGCGAGCTCGAACCTCGCCTCATACATCCCGCTGTTCGGAAGCTGCACGAAGCCGGCGCCGTTCGACTTCAGTTCGTACGGTTTCCATGCGTCCGTCGCCTTCGCGCGATGCTGCAGGGTCACCCGCGCCGACGTAGCGTCCGCGGGAAGATACCCGACCTGCACCGTCAACGCTCCCCGGCCGCCCAGAAGCAGCCCGCCCGGCGTGACGCCCGTCGAGCCGTCCGCCTGCCACATCGCGAGGCTCAGCGTAAGCGGGTTCACCCGCTTCTCCGGGTCCCCCGCGAGCGTTCGCTCGACCGGCTTCTCGACCCGCGTCCAACGGTACGTCGCAATCACCACGATGAGCGAGAAGAGGACGCACAGGCACGCGAAGAACGCAGCAGGCCCGGGCGTGGATTCATTGGACACCTTCACGTCCGTGATCCGGTGCGTGAGCATGATCGCAAAGATGATCAGCACGAGGATGCCGCCGACGTAGATGAGGATCTGCGCCGCGAAAATGAAGTCGGCCCGCATGAACGCGTAGAACGCCGCCACCGCGCCGAGCACGGCGAGCAGCGCGAATGCCGATCGCACGATATTGCGCGAGATCGCGACCGCCACCGACCCGCCCACCGCGGCCAGCGCAAAGACGTAGAACACGCCGTTCAGGACGATATCGCCGGAGGTCATGGCCTGCCCTCCGGATTCACCTTCGCCAGCGGCGGAGGCGCCTTCTCCGGCGCGAAAACTTCCTTCGCGAGAACGAGCAGGATGAAGCCGGCCGCCAGTGACGAGAGCGCGATGGCGGCGAGCTTGTACACCTCGCCGATCGCGATCGCGAACATGCAGATGAACGCGAGCGGCGTCAGCTTCTTCCAGCAGAGATCCATGAGCTGGTCGACACGGTAGCGCGGCAGCGTCCAGCGCAGCCACATCATCAGCACCACGAGCGAGAACGACTTCACGAAGAACCAGATGATCCCCTCGACCATCCGCACCACCGAATCCGGCGGCCCGAAGAACACATCCTTCGTGAAAAGATGACCGAACGGCGGCAGGCAGCCGCCAAGGAAGAACGTCGTGGCGATCGCCGCGACGACGAACATGTTCGCGTACTCGGCCAGAAAGAAGAAGCTGAAGCGCATGCCGGAGTACTCGGTGTGATATCCGGCCACCAGCTCCGACTCGGCCTCCGGGATGTCGAACGGAGTGCGATTCGTCTCGGCAAGCGACGCTGTGTAGTAAACGAAGAACGCGATGATCGTGAAGGGGCCGTGACGGAAGATGCCCCACGAGAGAAGCCCGCCGTGCCAGTCCGGCTTCAGCCCGAACGGTGCCCCCGTCTCCTGCGCCTTCGTGATCTCGACCATGTCGAGCGTTCCGTAGATCAGGAGCATCCCCAGGAGCACGAGCCCGACCGGAACTTCGTAACTCACGATCTGCGCTGCGGCGCGCATCGCGCCGAAGAGCGACCACTTCGAGCCGCTCGACCATCCCGCCATCAGGATGCCGATCACGACGGCCGACGACACCGCCAATATATAGAGGATGCCGATGTTCATGGATGCCGGCGACCACCCGCTGAAGAACGGAAGCGCGCACCACGCCGCGAGCGACCCGGCGAAGACGACGTGCGGCGCGAGACGGAACAGCAGCTTGTCCGTGTCGCGCGGAATCACGTCTTCCTTGCAGAGCAGCTTCAGCGCGTCCGCGACCCATTGCAGGCTGCCATGCGGTCCGACCTGGTACGGACCCACGCGCGATTGCATGTGCGCGGCGAGCTTGCGTTCGATGAGCGTGTTGACGCCCGCGTAGATGGCGATGAAGTTCGCGAGGCCGAAGCACACCGCGAAAATGCCGATGAGCGCCATCCACCAGGGACCGTTGCGCAGCGCGTCCCACGAGAGCTCAAAAGCCAGGAGTGAGGCGCTCATTTCAGCGGGATTCCCTGGTAGTGATCCGGGAAGTCGTAGTCCTTGCGCAGCGGATACCCCGGCCAATCCTCAGGCAGCAGGATGCGCCGCAGATCGGGGTGTCCTTCGTAGACGATCCCGTACATGTCGTAGCTCTCGCGCTCGTGCCAATTCGCCCCCGCCCAGACGCCGCACACGGAGGCCACCGACGGGGTCGCGCGGTCGAGCTTTACTTTCAGCACCAGCCGGTGATTCCGTTTGATCGAGTAGAGGTGCAGCACCGACCAGATATTCTGCGAGTCGTCATACCCTCCGATCGAGGCGCAGTAGTCGAATTCCAGTTCGGGAGCGGACCTCAACCAGCGACACAACTCGAAAAACTTATCCGCGGGAACCAACGCGAACGAGTCCCCGCCCGGCACGTCCACAACCTCGGCGGACGCACACTGCGCCTTGACTCGTTCGAGGACGTCCTTTGGAGCTAGACCCATCAGCGTTGATCCCGGCCTGATGGGAACGAGTCGGGCAGCGTCGGCCGCGAACGGCTGCTGTCGCTGCCGACCTCACCCAGGCTCTTGAGCCACTCGAGGTCGCCTTTCACCCAGACGTAGGCGAAGCCGACAACGAGAATCCCCATGAAAATGAAGATCTCCGTGAGCACGAGATGCGGAAACTCCTTGAAGATGGTCGTCCAGGGGAAGAGCACCGCGATTTCAACGTCAAAGATGAGGAATACGAGCGCCACGATATAAAAGCGCACGTTGAACTGGATCCACGCCGTCCCGATCGTGTCCTCGCCGCACTCGTACGTCGACAACTTCTCGGGCGTCGGCACGCTTCTGCGAATGAACATCCCCGCCGTGAGCGCGCCCACGATGAATCCGATGGCGACCAGCACGTAGACGAGAACGTTTGCGAACTCGAAGTACATGGGGTTGCGCGAAAATATAGCAGCGGACGCGGCCCCCAGTCATCATTTATCAAGCGTGGCGCGCGCTTCCCGCACGAAACCCGTGCGCCGACCCCTCCATTACGGCGCCCGCAAAGGATCGACGGGAGTTGACTTGCATGGAACGCACGACTAGGATTTCCCCGTTCGCAATCAGGAGAGAGGAATGAAGCAGGCGATCTTTCTCATTCCGGTCCTACTTCTCGCCGCATGCGGCGGCAAACCGCCCATCCAGAAGGGGGACGCGCCGCTCGCCGAGAAGCAGGTTTTCCCGGATGTGCCCGCCGCCCCGAACCTGACGTACGACGCCGGCATCGGACGCTCGACTCCCTCGGGCGACATCCGCGTCTACACCCAGGACTACAGCGGCCGCGCGCGTCCGGAAGACGTGGCGAAGTTCTACCGCGACACGCTTCCCCAGCACGGCTGGACGGCGGCCGGCGAAGAGGGGAGCGGGCCGTGGAAACTGAAGTTCACGAAACGCAACGAACAGTGTGTGATCGATATCGCGTCGACCAGCGACGGCGTGAAGGTGAAAGTCAAACTCGACTATAAATAGAAGATGGCTGTCCAGCAGCAGGATCCGATCAAGGGCGCGCCCGCCGGCGAAGTAGTGCCGCAGGGGGGCACGGGATGGCTCGCCCGGATCGACGAGATCGGGCAGAAGCACGCCCGCCTGATCATCACTATCTGCGTGGGCCTCGTTGTCCTGATTGTCCTCGTCGTCGCGAACGTCGCGTATAAGAGCTCGCTCGCGGAGCGGGTCTCGCGCGACATCTCGACCGCGGGATCGGTCGAGCAGCTCAAGGAACTCAAGGCGAAGTACGCGGATGCCGACGAGGTCGCGTTCGTCGTCGCCACCCTCGCGAACCGCCTGCACACGGAAGGCAAGCTCGACGAGGCGATCAAGGAGTATGACGAATTCCTCGAGCGATTCCCGAATCATGCGCTGCGCAGGTCGGGCGCCGTCGCCCGCGCCCGCGCCTTCGCGGATGCCAATCGCAAGTTCGAATCCGAGGACAAGGCGGCGCTGGTGAAGGTGGCGGCCCTCGATTCACATCCTCTGAAAGACATCCGACTGCGCGACGAGCTTCCGCAGCTGCGCGAGGAACTCGCGAAGGTCGGCAACGACCCCGCACGCAAGGCCGAGGCCGACGCGATCCAGCGGGAAATCGACCGGCGCCTCGCCAGTCCCATCGGGATCGGGCCGTTGCGCCTGCCGAACCCGGTGCTCATGATCAAGTTCAAGGACAAGGACGGCAAGCCGACGTCACGAATCCAGGTCGAGCTCTTTGAAGACCTGGCGCCGAATGCCGTCGCGTCCCTCGTGGAGCTCGCTGAGAAGAAATACTTCGACGGCCTCAAGTTCACGAAGGTGAACGGCGAAGAGCGCATACAGGTCGACGCCAAGAAGGACAATCCCGTTACGTACGCGCTGGGCTTCGAGAAGACCAACACCGACGGGGACGTCGGAAGCCTTGTCCTCGTTCGAGACGGGGCGAACAACAAGGCCGCGGAATTCCAGCTCCTCCTGAATTCGGTGGCTACGCTGGCGGACGTGACCGTCTGCGGCGTGCTCGGATCGTCTGATCTTGCGATGGCGCGCAAGCTGGCCGCGGACGACGTGATCGAGTCGGTAACCGTCGAAAAGAAGCGCGCGCACGAATACAAGGCGACGCCCGCCAAGTGACGCTGAACCCGCCGAGGGTCGCGAAACACGGTAAGATCAACGGGGTGCCGCGCGCCCGGCACACGAACGCCGGCGCGGGCGGATAGGTCGTATGCCAAGTCCCGGGGTTTTGCCGGTCGAAGACGTCGACGTCCTGCTTCAGTCGCCGTACAACGTCATCCTCTGGAACGACGACGACCACACGTACGAATACGTGATCGAAATGCTCGGGCGCCTCTTCGGCCACGGCCGGGAGCGCGCGCTTCTCATGGCGCGCGAAGTGGACGCCACCGGACGCGTGAGCGTGTACAGCGGCTCGATGGAACAGGCCGAATTCAAGCGCGATCAGATCCACGCATTCGGAGCCGACCCGCGGCTGGCCCGCTGCAAAGGCTCGATGTCGGCGACGATCGAGGCAGTCACGCAGTAGAATCGCGGCGATGGCGGACCGCGCGCGATTCGAGCGTTTGGCGCTTCCCCTCCAGCGCGATCTCCACTTCGGCGCGCTGGCCCTCGCGAAGAGCGAGCCGGACGCGCTCGATCTGGTGCAGGAGACATTTCTGCGCGCATACCGGTCGTTTTCCACCTACCGCGACGACCAGAATTTCCGCGGCTGGATGTTCACCATCCTGCGAAACGCGTACCTCGACGACTGCCGGCGCCGTCGCATCGCCCCCGTCATCCTTCAGCTCGACGCG
>CAYXVY010000241.1:0-3196 GCA_964468745.1 uncultured Planctomycetales bacterium | reverse complement strand
CGAAGATCGACGGCTCGACGCTCATGACGTGGTGGGTGCGCGGCCCCTTCACCGGCACGGAGACCGACACTCCCCCTTGGACACTGCGAACGTTCGAGGGGCGCTTCTTGATGCTGGCGACCGACGCGTCGCTCTATGGCGAGGACTCGTGGCACTTCTTCCTGACCGTGAAGAGCATGGCGGATCAGTCGCTGCTCCTCGCGCTGTCGGGCGATGTGCAGGTAACGTTTTATGCGAACAGTCGGCTGGTCGCGCGCGTGAACGCGTCGCCGGCGGTGCCTCAGCCGCTGCTCGATGCAAGCGGGATCGAGCGGGCGAACGCGACGGTGCATCCGATCTTTTTCCATACGGGGACAAACACCCTTGAGATGGTCGTGCACCGCCCATCCGGCGCGCGCGGCCTGTTCGTCGAGATCGCGGACGAGAAGGGAACGACCGTCGAGACGCTCGGCACGGCAAAGGACGAAGGCCCGATCGGCGAGAAGGTGAACGGCAAGGGGGTTGTGATTCCCGCGGTGGCCGCGATCCTCGGCGCGTCGTTCGAAGACGGCGATCCGCTGCCCTACGGCTGGATGCGCGGAGTGACGGAGGGCGACGGCGCGCTTGCCGTGACGCTGGACGAAACTATCGTGAAGTCGGGCAAGCGCAGCATGAAGCTCGAGGCGCTCGGGCCTGTGGCGGGCGCCGCGACGCAGCGCATCCAGCTCGAGGAGGAGGCGCGCTACGAGTTCGTCGGGTGGATCGCGGCAGAAGGACTGCGCGAAGGGGTGGACGCCGCGTTCGTACAACTGACGACGGGGACGCCCTCGGACGCGGCGGCGATCCGCAGCGAGATCGTGACGAAGCCCACCGACAAGTGGCACGAGGTCAAGTTCGAGTTTGTCGCCAAGCGTCGGACGATGTATCTCGCGTGCGTGCTTCGCGGCGCCGCCGGCGCGCGCGCCTGGTTTGACGCGTTCGAGTTGAAGAAGATGAAGTGAGCCTGCAGTGCCGGCTCTACACCGCTACGTCCTTCGCGACGTCGAACCGCTTGAACGCCCACGCGACGAGAGCAACGACCGCGGCCAGGACGATCGCCATCACCGTGCACGCCGCCGCAATTGCCACCGCCAGGCGTTCGTTTGAAATCCACCAGGCGAGCGCCCCGACGCCGCCGGCCGCCGCAGCCACGGCTCCCAACGCCATGAACTCGCCAATTCGCAGCAGCATGTGCCGCCCGATGTTCTGGAAGTCGATCGCCGTTCCGGTCGCAAATCGCACGGGATAGACGAGGAAGCCGAGGTTCTCCAGGGCGATCGCGATCGCCACCCCGAACGGCACACAGATCGCCGCGGCGAGCAGCTTGCTCCAGAGGTCGGGACGCAACGTCACGGCAATTCCACCCAGGCCCCAGTCGAGGAGCGTCACCGCCGCCACCGGCACGATGAGCTGCCCGATCGTGAGCCGCAATGGCGAGAGCGGCAGTTGTTTCAGCGTCTCCATACGCTCGTAGTCGCCGCGGAAGTCGAACCGCAGGAGCATGATCCCCATCATCGTCACCATTCCTGCGATCGGCGCGAGCATTTCCGCTGCGAGCTTGGCCCGGAAAGACTCCACGAATGCGACACCGAGGGCGAACGGCACCAGGAGGATGAGCAGAAACGTGAGGAAGCCCCGGAATTCGCGCACGAAGGACATGGCCTGCCGCCACGCTATCGCGCCAATTCCGCCCCACGACGGAAACGTCGGAAGCGATCGCCCCACGCGCCCCCGGAGGACGGCTCCCATTCCGCTGGCGCCCTTCATCCGTGTAAGGCGCTCCTGTACGCGCCGGCTTGATTCGATCGACGCCTCGCGGTGATCCACATCGAGTCTCACGAGTATCCAGACGGCAAGCCCCGTGATGATGGACGCCAGGCTCGTCCAGGCGGCCAGCGCGCCCCACGTCGACGCGAGCATGATCTCGGTGACCACGACGAACGGGGCCAGCGTGATGCGCATCGCGTCGGACAGGAGGATCGCATGCCACTGTGACAATCCAAGCTCCATCGCAAAATGCACGACCGCGATGGCGGAAGCGCCGACGATGATCGCCAGCAGGAGCCCCACGACGACGCGTCCGGCGAGCCGTTCCCCCATCGAAGCCGAAAGCAGCCCGGCGACGCGCAGCCAGAGGTTGTTGAGCAGAAAGAAGAACAGCACCCCGACGAACGCGCCCACGAAGGACCCGGAGAAGCCGCGGGCCATCGCCCCCATGAAGATCGATACGAACACCAGCGGCGTGTTCTCCGAAATCAACCGGTAGACAACCAACGCGCGCCGCGACACCGGCGCAGGGAAAAGGAACTCGATCTCCGCCGGCTGAAAGGTGAACCCCGGGCTCTTGAGCGCGGCGAAGATCGACAGCAAGAGGGAGCCGAACATGGCCAGCGGAATGTACGCGCGCAACAGCTCGGTGTCGATTCGGAGTCTCGCCGTCGATCCCATCACGAGCATACCGACGAACTGGCCGCCGAACAGCAGCGTGCCCGCGCCGAAGAGGAGGAGATTGCGCGGACGCGACAGTCCGCCGAACGTCTTGCGAAGGCGTCCCCGGATCAGGAGGCCGTGCAGCACCCAGAGCGCGCGCATCGCGTTATCCCTGCGTCGCTTGCAGGAAGGCCTGTTCCAGCGTCGCGTCCTTCTTCAGCTCGTCCACGGTCCCCAGCGCGACGCGCCGCCCCTTGTGCACGATGAGCACGCGGCTGCAGACGCGCTCGACCATCTCGAGCAGGTGCGAGCTGAGAATCACCGCCGCACCGGCGGCGGCGCGCGCCCGTATGGAATCGATCATCGCGCGGATCGCGCGCGGATCGAGGCCGGTAAGCGGTTCGTCGAGAAAGATCGCCTTCGGGTCGTGGAGATAGGCGCAGCACACGGCCAGCTTCTGCTTCATGCCGTGCGAGAGCTCGCCGCCCGGCGTGTCCCGTTTCTCGGTAAGCTCGAACTCCTCCAGCAGCCGCTTCGAGCGTGCCTCGAGGTCCGAGACGTCGTAGAGCGCCGCCGTGAAGCGAAGGTGTTCCATCACAGTGAGCGTTTCGAATGGCTTCGCCATGTCCGGGACATAGGCCAGCAGGCGCTTCGCCTCCACTGACTGTGCGTCCAGGTCGAATCCGCCGATCGTGACCCGGCCTGATGTCGCCGGCAGGATTCCGGAAATGATGCGCAGCGTCGTCGT
>CAYXVY010000240.1:0-5546 GCA_964468745.1 uncultured Planctomycetales bacterium | reverse complement strand
CAAGGACATCGCGACCGTCGATAACACGCCGCGGCCGGGGGACAAGAAACCTTAGCGCTCTCGGACGTCGAACGCGCGGGTCATCAGGCTCAACGACCGGTCATAGCGGTACTGGATGCTCATGTGACCGTCGTCGAACTCCTCGTGGACGTGACGGATGCGCAGCGCGCGAAGCCGTTTCGACAGGATGCGCGCGCCGTACTGCAGCGCGAACTCGTCGCGGGTACCGCAGTCCAGATAGATGAAGCGAAGCTTGCGGAGATTGCGCGCGTGGGTTTTCGCGAGCTCGACCGGATCGTGCGTGAGCCACCGCCGCCAGACGGCGGGTCGCATCTCACCCGTGCGTGTGTCGAAGGGGAGATCGAACCCGACTGGCGACCGCGGATTCGGCGAATAGCACGACGCCATAGCGATAATCTCGATGGCGCGCATGGCGTCGGAGGGGCGGCGCATCTTCGACCACGCGGCCAGGAAGCGCTTGACGTCCCCTTTATGTTTCTGAAGTTCATCGAGGCACTTCGGGAATCCCGGCAGGTAGCACAGCGTGAAGTGCATGTCTCCGCTGTGGCACGCGACGAGGCCGAAGACATCCGGATGGCGCATCGCCTGCACGATGGCACCGTATCCGCCGCTCGACTTCCCCATGATCGCACGTGCGCCCGCCCGCGGGATCGTGCGGAATCGCCGGTCCACCCATGGCACGAGTTCGCGTACGAGATGGTCCTCGTATCGGCCGGTCGCGCTCGAGTTCAGGTACTGGCTCCCGCCGTAGCGCGTGAAGCAGTCGGGCAGCACGACGATCGCCTCGCGCATCTTGCGTTCGCGGACGAGCCGGTCGAGCCGTTCGGGGATCGCCTCGCTCCAGGCGTTCCAGTTCAGGTGTGAAAGCCCGCTGCCGGTGTAGCCGGTCAGCAGAAAGACCACGGGATAGCGCTTCGTCGAGCCCTCGTAGGACGGCGGCAGCCACACGGGGACGCGACGAACATGCGGATCTCGGAGCGGGTTGCCCCGCAGCACGCGACTCTCGAACGACTCGATCGGAACGCTCATGCGCCCGCGACTGCGGCCGGCCACGGCGTTCCCGCGACCTTTGCTTCCGCCCGCTCCTTGGCCATCGCGCGCGTCGCTTCCATGTCCTTCCACAAGCTCTCATGGCGCACGCCGACGTCGAGGTGGTCCCACGGAAGCAGTTCGTCGCCCGGAATGTCGCGCCGCGCATAGAACTCGGGATTCACGCCCGTCGCCGCGAAACTCTCCATCCACCGGTCGAAGTTGAAGAACTCGCGCCACTCGTCGTACTTCGAGCCGCGCTTGTGCGCCTCAACCAGCGTCTTCGCCAGCGGCCGGCCACCGCGCGCGAACACCGCCTCGACGTAGCTTCCGCGCGGATCGTGCATTTTGAGATGCACGCGCGACCCGCGCGTCCACCCCACGAGCCGCTTCTCAACGTCCTGCACGTACGCGAAGTCGCGCTGCCCCCAGAACTGGAACGGCGTGTGCGGCTTCGGGATGAACGGACTGATCGTCGCGTTCACGTCCGCAAAGTGCCCTCGCTCCTCCTTGCCGATTGCGCTGATGCGGCGGGCGGTCTCGACGATCCCGCGCAGATCCTCATCCGTCTCCGCCGGCAGTCCGATCATGTAGTACAGCTTGAGATGATTCCACCCCTCCTTGAAGGCCGCGCGCGCCGTCGCGAAGAGATCCTCGTCGCGGATCGGTTTGCGGATGATCCGGCGCAGCGCCTCCGTCCCGCCCTCGGGCGCGACCGTGAAGCCGCTCTTGCGCACGCTCTTCATCAGCGCCGGCAGCTCCGCCAGCTTGTCGTCGACGCGGAGCGACGGCAGCGACACGCTGACGCGCCGCGCCTTGAAGCGGGCATTGAGCCGCGTCATCAGCTCGTGGATCTGCGGATAATCGCCGCTCGAGAGGGACGACAGCGCGATCTCGTCATACCCCGTCGCTTCGTAGCAGCGCTCGGCCTGCTCGACAAGCAGATCGACCGGCCGGAAGCGCAACTTGTTCTTGAAGCTCACCGCGTGGCAGAACTTGCAGCGATGCGGACAGCCGCGCATGATCTCGACGTTGATGCGGTCGTGCACGACTTCAGCGAACGGCACAATCGGCCGCGTCGGGTAGTAGGCATCGGCGAGCGAGCCGACCGTCGCCTTCCTGATGATCGCGGGCGCCCCGTCGCGGGGCGTGAACTTCAGGAGTCGACCATCGCTTGCGTACTCGCAGTCGTAGAGCGACGGCACATACGCGCCGGGAATCCGTTGCGAACAGAGCTTGAGATACGCCTTGCGATCCCACCCGCCCTGGCGCACTTCCTTGAGCAGGTCGATCATCGCGGGCATGGCGTCTTCGCCGTCCCCCAGGATGAGCACGTCGAAGAACTCCTCGACGGCGCCCGGGTACGACGCGTTGACGCCGCCGGCCAGCACGATCGGATCCCCCTCGCCACGCTCGGCCGCCCAGAGCGGGATCCCCGCGAGCTCCAGCATGTTGATGACGTTCGTGTAGCCGAGCTCGCTCTGCAGGCTGATGCCGACGATGTCAAAGTCGCGGACCGGCCGGTGACTGTCGACGGTGAAGAGCGGGATCCCGTCTTTGCGCATCCGATCCTCGAGATCCGGCCACGGCGCGAACGTCCGCTCGCACAGAGTGTCCGGGCGCGCGTTGAGCATCCCGTAGAAGATCTGGATGCCGAGATGCGCCATCCCGATCTTGTAGCAGTCGTGGAAGGCGATCGCGACGTGGACGTCGACGTCGCTCCAGTTCTTGCGGACGGAGTTCCACTCGCCGCCTATGTACTGGCTGGGCGACTGGACCACGGGCAAATGACGTTCGAGGCGATCCCACACGCTTGCAGCAGAGATCATGAGTTGCTCTCCAAGGCCGGTCGGTAGAACGCGCAGCGGGGTATAACCGCAGCACTGAAGCCCGCATGCAGCACGCGGCATGCGACGCGCGATTCCGTCGGCGTCGAAATCCTATCGGCTCGAACAGGCTGGATCAAGAGTGGTTCGACTCGCCCGCGGCTCGCTCACCACAGGCGGTTCGTGATATCATTCGCGCCCGTGCGATACCTGCCGCTGCTGTTCCTGGCCGCATGTGCCGCACCCTCACCCATGCCTGCAAGCGGATGGAAACTGGTGGTCCTCGGCATCGCCCAGGACGGCGGAATGCCGCACCTCGGCTGCACGAAGCCGCCGTGCACCGACGCTCGCACCGGCAAGCGTCGTGCGGAGAAAGTCGCCTGCCTCGGGCTCATCAATCGCGCGACCGGCGACACGTACCTCTTCGACGCGACCCCGGACTTCCCCGCCCAGGTGCACGCGCTCACGGGCGGCAAGGCCCCCACCGGCATCTTCCTCACGCACGGACACATCGGGCACTACACCGGCCTGATGTTCCTCGGCAAGGAGACGATGGGAGCGAACGACGTCCCCGTCTACGGAACGGCGCGCATGGCCGACTACCTATCGAAGAACGGCCCCTGGAGCCTGCTTGTCTCCGACAAGCGCATCGCCCTTCGCCCGCTCGACAAGCCCGTCGAGCTGCCGGGAGGCGTCCGCGTGACCGCGTTCACCGTCCCGCACCGCGACGAATTTACCGACACGGTCGGTTATCTCATCGAAGGCCCGCGCGCGAAGGCGGTCTTCATCCCCGACATCGACAAATGGGAGAAGTGGGACCGCTCGATCCGGGAGCTCTGCGACACGGTCGACCTGGCGTTCCTCGACGCGACGTTCGCGTCGCTCGATGAACTCCCGCATCGCGACCTCTCCAAGGTGCCGCATCCCCTCATGACGGAAACCCGCGCGCTCGTCGCCGGCACGCGCGCCAAGCTCTGGTTCATTCACCTCAACCACTCGAACCCCGCGCTCGTCGACGGCACGGCGGACGTCGCACGCGAAGGAATGGAATTCGACCTATGAGCGAACGCGATTCGGTCGTCACCCAGGAGCACTTCGATTACATCGGAAAGCGCACGCAGCCGGAAGACCGGTTCCTCTCGGACCTCAAGAAGGCGGCGCGCAAGGCGGGGATTCCGCCGATCTGGATCGGCCCCGCGCAGGCCAGCTTCATGCAGATCCTCCTCAAGCTCATCGGGGCGCGTGAGGTGGTCGAAGTCGGCACCCTGGCGGGCTATTCCGCGATCGCTATGGCGCGCGCGCTGCGCCCGGGCGGCCACGTGTGGACGATCGAGCTCAACGAACAGTTCGCCGACTTCACAGAGGAGTGGGTCGCCAAGTCGGATGTCGCCGGCAAGGTGAAGGTGCTGCGCGGCGACGCGAAGAAGGTGCTCGCGTCGATCTCCCGCGAGAGCGCCGACGCGATGTTTCTCGATGCGGACAAGGGTGGGTATCCCGACTACCTGAAGCACGCGAAGCGCATCCTGCGCTCGAACGGCCTGATCATGTGCGACAACGCCTTCGCCTTCGGGGAGCTGCTGGCGAAGAAGCCGAAGGACCGCGAGACTCCCGCCGTGCGCCGCTTCAACGAGATCATGGCGGCGGAGAAGGGGTTCCACTCGGTGATCGTCCCACTGGGGGACGGGCTCTGGGTCGGCGCGCGGGACTCATGAGATTGTCAACGCACACTTCCGAACTCCGGTTGCGCCGTTTACGCATGCGCCAGTAGTGCGCGGGAACTCGGGCAAGCCGTTTTCGGACGAAACACCACGGCGCGGGAACTCGGTCGCGTCGTCGCGGGACGCAACAACCGCTGGCGGGAGATCGGAATGGCCGTTTTCGCGCCGCACGACGCCATTCGCGAAGCCCTTTGCACTGTCTCGCACGCTGAAAATGCCTTGCAGGGACTTCGGTAACGTGCGTTAACATCTGAAAGTCGCGGATCGGAGATCGTCCCCCTCACTTTCACCTGTGAAAGTGGCGGGACCGTGTCCCCCGCCGCGGTTGCTCCACTCGGAAATGCCCCGCATGTTCACCCCTCAGACACGTCGATCGGCCAAGACGCTGATCCGGAACTACGGCGCCCCGTTGCTCGCGCGATTGAGCGGGGGTCCGGGGACCCTTCATCTCGTTTCGGCGTTCGAAAGCGCCCAGCGGAGTCTCGAGCGGGCCGCTTCACAGTCGGGCGACGCGGCGCAGCATCTCGCCAAAGCCGTAATCGTGCGCAATCTCGCCGATCAGGGGCTCATCGACGCCGTTTCACGCTTCGAATACACCCTGCGCGTCCATGTCCACCTGAACCGCCGGAGTGCGACGTATCGCCGGTACTTCCCGAAGGGGCGCACCGCGCATTCGAAGATCACTCCGGCACGCCGGGTGACCAAAGCCAGCCTCATCGAAGCCCAGCTGGCGCGGGATACGCATGCGACCCCGATCCGGAAGTTCCTCTCGATCCTCGGCCAGTGCCGGGCGCAACTCCAGAAGGGTATGGCCGCGGTCCAGAAGGCGGTCATCCAGGCCGCGGAAGCGCGGTCCACGGAGAGGGTGGAACGGGAGGAGTGGGTCGACGCCTACCGCCGCGTCCACGCGTCTCTCATCATTCTCTTTCCGTGCGACCGCAAGCGGATCGAC
>CAYXVY010000239.1:0-15961 GCA_964468745.1 uncultured Planctomycetales bacterium | reverse complement strand
GCGGCATCGGGCGGCGCAGCGATCACTCCGGTCAAGCACGATACGAGCGACGGCGATCTGCCAGCGCAGGTCTCAATCGTGCGCGAGCCGTCGTCGATCACGATCACGTCGGTCCTGCGCCAGCTCGCCGACACTCCAACGTTGCGCTCGACGGTCGCGGGCGCGATGGTCGCGGCGCGGGCGCACGGGCATCAGCGTGCGGGGTGGCAGTTCGTGCCTTCGCGCCTCCTCGGCGTCCACGGCGACGCCGACGTCCAGAAGGTCGTTCTTCGAGAGGGCGAGGGAATCGCCGTCGGACTGGCGACCGTCGGCAAGGCGCACGTCGAGGGACTCGAGGTGCGGATCCGCAACGCCTCCACCGGCGCTACGTATTCGATTCCAACGTCGGAGTTCGTGGCGTCGTCGCCGCAGGTGGATATGGCAAGATTCGCCCTGGTGAACGCCTCGGGTTCCGGGGTCGTCCTCGAGGTCGCGATCATCGAGTATCCCGAGCGGATGGAAGCGGAGATCGGGACGTTCCGGCTCGCGCTCATCGACGACGCGCTCGGGGGCGAAGCGGTCACGCCCGCAGCCCACGATTCCGGCGCGGTGGCGCTCCCCGCCTCCATCGCCTGCCTGCGCGGTCCGTTCCTCGCTGACCTCGTGGGCGAGGATCGCGGCGTGCCGTACGACTGGTCGATCACGCACGGCGCCGCAGGGATGTCGATCGCGGCGCAACAGCAGGCGGGCGCGCTGCGTACGCGGCTGATGGACTTCCAGCTCGTGAACGTCGGCCAGGGCCGCAGTCCGTCGCTTTCGGCCTATGCCGTGTACGAAGCGCGCACGGGCGGGGCGGGGATCGTGCTGCGCGCCGGCCAGGGACTCGCACTTCTGGCGGGACGAGGCGGCGTGATCAACAACTCGACCTGGAATGTCTACGACGTCGCGATCACGTTCGCGCATGTGCCACCCCCGGCGACACAGAGCACCGTGCGCGTCGTTTCGGCCGCAATCCCGACCCAGCGGTCGGGAAGCGGAAGTTAAGGAGGAATTGCATGGCCTGCTGCGAAGGGTGCGCCAGCGGCGCGAAAGACTGCACGGGGGCGAAGCCCGTCCGTGAGTTCTCGCAGATGCAAGTGCTCCGCCAGAACCGTCCCGTCCAGCGCCCGCCCGTGATGCTCGCGCAGGCGGGTGTCGACTGCCAGACGAAAGACTACGACCCGAAGATTTCGAAGCGGATTTCGATTCTGTGAGGTGATCTATGGCATTGCCCTGCGCGCGTCCTGAATTCTCGGCGCGCTATCACACGCACGACATGTCCGCGAATCGCTACCTCTGGTGGCTCGAGGACGGAACTCTCGCTGAGACGGTGGATGGCGCCGAGCCGCTGCTTTGCTGCTGCCACACCAAGCCCAGCGACATCGTCGTGTCGCGCGTCAATCTCGTCGGGATCCGCAGCAAGTTCGACAAGTACCTCGACGCGAAGGGGGTCATTTCCGGCACGAAGCTGGGGCCGACGATTTTCGGGACGGCGATCTTCGAGGGCAGTCCCGAGCACACGAACTTGGTGAATGCCAGCGTCGATCCGAACACCACGTCGGGGTTCAAGTTCATCCCGTACACGTCGCCGGGGCATCCGGACTACGGCAAGGCCGCTCCCACGCCTCCGCCGCCCGGCAAGAAGCCGCCCTTCCCGCCAGGGAAGATGCCGCCGCCGGTCATCCCGACACCGCTGCCGCCGATCGTCATGCCCCCGCCCGAGGACGGCTACTACCCGCCTCCGGACGATGAGTTGATGGGCGAGCCGTTCCCCGTCCTGCCCGCGCCTGAACCGATCGAGCCGCCGCCGCCCGTCGAGCCTTCGCCGGTACCCGCTGGCGGATGGACGATGCTCGACATGAGCATCGATCCGAATGGCTCTGCGGACGCCGCTCAGGCGACCCAGAACGTCGACGGCCACGATATTGTGACGGGCGATTTCTCAGGATAGGACACGCCATGGACGACAAGACGAAGCCCTTCT
Source organism: uncultured Planctomycetales bacterium (assembly GCA_964468745.1). Taxonomy (GTDB): domain Bacteria; phylum Planctomycetota; class MHYJ01; order MHYJ01; family JACPRB01; genus JACPRB01. The sequence continues at coordinate 13,959 of CAYXVY010000239.1, read as the reverse complement.
TTTTCTCGGACTTGACGGTCGACACGAGTCGGCTGCCGTCCGACTCCGTCCCGCCGGTGAGTCCGATGCCCGCGCCTGCGGCGCCTGGTGCGCCCGTCACGCCGAGCGGTGAGGCGGCACAGCCCATCTTCTTCTCCGGCCTGCAGCTCGATATCAGTCGTTTGCAGCCTGGAACCCCTGGCCTGCCCGCAACAGATACAGTAATGCTCAACGAGTCTGGAGAACTTGTTCCGGCGCCCACAACCCCTCTTCCAGAGGACGCATCTGAACTAGGGGGTGGGGACGATGCGCCGTCGGATGGCGCGTCGCGCGCAAGCATCGTGCTGATAGGCGACTACTCGGGCGGGATGGACGGGGTCGCCGGCAGTTGTGCAGAGAAGGAAGTCGTGGTCAAGGCGATCATGCCAGGTGGCGGCGCTGGCGCTGGTCTTGGGATCAGCTACCGCATTCTCGAGGGTGGAGGCCGTCTTGTCAAAAGTGATGGTTTTGTGACCGGAGCTGAAGGGATTGCTCGATTCAAGTACGTCTTCGGGGAAGTCGTGGGCGTGAATGTCATTGAGCTGAGCCTCAGTACGAATCCCGAGGCACCTGCACCGCAACTGCGGTTCACCACTGTGGAAGCCAAACTGAAGCGCGTCGGATCAGGGAGCCTAGCGGCACCCATCGGGAGTGCGCTCCGCAGGCTCATTAAGGTCAAACTTACCGGGCCTCGTGAGAAAGCCATCGTCGGCGAGGAAGTAGTACCGACGGTGTCTACACCCGGCCACTGGGGCTACTTCATTCCCGAGAAAGGGCTGACGGACGTGAACGGCGAAGCTGCCTTCGCCTTCGTCGTCGATCTCGGGGCAACGCCACGGAGCTTCGATATGAAATTCGCCGCTCCGCGATTCACGAGCGCTGCCAAGAAAGCGGTGATGACTAAGGAGACGATCTCCGCCAAGGTTGAGGTAAGAACGAAGGCGCCCATCATTGACATCGTCACGGCCGGCGCAGCGCTGACCGGGCAGGGACAAATTGGTGTTCCGGGGGAAAAGCTGGAGAAGGCATTCCGTGTACTTCCCGCTCCCATGCACTTTTCCCTCGTAACAGGCGATGGAAAATTCGATACGGCAGGGCTTCCCGCGATTCCTGACGGCCATGGCGGAATCCGTGTGCTGCCACCAACAGAAGTGCGCTTCATTCCTGTTGGCATAGGTCCTTGGCTGATTGGATGCGAGCCTGACGTTGCGGGCGCACCGCCAATGGAGGTATTTGCGGTGGGTGCCCCCGAAGTGCGCCTCGTAAGTGCTGACAATCCTGCGAATGAATTGACCCCGGTAATTGCGGTCAATCCTCTCGCGCCCGAGATGAAGCACATCTTTCAAATCGAGGTGCGCGTCCCAACACATCTATCGCATCCGGAGAAACTGACCGCAAGCTATGCGGTGCTCGACGAATGTGGAAGGGCGCGTCCATACCTCGAGCAGGCAGCCGAACCGCCACCACTTCATCCCGCTGGAGTGGACATCTCTCACAGGTTCTATGTGCTTCGAAGCGGCAAGCTCGCTGCGGTGACCAGTAAGCCAGATAGTTGGGTCATTGGGCCGACTCCAGCGACGCGGATTCAGTTCGTTCAGGTACCGTCCGGAAACATACTGCGTGCCTCTGTCGCGTTGCCCGACTCGTTTATCCAGGACTCTCCCCCGAAGAAGCGCGAACCCCAGCCGGGACTGCGGATCTTTGCCACGGACGAAGCCATCGCGAAGAAGACCCGCGAACGACTGGAGGAGTATGCAGGCACGGCTTTGCATCTCGAGAAGGTGAAGGACCGGGAGCACGATGATATTTTTGAGCGCCCGTTGACGGAATGGCGTGTGCTGATAAAGAAAGACGTGGTCAAGGAGAAGAACGCGGAGCAGGCAGCGTTTTTCCCCAGCCTAGAGGAAGCCATCAATTGTCCAGATAAGGTCCGCATTTTTCCCGTGTTCGGAGATCCGAAAAAGGGGTTCTTCGGTGCACAGTTCAAATCAGCCATCATCGACTTTGACGACTTGCGAGATCTCGACAAGCTTGGAAGTGCCAGCATTCCATGGCGAATGACGGCTCGTCAGTATCTGGCCCACGAGCTGAAAGAGCGATCTGTGCTCGCGAGTGAGGAGAAGTGGTGGACGCTCACGAAGGAGCAGCGAGCACAACACCAACTCGACATCGATAAGGGCAATTTGGAAGCGGACGGAGGAAAGATCTGGGTTCGCATCCACTATCAAGCCGGCTTCGGAGCCGAAAACGCATACCGTAAGAGACTGGATCCGAAGATTTCCTTCAAAGTCCTGGAAGCCCATCCGATTGATGCTGCGCCAGGACTAAAGGAGCTCGTCATCAAGGGCTTCGGCTTTGCTCAAGCACTGCAGATACGCGACTACGCCGTGATCCGGTATCGTGACCCAGATTCACGCGAGCTGCGGGCCGAGTTCTGGGACATCGCGCAAGTCAATACCACCGTCATCAAGTTGGGGGGTGTTTGGTACGCTAAGATAGAAGTCAATGCCAAAGGCGAGGTGACTAAGGTGATTCCCATTGACTAGACTGCTTCTTGGGCTGACGTGCACTCCGTTAGTGGCGATTGCTGCGGCCTGCGGTGCGCCTCCAAGTATAGGGACGCCATCTCCGACCACTGCCGAGTGGGAACGTGAGACTGCTGGTGCACTCTTCTGTTTCGAAGGGCTCCTGATCAGTCATGCCCCTCCTCGAGAGTTTCATAGCATGACGTATCATCACTGCAGATTTAAAGTCCTACGCATTGTGGGGGGGGAACCGGGCGACCTGGATCTTGCGTCCGAGCTTCGCGTCAGCGTTATCGCTCCCGCAGATAGGCAATTCCGGGATAGGTCGCGGTATCGTGTCGGCATTCGTCGCATACGGGAGGCAATGATCGTTGAGCCAATCGACAATCCTGACGCCAAGTTTCGCGTGCCAGCCTCCGGCGAATGCGGGAGTAACGCCATCATCGAAGTCCCGGATTAGCACTTATGCTGCGGTGGCCGTTGCTGTCGCGTGATTGCGGGCATACCCGACGAAGCGGGGAGCGGTCACCGCAGATACGCGCGCCGAAGTTCTCGACGATCGCGCCCGTGCCCCAGCGCTTCCAGCGTGTCGGCCAGCGCTCGCTCCGAGGAAACGGCAGACGCGAGTCCCTGCGACAAGTAGTCCCGATAGCGAGCGTTCTTGAAGTCGTCCGCCCACAGGCGGCGGCGGGCGTGGGTGCCGGTGGCCCGGCCGCCCACGGCGCGAACCGCGCGGCCGATGGCGGTCTCGTAGGCGCGCCTGGGCGCGAGGCATGAGGCGCCCGTCGCTGCGAAGAACTCGTGCAGACGGTCAAGCAGATCCTGCGGGATTGGAAGGCCGCGCTCCCGCCCGCCCTTGCCCCGGACGTCGCAGCCGACGATTCGGTCCAGCGTCATGCGTTCCGTCGCCTCGAAGGCGCGCAGCCCGCAGCGGGATTGGAGCTCGGCAGCAAGATGGTAGCCGCGCGGCAGGCCGGTCTTGATCTCGAAGCGGTCGTCCAACTCGCGCAGGCGATCCAGTGCGCGCTGCGCAACTTCGGGCGTCAGGCGCTGGTGCGACGGGCCGGCGGTGGTGCGGGCGGCAACACGCTCGCGGATATTGGCTGCGATCTTGCGCCCCGCTGCCTTGAAACTCTCGTACTTGCCGTAGGCCGCGCCGAACTTCACGATGGCGCTCTTGACCTTGTCGAGATACGACGCGGTCGCGCCGCGGTCGATGAGGTGCTCGATGTAGTCCCGCATGTTGCGCTTGTCGATGTCGGCGTTGCGCTCCCGCCCGCGTTCGTGGCAGAACTCGACAAACCGTTTCAGCACGCGCTCGTAGTCGACGCGCGTCTTGCCCCAGAAGAGCAGGCGGCGCGTCGCGTGGTACGCGTCGCCGTGCTCGCGCAGGCCCGCCATCTTGAGATCGTGCTTCCCGACCCCAGTCCCCTGCAGCGCGAACCAGCGCTCCTGCGCCGACCACAACCGTTGATGCAACTCCTCTTTCATCGCGCTCAACCCGCTCATCGGCTCCCTCCTCTCTAGCTAGACTGTCGCCCACCGCCACCACCGGACGCACCCATCGTTTTTCGCGCGATTTCGTCGGTGTTCAGAGCCGAATTCGGTGACCGCGCACCGAACTCTCATCAAGACGGCGCTTTCGACTGGGCGAGCGCCGCAAAACCCCGTGCAGGAGACGGCAGTCCCCGCCGTTTCCTGCACGCTCGTCGCCCTCGGGACCACGCGCGATCCCGCTTTCTTGCGGAGCCCGGACGAGAGGTCTCCGGGCGGCCCAGGTGCATCCATCGGGCCGCCGTTCGAGCGGCGTGACTGCGCCCGCCGGCGTCCCGAAACCTCATCGACGTGGTGACGGTCGATGCGCTTCGGGAGTCGGCTGGTTGGGTGGGGAAAAGGGAAAGGGAAAGGGAAAGGGATGAAATGGAAATTAGGACGGGCGCGGGAAGGTCGGGGCCTAGACTCGCTTCGCGAGTCCGACCCCTCGCGGGGTCGCCGCGGCACGGACGATCGGTCAAGAGACGATCCCGCCTCAGTCCCGCTCGCCCGCGCCGCGCCTGCGGCCCCGACCTCGCCGCGCCGGATGAACTCCCCGCCACCCAGGGCGCAGCCCTGTCGCTCTCCGGATTGAGAAAGAACGATACCGCCTAATGTTTCTCGGCGCGCCGCTCCTCAATCGCGCCCCACACGCTCGGCTTCGACCGGACTTCTTCCAGCATGGCCTGGAACTTCGGCCACTGCTCATCGGGCCCGGCCGTCGTCAGCATGACGCGCAGTCGCTTCTCGCTGAAGGCTGCGGCAATGATCGGCTCGCTGTAGTGCGCGTCGAGGAACTCGATGACGCGCCGGTCGAGCTTGAGGAGGCTCAGCGCCTGCAGCATCCGGACGTAGGAAATCCCGAGCCGCTGCGCCGCCTGGATCTTCGTCCGGAGTCCGGGTCGATCGACTTCAGCCTGGTATCGGCGCGCGATCTCCAAGGGCGAGACCCGCGAGGCGTGCTTCCGGTAGGCGGCGAGCTGCCGGGCCGTGAGCGGCATGGTGCCGGCCAGCGCGGCAGGGCGCTCGCCCCACGCGAGGTTTAGGTTCTTTTTCCGCCACTCGAGGAAGTAGGGGTTTTCGAGGTCGAGCGTTCGGACTTCGCCCTTGTGGCCCAACAGGTTAGAGAAGCGCGCAGTGTAGCGGTCGGGGTACCACTCGACTCGTCCATTGGCGCGCTTTGCGCGCCAATGGGACTCGCTCAGTACGAGTACCCCGGTTGAGGCTTCCGCATCAGTGGCCGGACGTTCAAGCGAGTCGAACCACTCCTTGACGCAGTTTCGCAAAAGGTCAGAGCGACGGCCAGATGAGCTGGAAGAAGACGATCATCGCGACCAGCCCGAAGATCCATGTGAGGCAGCCGCAGCCGAGCGGCACGCCGACCGCAGCCCCCGTCGATTTCTTGCGCGTGACGAATGCGGCCACCACCGCCACAAGCCCGACCGGCACGAACGGTACCAATAGGTAGGACGCCGTTACGGAATCGCTTTCGCGCATGGTCGCCGCTGCAACGCCCATGCCCACGAGGCAGAGCAGCGAGAGCACGCCCAGTCCGCATCCGGCGACGATGCCTGCTTTCGTCCCGGCCGGGGGCCCGCCGTCAGCCGCGGGCTGTTCCGGAGATGGCCTCGAATCCGTATCCATGCCACGGATTCTACAGACGGGCCCCGATCCGTCAATCTGCTGGATCGATCCGTGATTTCGTGGTGTGACTGCAGATCGAACGTTGGACGTCCTCGACGCCTGCGTCGTCGGGCGGACGATCGAGCAGCTTGCAGATCACTTCCTTGATCGTCATCGCGGTCGCTCAATCCTGATCACTCGTCCACGCGATGTACGCGCCCAGCATCTCGTCCGTGGTCTCGCTACCTGTCCTGACGATCTTGGGCGGGTTGTGCGGGTTGTTGGGATTGTCCGCCGAGTTGTCGTACCAGCCCTCGACGAGGAGCCGCGACCCTTTCGGAAGCGCGACGGGTTCCTTGAAATAGTACGCCTCGTGCCGGTAGAAATCCCAGTCGGTGATGTGGACGAGGACCTGCTCCGTGCGGTCCGGCAGGAACACCCGCACCTTGATCTCGCGCCCGATGAGATGCATGTGCGGGATGATATAGAGCATGTGGAGATCCGCCGGCACGTCCGAAATGCCCGCTGTGACCCTCACCCGCTTCGCGCCCGCGGGAATCTCGAACTGCTGGTTCGAGATGTAGAGCTTCTGAACGCTCTTGAGAACCGCCTTCTTCGCGAAATAGAGGCCGACCGTGGATCGGTCCTTCTCGCGACGCCCGTTCTTGTGGTAGTGGATTTCCATCACGATGCGGCTGCCGCGCGGGACGAGGTAGCCGGTCCCGTCGGGAAGCACCGTGGGGGACATTCCCGGGATCCATCCGCCGCCGAGGTCGCCGAGCGGATCGAACATCGTGGGCCCTGTGCCCTTGCTGGAGAAGCCCAGCTTGGGATCCTGCTCGTCCAGCACGAGCGAGAGCCGCTTGTGATCGACGTACATGACGGCGTGATGCACGACACGCGCGTTTCCGGCCCGGAAGTCCACGGCCGCCACGTACCGGTCCTCCGTGAGCTTGGGGTCGAGTACGAAACAACGGTACTCGTCGCTGTCCGAGGGCTCCAGCTCGTAGTCCTGGTCGGGCTCGAGAATCAGATCGGGCTGACCCAGCGGCCAGCCGACCGGGAACTGGGTCGCCGGCGGCACCTTGGCCGGATCGCCCATCGGCGCGCCGGCCGCGGCCCACCGCGTGAGCACATCAATCTCGTCCTTCGTGAGACGGCGTTCCCCTCGGAACATCCCTTCGTTGACCGGCTTCCACGGCGGCATCGTGCGCGCCTGGGAGACGCGCGCGATGTTGGCCGACCAGCGGCGCGCCTGCTCGTACGTGGCCAGCGAGAACGGGGCGGTCTGGCCGGGTCGGTGACACGCGACGCAGCGCTCATTCAGGATCTTCGCTACGTGCGAGGCGTAGGTGACGCCGGCGTCCCTGGCTTCCTCGACTCGGCGCTGAATCTGGCAGCCCACGGGCTCCGTCTCCGCGGTGGCGATCGGGCGCGCGTCGAGAAGCGCGGCGATCGCGTCGCTGAGGTAGCGACTCCGGACGCGGTCCTCGCTCTTGTGGTCGTCGATGCGGCCCCGGTAGCGCAGGCAGAGGGACGAATCGAGCACGATCGCCGTCGGGATGATGGAGACCTTGAGCGCGTCCGCGACCTTCTGCTCGGGATCGAGCAGGACGGGGAAAGGGAGGCCGGCCTCCTTCGCGTGCTTGGCGACGTCCTCCGCCGATTCGAGGCCGTTCGGATTGACCGCCAGGAACGCGACGCCGCGACCGGAGTACGCTTTGTGGAGGTCGAGGAGCCGGTGAACGTACTGATTGGCCATCGGGCATTCCGTGCCCAGGAAGACCAGGACCACCGCCTTCGCGCCCTTGAGGTCTTGCAGCGCGTGTTTCGTCCCCCCCGCGTCGGCGAGAGTGAAGTCGGCGACGGGCGCGTCCCTTTTCTCCTGGGCCCGGCCGGACAGCGCAGGGCACGCGGCGAGGGCAACGAGAGCGGCGAGGCGGATGCCCATCGTCCTCCTCCGGCAGGCGTCCATCTGAATGCTTGAGGGGGAGCCACTCAAGGATTGATCCTTTCGTGGAAAGTCTTCACCGCGAGTCACGAATCCCGCCCCGCGTTGCGATATCGGCCGTGCGCGCCGAGGGAGACCGCCCGCCCCCGTCCGGGCCCCAATTACGATAACGCAAGGCGGGACGTTGCAACAATAGAATAACCCTCGTTGCAGCCAACGGTGCATCCCAATCGGAGGAGCTAGTGGGCTACAAGGCAGGCCACCACCGAGGTTCTAAAACCGTCAACTCGGGGGTACCATTCGTCGCCGCTTCATGCTTTCGCGCTGCAATGGGATTCCCGCTGAAGCAAATCCTTCAGGACAGATCGGAATGCCTCCAGGAACAGCCGGTCCTTTGCTCGTCCGGCCCTTTGCTTGGATCGGATGAGATCTGCCAGCGAACCGACCTGAAGTTGCACTCCGTCGACATGGAACCTGCGACGGTGCTTCCAGAAAGTCCCGAATTGTCCCCCCGCGATCTTCAGCGCCAAGTCGACTTGCGCCCCCTTGCGAAATGCGCGGACGTTCGCCCGGGATCGAAGGACTCCCTTGAGTACGACCGGATCAAGATCGGGCAGGGGTTCTCCGCCCGCTTCCAGTTTGAATCCGAGGCGGTGAAGCGTCTTCAGCGCTTTCACGAGGGACGTCAGCTCGGCAGGTATGAGGAGATCGATATCCGCCGTCGTAATCACTTGCCCCGCGTCCCGAGCATAGAGATTGACGCCGAAGGCCCCGACGATCAGATGACGAACTCCAGCACGACCGAGGTCCCGGCAGACCCTAACGTACGGATCCATGTAGCTTGCGCGCAGAACGGAAGAGCTTGTCGATGCGGCGCATGAGACGAACAACCCATGTCTTGGAGGCGCCGTCCCGATTGCACGGATGATTCTCGAGGCGGCGTGCGAGTCTCATGCATTCGGAAGCAGTTCGATTCATTGCGCCAGTATAACGTGCGTTCACGCTTGAGTGCCTGTCACGCGTGCTCTCAACCACCGCGGTACTAGAACCGTCAACTCGGGGGTACCAGCCTTCGCTCGCTGACCGAAGCGAAGCCTGAGCGAAGGCTGTCTCGCCGTAGCTCCGGAGGAGCGAAGGCGGACATCTCGCAGACGCGAGCTACGGCCGGGCAGGCCAGCCGCCGCTCGCTGACGGCATCGTTCCTGCGCGATGCATCCGTCTCCCGGGCGGCCCGTCCACAGACGTTCCGCACTTCCTTCTAATCTGCGACCGTTTTTCCGGCCCGTTTGCGATCGGGACTAACAGATACAGCGTGACTAAACACAGTGAACGGATGACGCGCCTTGTCGGAGTCGAGAAATGGCTCGAGGAAGCGTTCAATGTCCATTTCCGGCAGCGGAAATGGCGCGGGGAAGCTCTCAATGTCGATTTCCACCGGCGGACGCCGGCGTCGTACGCTCAGCTCGCCCTGTTCCTGGCCTGGATGAGCCACTTTGACGACTGATGTGGGCGCTCCCCTGGAGCTCCTCAGGCTCTTCCCGGCCCGGCGGCGCTACCTCGACTTCTTCTCGAACGTGAATTCCAGCGCCTTCACGTCCCCAGCGGCCAGCGTCACCTTCTGGCACTCCGCCTCGCCGTACATCTCGTGCCACGCCATCACGTCGTAATCGCCCGGCACCACTTGGGGAAGCGTGAACGTTCCCTCTTTGTCCGTCACCGCGAAGATGTCGTGCAGCATCACCCAGATGTACCCCTCCATCCAGGGGTGGATCACGCAGGCGATCTTGAGCGGGTCCTCGCGATTCTCCATCACGAACGTGTCCTTGGCCCCCGGCGCCTGGTGGTAGTCCTTATTGAATCCGGACGTCCCCTTCATGATCACGTTGTGCACGTACGGATCGTTGTTGTGCACTTCCAGCTTGTTGCCGAGCAGCATGCCCGACACCCGCGGCAGAAACAGTCAGGTCTTCTGCGCGACGACGTGCGACTTCTTGGGAGGGCCGAACTTCATCCCCTCGGGCGGACCCCGGAAATAGATAAACACGTTCGCGATGCCCCGCGTGGTCGGATCGACCAGCTCGCGCTGCGTCAGATACGTCCGCCGATCCGGCGCGCACTCCGGCTGGTTCGCCACGTTCTCGCACTTCTGCTTCGGGATCGGGTCCCCCTTGAATGTGACCTTCCCCTTCACGAGCGCCATGTTCTTGTCCGGCGCCGACTTCTTGTCCTTCTCCGGCGGCTTCTTCTTGTCTTGCGCGTGCGTCGCGGCGCCCGCGAAAACCAGAAGTGAGGCCAAGGTGACCCCCGTCGCGCCGCTCAAGATCCGTCTCATGCTGACGGAATTGTAGCACGCCGACGGGGCAGGAGGGGCCTGCGCGCACGTCTCAAGAAATGATCGAGCGCCCGGCGACAACGGCCGGGGGCTCGATCGGAGGGCCGATTCGGTTTACGCGCGGCGTACCGCGAGCGCGAGTGCGATCGTGGCGACCAGCGCGAGGGCCGCCGTCGATATCGATCCCGTCGCGGCATTCCCGCAAGAGTTCTTCACCGGCGTCCGACCCGTCGACGCCACGGGCAGAACGATCGAAAAGTCGACTTGCGCCTCGGAGTTGGCGCCGAAGGAAATCCAGTTCGAGACGTTCCCGTTGGCGTCGCACGCGCGATAGGCCCAGTGATGCCCGCCCGGCACGAGCGTGACGATGATCGTCTGCCGCAGCCCGCTCGGCACGTATGCGCTCGTCGCCGTCGCGTCGCCCGTCAGCCCGACACCGATCGGACGCACTTCGATCTCAAGGCGGCACGCGTCGTTTTCGGGATCGGAGAGCACGGCGCTCAGATGGACCGTCTCGTTCGACGTATCGCCTCCCGTCGGAATGTCCGCCGTCGCGCCGTTGTGGTACTGCGCGGGGTTCGTCGCCAGCGGCGACTGGTTTGGCGGATTGCCGCAGATGTAGTCGGCCGACGTCTCGGCGTTGCCGCCGTAAGCGACCCACAGGCTCGCAACGCCGGCCCCGTCCTTCACGCGCACCTGCCAGTGATACTGGAATCCGTGCGTGAGACCCGTCGCCTGCAATTTCACGGTTCCCGTGCCGGACATCGTGTAATGACCGACGCCGGTAAAGCCCGAGCTCACCGGCTGAACTTCGAATTCGATCGTAAACAGCGTGGGCCCGACGGCGCACTCGAGGTACGCGCTCGCGCCGTAACTGTAGTCGCCGGTAGAGAGGGCGGTCACGCCATCGTCGCAATACTGCTTCAAGTCGGTCGGATCTGGGACGATCGCCTCGTCAACCGGGATCGGTACCGGTACCGGCTCGGGCTCCGGCGTCGGCTCCGGGAGCGGAATCGGCTCAGGCATCGGCTCGGGTTCAGGCGGCACTTCAGTTGACGGCGGAGGCGGGGGCGGCGTGCCGGGGTCCCCGCCGGGGGCCGGTTCTTCCGGAAGCTCGATGGGCTCCGGAATCGTCTCGATCGCCAGCGCGGCGCCGAAGAACAGAGCCACGATCGCCCCGACCATCAGGACGGTCCGCCGTTTCGATGTCGTTAGCACAAGCCCTCCAAGCAACTCATCTGACATCAAGTTGCGCAACGGGGGCGATGTGTCTAACCGAATTCGCGATTATTCCCGACCCACCCCGAGGGCGTCCGCGACGCGATTGATATAGTTGAACCAGCTCGCGATGAGCGTGATTTGCAGTATGGCGCGATCGTCGAATCCCGCCCCGCGAAGCCGCTCGTGATCCTGCTGTCGGACCTTCGTCGCGTCTTTCGTCAGCGTCACCACATAGTCCAGCATCGCCCGGTCCTGGACGGAGAGCGGCGCCTTCGTGTAGTCGCGCTGGAGCGCCGCCACGAAACCTTCATCCAGGGTCACCCGACGCAGGAACTCCGCGTGCGATTCGATTCAGTAGGTGCAGCGGTTCGTCGCCGAGACGACTGTCGTGATCATCTCGTGCTGCCGGCGCGTGAGCGGCAGGTCGGGGGACATCAGCACGCCAAACGTGGCAAACGCGTGATGCAGCGCCTCCGGGATGAGCGTGTGCGAGGCCACGATGGTCGATGAGCCGTCCCCCGTCGGATGCACCGGCGTCGCGTATTCCTTGGGATAGAGCGACTGGACCGCCTCCATCGCCTTCACGAGCTTCGGATCCGCCTCCGCCATCGGGACCGTCTTGATCCACGTCATTTCTTCTTCGATCCCTTCTTCGCCTTCTTGCCCGCCTTTTCGACCTTCGCCGGCGCCGACCCTCCCCGCGGCCGTCCCAGAACGTCGACATTCTCGATCGACCATGGCACCGAGCAGCGGGTGAGCTCCGTCGCCACGCGCAGCACGATCCTGCCCTTGCCCGACCATTCGCCGCGCACGACGTACGTCAGCGTGGACTCCTCGGACGACGACGAGTAGCCGGTCTGCGTCGACTCCATCTGCTCGCCGGCCTCATTGAACAGGGCGAAGGACTCGACGTTCTGACGCGACACCGCGACATGCAGATCAAGAGTCGTCTCGCTCTCGCCCGACGGCTCGACGCGCGGGAGGGAGGCCTCGAGCTTGTCGCTCGTCGCGCCCGGCTCCAGCGTTGCGAAGCCGAGATCCAGGTCCGACGAGCCGGAGGAGATCACGCACGACAGGGCGCCGCGGATCTCCTTGAAGCCGCCGATTTCGCGGTCGGCCGGCAGGTCGATGTCGAAAAACGCCGTCGTGCGGTCGCTCGTCAATTTCGGGAAGCTGATGCGACGCTTCCATTCGTCGTCGGGGGTGAGGTTCGAGCCATCGTCGGTGACGACGGCGTCGATGCGCCCCTCGTCGAGACTCAGGGCGGCCGACGGCAGATCGCCCGCGATGCAGAGCGAGACCGAGGCGAAGTTCTGACCGAGCGGATTGAGCTCCCGTTCCGAGTTCGCCTCGCGGACCACTTTCACGCCGAGGACGCGCACGTTCGTCATCGGCGGCCCTTCCTGCACCCCCGGTGCGGCGGTGGGGGCGCCGCCGAGATCCTGCATGATTTCGGCGAACGCCTTCTTCGCGGCCGCCAGCTCTTCCGCGTAATCGAACGCGGGCGCGAGCTTGCCCTTCGTGACCACGCTGAGGGGTCCCTTGTCGCCAAGCAGTCCGAGCAGAGCCTGCGGACCTTCGGTGCCGCCGCTGCGCAGCAGCTTCAGGATCAAGGCATCATCACTGACGACGCGGTCGATCAGCGCGAGGACCTCCTCGCCGCTGAACTCCGTTCGCACGCTCGCGTCGCCGACCTTGGTCGCGTTCTTCACCGCGCCGACCCTGCCCGGCAGGACAAACGTCGATCGCACGCGCAACCCGCCGAACATCTCGCCGATGAAGCCGCGGAGCTGCCGGAACTTCTCCTGCTCTTCCGCGATGCGGGCGCGCAATTCGTCGTCGCTCGCCGTCGACGGCTCGGCGGTTCCCGGCGGGAGGCCGCGCGCGGCCACCGTCAAATTGCCCTTCTTGTCGATCGACGTCCCGTAGTCGAGCACGTTGGTGTGGAATCCCTGGCAGTGGAACTTGAGCGTCTCGAGCGAAGCGAAGTAGGCGATGGCGTCGAAGTGGAGATGTCCGTCCTTCGGCGCGCACGATGCCTGCGCCCAGCCTTCGACGCCCTGCGCGTTCGAGAGTTCGGAGCGCAAGAAGCCGTTGGCGTCAGCGCTGCCGTCCGGCGCGAGCGGGCCCTCCCAGTGCATGGCGACTTTGCCGGCGCCGTCCGGATTGAGCGTGTACGTGTGTTCGAGCAGGAGATCCATGCGCGCACCTCTGTAATTTCGAGACGCGGATCATAGCGACGGTCTGTGCCGGACGTCGATAGAATGGACGTACAAACGCCATGGCCTTGCCGCTCGAGAAGCTGGCGCAGTTCCTCGTGGAGAAGGGGCTGCTCGATTCGCGACAAATCGCCGCGTGCATGAGCGACTGGACCGCCGCGCGCGAACAGTCCAGGCCCGTGACGCTCTGCGACATCATCGTCCTGAAGGGGTTCCTCGATCGGCCGGCGCTCCTGCGGGCGCTCGAACAGATCGACGTGACGTGCCCTCGCTGCGGGACGCGGCATCGCTTGAGCGAGAATGAGCCGGACACGCTCGCGACCTGCCGCGGCTGCTCAGCATCGCTGATCGGATCCGCTCCCGCCGAGCCGCGACCGGCTGGATCGCGCACCACGCTGATCGTATCGGTGGTGATCGTGGTCGTGATGGTGATCGTTGCCGTGAACGCGCTGCTTCGAGGGGACGACAAGCCTCGCGAGACGCCGCGCGACGTCGTCAATACGTCCGACGTGCCGCCTCCGGAGACGAAGCCTGTAC
>CAYXVY010000238.1:0-14882 GCA_964468745.1 uncultured Planctomycetales bacterium | reverse complement strand
CCGCCGCGAGGGCGATCAGCGCTCCCGCCGTCAGCGCCAATCGCGGCCGAAGTTCCGCGCTCTCGACGAAGACGGCGCATACGACAAGCGCCAGCGCGCACAAAGGCACATCCGCCATGATCTGCGTGCCGAGCCGCACGTATGTCGTGTTGGCGAGCAGGACAGCCCCGGCGAGCAGCCCGCCCCAAGGACCGGACGCACGCCAGCCGATCCACCACGCGGCCGCCACTCCGAGGAGCGCGAACAGCGTGATCACGACGATGCCGTTTCCCGGCTCGGTACCCAGGGCGAGGTACGCGGGCGTCAAGAGGAGCGAGAACCACGGCATATAGCGCGGCGGCCGCCGCTCGCCGTCGACGACGATGTCGTACGTCCCCTGCGTCGCCAGTCGCTCGGCGCCGACAGCGTATTCGACCGAATCCGGAAAGTGCGTCAGGTTCGACGCGGATCGGGGCGAGCGCGTCAGCAGTGCCGCTGACGCAATGAGAAGTGCGCCCAGCACCAGCGCTGCCAGGCGGTCAGCTTTCATTGCTTGCTCTGATCGATGATCTGTTGCAGCGCGGCGCGCTGCGGCCAGTTCCGGGGCGCCAGCTCCAGCGCCTTCTCCATGTCCGCCACCGCGCCTGCGCGATCGCCGCTGTTGTAACGCGCGACTCCGCGGGACGCCCACAGTTCGGGGGAGCGCGGGCCGATCTTCAGGCCCGACTCGGCGTCTTCGATCGCGCGCACCCAGTCGCCCTTCTGCCTCCAAATGCCGGAGCGGTTGACGTAGGTCTCGAAATGATCGGGTCGCAGCACGATAGCTTTCGAGTAGTCGTCCAGCGCACCGTCGAGGTCTCCCGTTTCCTCCCGCGCGAGTCCGCGGCTGTGAAGAGCGCTCGGGTTGTCCGGCGTCTGGAGGATTGCACGGTCGAGATCGTGCAGCGCCTTCTGTGCGTCGCGATTCCGCAGCAGCGCATCGCCGCGCGTGTAGTAGATCCCCGGCAAGTTGGGGTCGAATTCGATCGCGCGCGTGCAGTCGTCGATCGCCCCGCTCCCATCGCCCGTGTCGGAGCGCGCCCCGGCGCGGTTCGCAAAGCGCTTCGCCGACGGTTTGAGCTCGATGGCGCGCGTGTAGTCCTCGATGGCGAGACTGAATTCCCGCCGCTTGTGATACATCGTCCCACGGTTGTTGTTCGCGTCGCCGTCGCGCGGATCGAGCGCGATGGCCCGCGTATAGTCGTCGATCGCCCCAGTCGTATTGTCTCGCATCGCGCGCAGCCTGCCGCGCTCGAAGAAGGCCGTTCGCGACTTTGGATTCAGTTCGATCGCTCGATCGAGATCCGCCGCGGCCGCCTCCAGCTCGCCCCGGGCCAGCCGCACGCTGCCACGGTCGGCATACGCGGCGGCGTGGCGCGGATCGAGCTCAAGCGCGTGCCCGAAATCCTCGATGGCGCCCGCGGAGTCGGGCTTGTTTGCGCGAGCGACTCCTCGGTTGTACCAGGCGAGCGCCAGCTTCGGATGCAGCTCGATCGCCCGTGTGTAGTCGGCGATTGCGCCTTCCCAGTCGCCCATCTTCGCCCGTGCGAAGCCCGCGTTGTTGTGCGCGAACGCGTAGCGAGGGTTGATCCGCGTAGCGCGCAGGAAGCTGTCGAGCGCCAGGTCAGGCTTCCCCGCATTCAGGGCCAAGTTCCCGTAATCCAGATGCGGCGGCAGGTAGTGCGGCGCGATCTGCATCGCGCGCTTGAGCCATTCGAGCTTCTCCTCGGATGTCGCGGCGTAGTAGTGGAGGTAATGGCAGTACTCTTCCGAAGGCGCCGCCTCCTGCGCCTTTTCGAGGATGGCGCGCGCCGCGCGCTCGTCATCCTCCACGATATCCGCGCGCAGGGCGGCAGCCACCGTGAGCGCCACTTCGTCGTCGCGCGTCCGCGAGAGGCCCCAGCGGCTCGGGTCCGGGTTCGGGGCCCGGCGGAGCGCCTCGTGCGCCGCCTCGATTTCGGGAATGCCGCGTCGCTCGCTGCGCTTGTCCACCGTCGTGAGGATCGCCAGCTCGGCCCGCTCCAGGAGGATGCTCCCGAGCAGCGCCCAGGCCGGCGCGAAGTTCGCTTCGAGGGAGGTGGCGTTCCGGAGATCGCTCTCCGCGCCGTCGAAATCGCTCAGGTACTTGCGCACGCGCGCGCGCACGTACCATCCGTGCGGCAGCGTCGGATGGCCGTCGACGAAGGACGTAAGCTCGCGCTCTGAAGCCGTGAAAGCCGCGAGGATGTCCTCGGGCTTGCGGAATTGCTGCCGAGTCCATTCGCGTACGGTGACGACTTGCGACCAGTGACGATTGAGATCCTGCATCGCGCGCTGCAGCGCTTCGGCACGGACTTTCGCCTGCGACTCCTCGTCCGCCCGGGCTCGATCGCGTTGCATGCGCGGGACGACGATCGCGAGCGTGACGATCACCGCCATCACGCCGAGCAGCCCCGCGACGACGACGCCGCGACGCTTCGCAACCTGCTTGCGGACGCGGTACCACATCGAGGCCGGGCGCGCCGAGATCGGTTCTCCGTCGAGCCAGCGCGTGAGGTCGTGGGCCAGGTCGGCCGCCGTCGGATACCTTCGGCGCGGCTCCTTTTCGAGGCACTTCTCGACGATCGTCGCGAGATCGCGATCGACACCGATTCGCGTCAGCGGTTTCGCCTCCTCGGATTGCACTTTCGCCAGCACCGCAACGATGCTTTCGCCTTGAAACGGTGGACTGTCGGCAAGGAGTTCGTAGAGCGTCGCTCCCAGCGCGTAGACGTCGGCGCTGGGGCCCACGCGTTCGCCGCGCGCCTGCTCGGGCGCCATGTAGGCGGGTGTCCCGACCACGAGTCCCGACGCCGAGAGCTCCGATCGTCCCTCCGCCGCGCGCGCGAGACCGAAATCGGTGACGTAGATGTGCGACATGGCGCCGCGTCCCACCGCCATGATGTTCTCGGGCTTGAGATCGCGGTGCACGACGCCGTGCTCGTGCGCGTACGCGAGAGCCAGCGCGACGTCCCGAACGAGGCGGACGAGGAGTCTGCGGTCGTCCCTCGGAAACGTCTTCAGCGTCTGGCCGTCGATGAACTGCATCGCGATGAAGTGGCGCGAATTGTCGAAGCCGACTTCATAAATCGCGGCGATGTTGGGGTGCGAAAGCTTGCCGGCGACTTGCGCCTCGCGCTTGAAGCGCGCGATCTCCTCGTCGTCCCCGCCCTTGAGGAGTTTGATGGCGACGAGCCGCCGCAACTCGGTGTCGACGGCCTTCCAGACCTCGCCCATGGCGCCGGCGCCGAGCTTGCCGGTGCACGCGAACTTGCCGAACCGGCGTTCGGGCGGGACGTCCGCCAGGCGCATGCCGGTGTCCTGCATGGGCGTTACGCGATCTTGAGCTCCATCGTGATCTTGGTGTTGAGGAGGCGCGAGATGGGGCATCCCGCCTTGGCATCGTTCGCCGCCTTCTCGATCGCGGCGTTGTCCCCCTTGACCTTCGCCGTCACGTTGAGATGGATCGTTGTCACCGTCCATCCCGCGTCGAGCTTGTCCATCGTGAGAATCGCATCCGTCTCGATGCTCTCGGCGGTCAGGTTCGCCGCTCCGAGCTTGCCGGAGAACGCCATCGAGAAACACCCGGCGTGCGCGGCGGCGATCAGCTCCTCGGGGTTCGTGCCGGGAGTCGACTCGAACCGCGTGCCGAACGAGTAGGCGGTGCCCGTCAGCACCTTGCTCTCGGTGGTGATCGTCCCTTTGCCGTCCTTGAGGCCGCCCTTCCACTGGGCGCTCGCTTTGCGCTGCATGCGTCCCTCCTTGAATGAGTGAAGGCGCATGATAGCGCTGGACGGCGGGCTTGGCGACGACTACGACGCCTCGCCCTGCGGCAGCGGGCGCACCGCGAACCGCGCCGCGATGACCGACAGAATCGTCACCACCGCGAGTTCTCCGAGCAGCGCAAACCACTCGATGGCGCGCGTGCGCCATGCCCCCGTCATGACCGCGGGCGTGAGATAGATGGCGAGCGACGCAGCCAGGCCGGTGTAGTAGTCGACGGGCGCGGGTCCCAGCCACGACCGATACCACCAGATGTTGCCTCGCCGGAAGCTCCTCACGCCGTAGTGAGGGTTCCAGATGAACCACTGGAAGTCCCAGAAGACGGTGAGGAAGAAGAAGAACGCGAGGATTTCCGCCTCGATCGCCGGCGAGAACGGAAGGTATGCGAACGGCAGGTGCAGCAGCAGGAGCAGCACCGCATTGAGGCAGAGCATGTATCCCGTGATGGGCCGGTGTGCAAGCGCCGTACGCCACCGCCATGTCGGGAGCTTCTCCGCCCATCCGTGCTTTCCCTCGATCTGGATCTCGAGGTGCGCCAGGACGAAGCCGATCACCGAGTAGAAAAGGCCGCGCGCGAGAAGTGCTTCCATGCCCTGATCATACACACTCGATTTCCACCACGGAGACACGGAGGCACGGAGAATATTCGCGATTTGTTTCGGAATTGCGATGAATTCTCGCGACGAAACGCACACCTTGTTGGAGGTGATGCGATGAACGAGCAGATCTTGAGGGAGAATGAGCTAACGCACGGGATCATCGGATGCGCCTTGGAGGTGCATCGGACGTTGGGCCCCGGACTGCTCGAGAAAGTCTACGAGGAGTGCCTTCGCTACGAGTTGTCGCAAGCAGGCTTGCCGTTCCTGCGGCAACGCGAACTACCGGTCATCTACAAGCGGGTGAAAGTCGACTGCGGCTTCCGCATCGATCTCATGATCGCCGACGCTGTTGTAGTTGAGCTCAAGTGCGCCAAATTGATCCGTCCCATTCACCAGGCTCAACTCCTCACGTACCTGCGACTCACTCAGAAGCGAGTAGGGCTAATCCTCAATTTCAAAGTCCCTGTACTCAAGCAGGGCATTTGCCGTATGGCGAATGGCTATCCATCTCCGTGACTCCGTGTCTCCGTGGTTGAGAAAGAATTGAGACACGGGGAAAGTGCCTACTCCTTCGGCTTCTTGAGGTCCGGATTGCGCGCCCCCATGTAGCCGATCCGGCCGAGGCAGCTGGAGCCCTTCTTGTCCGCGGAGTACATCCCCTTCGCGCCGTCCGTCACGTCGCAATACGCCCAGTCGGCGCGGTAGAGCCACGGATCTTGCGAGCACTTCTTGATGACCGCCTTCCAGGTCTCGAGCGCCTTCTCCTTCTCACCACGATGGAAGTGCGCCAGGCCCAGGTAGTAGCGCGCTTCCGTGTAGCGATTGCTCTTCTCGTCGATCTTCTCACACGCGTCGCGCAGCTTCTCGAACTCGCGATCCGCCCAGTGCCGGTAGCCGCGCTCCACGGCGACATCGTCCGCGAGCTTCGCGTCGCGCACCTTCTCGAGCGCCTTCTCCATCCCGTCCCAGTCCTGCTGACGCCGCGCGACGGCGCCCGCGCCGTACGCGTCGCCCCTCTTTTCGTAGAGCTTCCGCGCCTCCTCCAGCTTGCCCAGATCGAGCGCCACCTCCGGATCGTTCGCGTCCTCCCCCTCCGACGGCTTCGCGTACGTCTCATTCGCCTCCAGCACGCCCTGCATCTTCGCGAGCACCTTGGCAGCGCTCGCGTAGTTGTCGATCTCGCCGACGACCTCGCCCTCGGGCGTCATGAAGAGGACCGGAGGCGTCGCCACACCGTTGCCCGCAAGCTCCTTGCGCGCCGCCGTTACGAACTTGCGCGCGTCGCGATCGCCGACGTATCCGTCGCTGCTCAAGTCAAAGTAGAACGGGACGAATCGACGGTTCGCCAGCCGGACAATGCGCTCGTCGCTGAGGGGACCCGCCCTCAGCACCTCGGCGGCGGGTCACCAGCCGCCGTTCTTGCTCGTGCCGAAGGCGATCGGCTTGATCATGAGGAGGCGCTTGTCCTTCCGCGCCTTCTCGATCGCCTTCGTGAAAGGGACGACCCACGCAACGCCCGTGCGGTCCTTCTGTCGTTCGACCGCCTCATCCTGGCACAACAGCGCGAGCGCGATGACAAGCGTGGTCATGGTTGTTCCTCCGTTTCGATTTACGCCGCACGCCCGAAGACGTTAGATCTCCTCGCCATCAGCCGTGACCGTCGCGCTCGGCTTGTCGCCGACCGTGACCTCGACGCTCTTCCTTTCGCCCGCCACGAGCAGCGTGAGCGTCATCTTCGCCTGCGGCTTGATCATCTCGCGTGCTGCCTTCGCATCCTTCACGGCCTTGCCGTTGATCTCGACCAGCACTGCCGCGTCCGGCACGCCCGCCTTCGCCGCCGGCCCGTCCTTGAGGACCGACGTCACCGCGAGGCCGCCGTCGACCGGCTTCACTACGAGTCCGAGCCACCCCGTCTTCGATCCGAGACCCAGCCCGCTCTTTGTGGCCGTCGATTTCTTCGCGGGCTTTACGCGGTGCAGGTTCGACTTCTCGAGCGGCAGCGCCCACACGAGCGCGTAGACGACCGTCGGATAGGCCGGCCCGATCATGCCGTCGGAGTCGAAGCCCATCGCCGCTTCGACGTCCGCCTCCGTCGGGCACTTGAAGCTCCCGTCCTTCTGCTGCGCCGAGAGCCACCAGTCGTGGAATGTCGCGTTGTACTCGTTCCAGTTCTCCCGCCCGGCCATGTACGCCCACAAGCCGCCCCAAAGATAGTGAAGCGTCGGGCTTGCGTGGTCCTTCGGGATGTTCTTGAGGTCCTGCTTGCAGAATTTGGCGACTTGCTGGAAGTATCCGTTGCTCACGCCCGCGCGCGCCATTGCCCACGCGCAGCCGCTCGCGCGTCCGGCGTGCCCCCATCCCTTCTGGCCTTCGCGCGGTGAATAGCCGACGGTTCCACCGGCGCTCGACGCCTCGAGGTACTTCCAGCTGCTGTCGATCGCCTCGTCCGGCACGCACGAGAGTCCGGCGATGTTCTTGATCGATCCGAGGCCGGCCAGGCACGCGCTCGACACGACGACGAGATCCTTGTAGGCGAAATTCGGCGCGTGTCCCCAGCCCTTGTTCGGCTCGCGCTGCTCGCAGATCTTCCCGGCGATAAACTCGAGCTTCTCCTTGAGCTGGGGCGTCGGCGCCATCGCGTAGTACTCGCTGAGGAAGATCGCGGCGTAGCCGAGGTCCCAGTTGCCGAATCCTTCGAACTCCATGCCGCTGGCGGTCTTGCCCTTCGATTTCGATCCCTGCGCGACGCTGCGCAGCACGTACTGCATCGCCTGCACGAGATTCTTCGAGTACGGCCCCGACGTCGGCGTGTTGCCGTTCGCCATGAGCGCGAGGCCGCCGATCGACGTGATCACCGTCGTCCCGCCGTTGCCGACCTCCCACGCGCCGCCGTTCTGGTTCTTGTCGAGCCAGTCGAGGCACCGCGCCATGGTCACCTGGCACGTCTTACACTTCGCCGGACAGCCGGCCGCGTGCTCGAATTTCAGCAGCGGGACCTTGAGCTTTCCCCCCTCCGCCATGCCGCCCTTGTCCTGGAAGAGCACGTACGGCTGGGGCGACGCGAGACCCGCGATCGCGCAAAGCAGAGCGACGGCGGCGGTGATTCTGGACATCGATCCTCCCTTGCCGGCTTGACCCGCTCCGCCCCGTACTTCCATAGTCACCGCGGCGTTCTGTTTCGTGCACGATTCGTGGACAGCCGGGTGCGTCGGGAGTCAGCGCAGCGGGATGTCGGCCGTGACGATCGCGTCCCCGTAGTCGCGTTCGACGTGCGCGATGACGGTGCCGTCGCGTCCGATCACGCGTGTGGCGCCCGCGCCGCGCCAGTCGCGCGCCTCGGGAAAGGTCCAGTTCGCGAGGACGAGCGTGACGCCCGCGTCTTTCACGCGCTTGTTGAATCGAACGTCGAACCACGGCCCGAACCATGCGACGCAGTGCAGCACGATGTCCGCCTTCTTTTCGGCAAATTCTGGAAGGAGGTAATTCACGTCGTAGCAGACCATCACACCGACGCGGCCGTACGGCGTGTCGATGACGGGCGTGGCGAGATCCCCCTTCGTCATCCACGACGGGTCGGCCACGGTCCACATGTGCTGCTTTCGATAGTGGATCTTGACCGCGCCATCCGGACCAAGCAGCGCAACGCTGTTGTAGAACCTGTCTCCCGCGCGCTCGACGAACGGCACGGTGAGGTAGATTGCGCACTCCTTGGCGATGCGTGCGAAGAAGCGCACGCTCTCGCCGTCGATGCCTTCGGCGACAGGACCGGCGTAGAGGAAGCCCACCTCGTGCGGATCCGTCGACGTCCAGAAGACGTCGCGATCGATGTCGGCGTACCCGCTCACCGCCGCCTCAGGGAGCACGACGATCTTCGCCCCCTTCGCGGCGGCTTCACGCGCAAGTGAAGCAAGCCCGCTCCGATTGCGCTCGACCTCGCCCATGACCGAGTGGAACTGGATTGCGGCCACGCGCACGTGCGTCGGCGCCTTCGCGCAGCCGGCGAGCAGGAGGAGGGGGATCGTCCATCGCATCATCGTCGGATGGAACGATACTTCATCGGGCGGGGTTCGCGGCGTGTCGTGTGCCATGGGCGGCACGCGCGAGATCGTCGCGGCACGGGACTTCCGTTGTCGTCGCGATGGCGACGACGGCTTATCCCCGACATGTCGCCAAGGCAGCCGGGTGACCCGAGATCGCCGGGCGAGCGCGGAGCACTCCGGCCGCGAGACGCTTACTTCTTGCCCAGCTTCTTCCGCTTCACGTACTCCCAGATCTTCTTGGTCATCTCCGACGGTCCGATCGGCGCCGAGCCCATCACGGATTCGATCGTGTCCGAGCAACCCTTGAAGTGGATCGCGTAACCACCGAAGGCCGCCTTCTTCGTTGCCATTCTTCGTCCTCCCCTCGTGTGATGTGTGGGAAGCGCTGCGCAGCGCCTCCCGAAACTCCCGAGATGTTATCGCCAGTAGACGACGTAGAGCAAGGGGCAAATACCACGGGTTGGTTGAACGTCACGAGGCGAATCCTGCCGGGTGGGGGTAAGGCGCGGGACAAGCAGGAGGGCGTGCTCGAGGGTGCCGGGAGATAAGACTCTCAGGCGTCAGAATTCTAGACGTCGCCGGGCGGGCGTAACAACAACACGATCGGCACTTTCGGCATCCGCGCCCCTTTGTCCTCCTCGATGCCCGTGAACCGGCCCCGCAATTCCCGAATCTCCCGGGGTTGAGGCCCGCACCCACTCCGTCGCAGCCCGCGGTCGCATCGCTGCACACCCGTTCAAATGGCTTACTCCCTAAACCCTGAAGCGGGTTCCCAGGACGCTCCGCATGCGCTCCCTGTCCCAGAGCTCGTCGACGTGTTCCTGCATCCGCGCAGAGCGTTTCGGACATCCTCGCCTGCGGTATGAGATCGCCTGTCGTCCGTTTCGCGGTCTTGGCGCTCTGGATTTGCGCAGGTTATTTGCGTGCCGTCCCTTATCCCTCCTCGAAGATGCGCAAGACCACCGGCTTGCCGTTCAGCACCGGCAGCCGCGCGATCTCGTCGATCGATTTCCGCAGCAGGCTCTCCTTCGTGCGGTGCGTCAGGATCTTGACGTTCCCTTGGCCGCCCTTTCCCTTCACGAGCGTCGCCGCCGCGTTCGAGATGGAGATACCGCGATTGCCGAGCGCCGTCGCGATCAAGCCGATCACGCCGGGCACGTCGAGAATCGGGAAGCGCAGGTAGTACTTCGACTCGATGTCGCCGGCAACCGGCTTTTTCGGCGCCTCCGGCACGTGGATCGGCTCGCGACGATGCCGCGCGATGTCGATGAGATCCGACAGTACCGCGCTCGCGGTCGGGAGCGATCCCGCCCCCTTGCCGCTGAAGATCATCTCGCCCACCGCGTCGCCCTTGAGGAGGACCGCGTTGTTCTCGTTTCGCACGTGTGCCAACGGATGCACCGTTGGCAGCAGAGCCGGGTGCACGCGCAGGTCGAGCGAGTCGCCCTGATCGCGCGCGATCGCGACGTGCTTGAGCACGTAGCCGAGTTCCGTCGCGCTCCGGATGTCCTCGTCGTCGAGATGACGAATGCCCTCGACGATCACCTGGCCCGGATCCACCTGTGCGCCGAACGCCAGCTCCGCGAGGATCTCCAGCTTCTGCGCCGCGTCAACGCCGTCGATGTCGAGCGACGGATCCGCCTCCGCGAACCCCTTCGCCTGCGCCTCCTTGAGCGCCTCCTCGAAGGACAGCTGCTCCTCCGTCATGCGCGTGAGGATGTAGTTGCACGTTCCGTTGACGATGCCGCAGATTGCCTCGATGCGGTTGCCGACGAGCCCCGCCGCGATCGCGCGGATGATCGGGATCCCGCCGCAGACGCTGGCTTCGAAGCCGAGCCGCACGCCGCTGGCCGCCGCCGCACGGAAAAGATCCGCCCCGTACAGGGCCAGCAGCGCCTTGTTGGCCGTGACGACGTCTTTCTTCTGTTCGATCGCCTGCGAGATGAACGACCGCGCCGGCTCGATCCCGCCGATCAATTCGACGATCACGTCGCATCCGTTCAGGATCACGTCGTCCGGCTTGTTCGTGAGGAGCGACCGGTCCACGCCGCGCCGCTCCTTCTTGAGGTCGCGCACGAGGATCTTCGATACGTTCAGCTCCACGCCCGTGCGCTCCGCGATGACGGTGCGATTGCGGTTGATCAGGTCGACGAGTCCGCCGCCGACCGTGCCGCAGCCGAGAAGCCCGATGGAGAGTTTCTTGCTCACTTCACACATTCCACGAGCGACTTCACGCTCTTCAGTGCCTGATCGAGGTCCGCGATCAGATCCTCGACGTCTTCGATCCCGACCGACAGGCGCACGAGGCCGTCCGAGATGCCGACCTTCTTGCGCACGTCCGGCTCGACCGACGCGTGCGTCATCGTCGCGGGATGGCAGAGCAGGCTCTTCACGCTGCCGAGGCTCTCGGCGAGCGTCCAGAGCTTGAGCTTCTTGATGAACTTCTTGGTCGTGTCGACGTCGGCCTTGAGCTCGAACGAGACCATCGCGCCGAAGTCCTTCATCTGCGTCTGCGCGAGCTTGTGCTGGGGATGGTTGGGCAGGCCGGGGAAGTAGACCTTTGCGACCTTGTCGTGCTCGGCGAGCCAGCGCGCGATCTGTCGCGCGTTCGAGCAGTGCCGCTCCATCCGGATGCCGAGCGTCTTCGTGCCGCGCAGCGTGAGGAAGCAGTCCTGCGGTCCCGGGATCGCGCCCACCGCGTTCTGGTAAAACTTGAGCTGCTCGTTGAGCTCTTTCGAGTTCGTCAGGATCGCCCCGCCGATCACGTCCGCGTGACCGTTCAGGTATTTCGTCGTCGAGTGCAGCACGATGTCCGCGCCGAGATGCAGCGGCTGCTGGAGGTACGGCGTCGCGAACGTGTTGTCGACGACCGTCAGCACGTTGTGGCGCTTCGCGATCTTCGCGCACGCGACGATGTCGGTCACCGTGAGGAGCGGGTTCGACGGAGTCTCGAGCCAGAGGAGTTTCGTCGTCGGCCGGATCGCCTTCTCGATCTCCTCGGCCTTCGTCGTATCGACGAACGTGAATTCGATCCCGAACTTGCTGTAGAGCTTCGTGAAGATGCGGTAGCTGCCGCCGTAGAGGTCGCGGCAGGTCACGACATGGTCGCCGGACTTCAGCAGGTTGAGGACGTTGTTGACCGCGGCGAGGCCGCTGGCGAAGGCGAGTCCGAACTGCGCGTCCTCGAGCGCGGCGAGATTCTGTTCAAGAGCCGTGCGCGTTGGATTCCCCGTGCGCGAGTAGCAGTATCCCTTGTGGACGCCGGGCTCCTCCTGGCCGTACGTGGAGGTCTGGTAGATGGGGAAGGTGACGGCGCCGGTCTTCTCGTCGTTGGGCTGGCCGGCGTGGATGGCGCGGGTCGAGAACTTGTAAGACATGGTTGGCTCCAGTGGAGTGGGTCAGAAAACAAAAAATCAGACCGCGTTGATCTGGCCCGAGCACTGGAGCGTTAGGACGTGATGGAACTAACCGCGAACCCCCGAGCACGCTCCCGTGCCCGGGCATCGCATCGCCATCGTGGCCCAGCTGTTCGGCATGTGAGGGAGAGACTCTATCGTCCCTGGGGGGGCGTGTCAAGGGCAAAGGGTTCGTACGTGTTCGACATGTCGCGATTCACGATTCGCATCACGAGGTTCTTGGTCGCGAGGCTGCGGCATCCCTCGGGTGACGAGAAGAACACCGTCAGACGGCTGGCGTACATGCCGATGAACCCGAACAGCAGAACGCTGATGAGGCTGCTCATCCACCGCGGCTGTCTGTACTCGGGATTGCGCAGATGCGCGATCTCCAGCACATACCAGCAGACGATGTAGGCGAGGAAGATGGGCGAAAGCGGGTGATAGATCATCGCCCGCGCCCACTCGCCGTGCGCCAGGCTTGCGAATGCGCGCGTGAGGCCGCACGTGATGCAGGGCACGCCCGACATCAGCTTGAACGGGCACAGGGTGGGGCCGTCGAATGCGGCGAAATAGAAAAGCCAGCTCGCCGCCAGGAGTACCGGCAGCGAGCTGGCCGTGACGATCGCGTTCAAGGTACGACGGGACACCAGGGACTACGCCTTTGCGGGCGCGGCCGAGCCGCCGCCACCTGCGCCCGAGGTCTTCTCGTACGCGTAGGCGAGCGCCGCCATGCCGATGGGCATCGTGATGCAGGCGCACAGGCCGCCGACGAGCATCACCACGACGGTGAAGATCGCCCACGCCACCCAGTTCGGCTTGATCTTCGTCATGCCGTGTTCCTTCGCCTCGGCCCACGTCTTGATCTTCCCATCGAGCATCAGGAAGATGCCGTGGTGGAAGACGGGGAACGTGAACAGGCCCGGCAGGGTGCAGATGATGCAGCCGATCATCGGCAGGAGCACCACCAGCAGCTTGTTGAGGATGTCGCCCTTGATCCCGACGAGGGCGTCGCCGATCTCCGGCTTCTGTCCGCGGATCAGCTTGAGGCCGATCTGGAAGAAGCCGCTGTAGGCGAAGAACGCGCCCACGATGGGGATGATGCACAGCAGGTACGCGACGATGCACGCGATGATCGCGGGCACAAAGTGAGGCTTCGTCGCCTCCCAGCCCTTCCCGAGGGCTTCACCAATGCCAGGAGGATTCATTCCTCTCTCCTAATAGTAAGAATTCTGTACGGTCCAAACGGGACGTTCTGTCCCGCACGAACTTCCTTATGGCAAGTCTTCGCCCGGCGCGGGCCCCCACGGCGAGCAGCGCCACAGACGTCCCATCGTGGCCGCCGTTCCCCGCAAAGTCCCGTACTTCTTGATCGCCTCCTCGCCGTAGTGCGAGCAGGACGGTCTGAACCGGCACGTGCACATCTTTCCGACGAGAGGCGACGCGGTTGCCTGGTACGCGTCGATCGCGCCGGTCAACGCCATCGCGCTGGGTTGGAATCGCGGAGGCAGGCACGCTTCGGCAACCAGATAGAGGCAGCACGCGGCGGCGACGCGACCGAGCGTCCAGCGCCGTCGAGGAGACTCCACTTTGGCTGCGTCCGGGGCCTGCATATTCAAATTCTCTCCCGTGCTCGTTCCCCTTGTCAAGACATGAAAAGGGGCGAATCCCGTCAAGTTACAGATTCGTGATATGCCGTCGGGCGCGCCTACCTCGCCGTAGCGAGCCGGGCCGAGGCGGGTTAAACTCGGCCGCATGACGCGCGTCGTCTTCTGCACCGACATCCACGGCAACCGGTCCGCTTACGGCGAGCTGCTGGACCATGCGGCCGCGTCCGGTGCGGGTGCGATCGTCTTCGGTGGGGACATCACCCCGCTTCCGCCTCGCGGCGATCCCGAGAGCATCGCGGGCCAGCGCGAGTTCCTCGAGAACTTCATGGGACCCCTCTTCCGCGACTTCCGCGCGAAGCACCTCGATTGTCCGATCTTCACGCTGATGGGCAACGACGACTGGTCGGTCAACATGGACGCGATGGAAGCGATCGAGGCGTCGGGCGCCGTCCGCCTGATGCACATGAAGGCGCAGCCGTTCGTCGACGGCTTGTCGATCGCGGGGTACACGTGCGTGCCGGTCACTCCTTTCTATATGAAGGACTGGGACCGCTTCGACACGCCCCGCTGGCAGCCGAACGTCTTTCCGAAGATCTGCCGATGGAGCGTGCCGGGCGGGACGAAGGTCGTGAGTCTCGACGCGGTGCGCGCGCGCGGAACGATCGACGCCGATCTTGACATGCTGGGTGCGATGAGCGATCCGGCCGAGACGGTGTACGTGACGCACACTCCGCCGTACGGCACCAAGCTCGACGTGCTTTACGACGGCACGCCGATCGGCAGCCACGCGGTGCGGGCGTTCATCGAGACGCGCCGGCCCCCGCTCACGCTCCATGGTCACATTCACGAATCGCCGCAGATGAGCGGGTCGATGCACGACCGGATCGGGCGGACGGTCTCCATCAACCCGGGTGCGAGCATTCATGGTCTGCAGGCGGTGATCTTCGAGGCGCGCGACCCCGAGAAGACGCTACGGGTTCTCTGACGCCGCGGCTTTCCGCGCGACGAGGCAGGCCGGGCAGATGCAGAGCGACCGTATGTGCTCGAACGTGTATATGCCGCTCGTGTGGCCGTCGCTCCACGCGAAGTGCAGCGCGTAGCGTCCGACGGGATTGACGGTGATCGGCTTGACGTCCGCGGGGACGCTGGCGGGATCGAGCATGGGCCGGCCGGACATCTCCTCGATGCAGTTCGCGCACTTGCAGTGAAGGCGGAGGTGGCGCACGGGATAGACGCTTTCGTGGCCGTCGTTTCAGGTGATCCCGATTTCGGTCTCGCTGACCTGCCGCATCGCGGTTGGGAAGAAGTCAGGCATCGCGCCCGTCCTTTTGCTTGATTTCGGGGAAGGGCGCAAGTATTACTGACGCCCGCGTCGCGGCACGCTGGCCGCCGTCGCACGGGCCCCCATCGTCTAGTGGC
>CAYXVY010000237.1:0-9249 GCA_964468745.1 uncultured Planctomycetales bacterium | reverse complement strand
GCCGCTGGTGCACATGATCCACGGCGGGCCGCACGGGGTGTTCGGCGACAACTGGCACTGGCGGTGGAACTCGCACTGCTTTGTCGCGCCGGGGTACGTCGCGGCGCTCGTCAACTTCCACGGCTCGACGTCGTGGGGCCAGAAGTTCACGCAGTGCATCCAGGGGCGATGGGGCGATCAGCCGTACAAGGACATCCTGGCGGCGACGGATCATCTCATCGAACGCGGCATCGTCGATCCGAAGCGGATGGCGGCGACGGGCGGATCGTACGGCGGCTACATGGCAGGCTGGATCGCGTCGCAGACCGATCGCTTCGCGTGCATCATCAATCACGCGGGCGTCGGCGACCTCCAGATGGAGTGGGCGAGCGACGTGACGCACGGCTGGTCGCGCGCGCTGGGGGGCGAGCCGTGGGGGGACCTCGCCGGGATGGACCGCTGGAATCCGATGCGGCACGCAAAGGGATTCCGTTCGCCGATGCTCGTGATTCACGGCGAGCGCGACTATCGCGTGCCGTACGACCAGGGGATGCAGATGTACAACGTCTATCGCGCGATGAAGCGGCCGGCGCGGCTTGTCTGCTATCCCGACGAGAACCACTGGATCCTGAAGCCGAGGAACTCGAAGCACTGGTATGGAGAGGTCCTGAGCTGGCTCAAACGCTGGTTCTAGGCGGCGCGGACTCGGGGGAGGGGGCGAGCGGGAGAGCGGGTGATGGGTTTGCGGATCGGAGGAACTGGGGGGGCGTAGCGGCGAGCACCAAAACCAGCACAAGCAGCCAGCCGCACGCAGTCCCCACGAGCGCGAACCAGCCATCGGGCAGGGGCGTGCGACCCGCAAAGAGCCATGACGGCAGGAGGCTGTAATGCGGATGCTGCACCGCGAGCCATGCCACGCCGGCAATCGAGAAGCTGCCCGTAACGCAGACGACGCCGCGTGTCGTGCGGTCGGGCTGCACCATCAAGAGCCCGCACGCGAGTTGCATGAGGGCCAGGAACATCATGCACGGGCCCACTTCGTGAGCGAACAGCTGGTCTTCGTAGTACCGCTGACTGCAGATACTCACGCCGCGCATGAGCGGGACCATGGAGCCGAACGCCGTTGCAAGGCCGAGGAAGCTGACCCACGTGCGTGCGATGTTATTCATGGCCCACCGGAATCTGACGTTCGACGGGCTCGCTTGTCACGCGCTCTGCCCCGTCGTGCTCAGCTGATGCAGGCTTTGAGCCCTTGTTTCAGCTCACTCTCCGGTAGATTTCGTCCGATGAAGACCAGCACGTTCGTCCGGTCCTCGCCCTCCCGCCACTCCCGGTCCGGCCGTCCCTCGAACATCATGTGGACGCCCTGAAAGACGACGCGGCGCTTCTCGCCCGCCACCTCGACGATTCCCTTCATGCGGAAGATGTCGCTGCCGCGCGCCTTGAGCAGCCCGCCGAGCCACGCATTCAGCCGCTTGCCGTCGAGGGCGCCCTTCTCTTGGAGCGCGACCGATCCGATCCCGCTGACATGCTCGTGCTCGTGCGCGTCGGGGGCGATCTCCGGCTTCTTCGACAAGTCGAATGCACCGATGCCGACGACCTTGTCGACGGCGATGTCCGCGTTCTTCGTTCGATGGATCTTCGCCATCGCATTCATCGTGCGCACGCGGCGCTCAAGGGCGTCGAGCGTAGCGGCGTCGACGAGGTCGGTCTTGTTGAGGAGCACGACGTCCGCGAACGCGATCTGCTCGCGCGCCTCGCGCGAGTCGTCGAGCCGCAGCGCTACGTGCTTCGTGTCGACGACGGTGACGATGGCGTCGAGCCGCAGCTTCGCCTTAAGGTCCTCGTCGACGAAGAACGACTGAACGACCGGCGCCGGGTCGGCGAGCCCCGTCGTCTCGATGATGACGGCATCCAGGGGCTGCGGTCGGCGAAGCAAGTCATTCAGCGTGCGAATGAGGTCCCCGCGGATGCCGCAGCAGACGCAACCGTTGTTCAGCAGGATGAGATCCTCTTCCGTCCCGACGACCAGCTCGTTGTCGACGCCGACGGTCCCGAACTCGTTCTCGATGACGGCGACACGCCAGCCCGTCTTGTTCGCGAGGATGTGATTGAGGAGCGTCGTCTTTCCCGCACCCAGGAATCCGGTGAGCACCGTGACCGGAATCACTTCCACTTGCCACCGTCGAGTTTCTCGATGTCGATCCGCGGGCCGTGCCCCTCGGGATTCGGCAGCAAGTGTGGAACGTCTTCTTTCTTCACTTCCTTCATCGGCCGCATCGACTTGTACTGCGTGCGTGAGCCGTCCTGGTTGAGGATCGCGACGATCGTCTCGACCGGCGCGCACCCGGGCTGGTCGCACATGATCTCGGCGACGAGCACCGTCGTCGTCTCCGGCAGCTTGAAGTGATTGCGGACCCACTCCTTGATCTGCCCCTGGAGCGAGCGGTCCTTCTTCCCCTCGCCGAAGAGATCGAACTCGAAGTTGAAATCCACGCGCGCATTGTAGTCGGAGAATGCGAGGAATATAGCCGCGGAGCGCGCGGAGTTGCCGCAGAGGGATTTTCGAATCCGCCGGCCCGCGCGTAGCGCGGGCGCGGCCTCGCAGGTGCGGATTCCGAGACTCGCGCGACATTGGCTGGCCGTCTCGGAATCCGCACCTGCGGGGCCGCTCGTGCGGGCGAAGCCCGCACGGCGGCGGAAGCCCCCGCTTCTTCGCCTTTCTCGGTTTCCTCTGTGCCTCGGTGTCGTCCGGATCGGGCGAGTCCGGCTCCGCGCCCCAAATGACTCTGCGGCACCTCTGCGTGCTCTGCGTCTATCCTCTCTGTGCGCCTTGGTGTTTAATAGGCACCCATGCTGCGCATAGGACCCATCGCTCTGAGCACTCCCGTAGTCCAGGCGGCGCTGTCGGGATACTCCGACCGCCCGATGAGAATGGTCGCCCGCCGCTACGGCTGCGAGTACGCGATCAACGAGGTCGTCGTCGATGAGCTCGTCCTCGTGAAGGGAAAGTTCCGCAAACGCTTCCTCTCGGTCGGCGACGACGACCATCCGGTCGGCGGCCAGCTCATGGGGAGCGAGCCGGTGCACTTCGCCGAGGCCGCGAACGACATGGTCGAGGGCGGCTACGACGTCATCGACATCAACTTTGGCTGTCCCGTGCGCAACGCGGTCGGGCGCTGTCGCGGCGGCTACCTGCTCACGGATCCCGTCACCGCCCTCGAGATCGTGAAGGCCGTGATCGGCGCCGTCGCCGGACGTTGCCCTGTCACGCTCAAGATGCGCCGCGCATACGACGACACCGCGGGGAGCGAGCGCGACTTCTACACGATCCTCGACGGCGCGTTCGCCCTTGGCGTCATGGCGGTCACCGTGCACGGCCGTACCGTGAAGCAGAAGTACGTCGGCCCCGCGAAGTGGGACGCCCTCGCTCGCGTGAAGCGGCACGTCGGCGACCGCACGATCCTCGGCAGCGGCGATCTCTTCACCGCGAACGCCGCGAAGCGCATGCTCGAGGAGACGGGGATCGACGGCGCCTCGATCGCACGCGGCGCCATCGGCAATCCGTTCATCTTCCGCGAGTGCAGGGAGATCTTCGCCGGTCGACCCCTGCCGCTGCCGCCGACCGTGGTCGAGCAGCGCGACGCACTGCTCCTTCATCAGGAGCTCTCACTCGTGGAGGTCGGTGCCGATCGCGTCTCGCGCATGATGCGGCATTTCGGGATCAAGTACGCCGAACTCCATCCGATGCGCGACGAGGTGAAGCGCGCGTGGATTGCCGTGACGGACAACGCCTCCGCGGCTCGAGTGCTCGAGGAGTGGTACGACCCGTCGCGCGCGTGGCCCGAGCCGGTTCGCCGCGAGTCGCCGATCGATCTGGTTGCCGCGGGCGCGACCCTCGTATAATCCGCAGTTCGGATGGACAAAGAGCGCGAGCTTCAGCTGGCGAAGGCGGTCGTCGAGCTGGGGTACTTGACCCCCGAGCAGCTTCGCGAGTGCATGGCCTCGCAGTTCGACGAGCAGTTCAACCGCGGCCCGAAGGGCGTCGAGAAGACCGCCGGGAGCACGTCGGTCCGCCCGCTGAGCGCCATCATGATCGAGAAGGGATTCATCAGCGAAGGCGATCTCACCGGGCTGCTCGATCGCCAGATCGTCGAACGCCGCGCGCCGTCCAACGCGATGACGATGCCCGCTCAAGCGAAACCTGTGCAGGTCGCGGAACGTGAGAGTCCCCGCTCCGACGCTCTGACGGCGCCGATGCCGAGGCTCCCGCAGCCCGGGATCGAGATCTCACCCAACCCGATCCGGAAGCCCGCGGGTCCGGTCACGCCCCCGAGGCACGAGCGCGCGTCGTCGCATCTCGACGCGACGGTGCGTGACGATCCCGTGCCGCCGAAGCCTCCCAGTGCGCGCGCGACGCCCAAGTCGGCGGGGTCGTCGGGTGAGCGGCGCGACGCGCCCTCCGGCGACGGCATGCCGGCCGAGGTGCGCGAATCATCCAAGAACCCGGGCAATCACTTCGGCAAGTTCATCCTCGCCAATCAGCTCGGCGTCGGCGGATTCGGCGCCGTCTATCGCGCGTGGCAGCGCGACCTGACGCGCTGGGTCGCGCTCAAGTTCCTTCACAGCGACGATCCGGCCGACATCCAGCGCTTCGTTCGCGAGGCGCAGACGGCCGCCAAGCTCACGCACCCCGGCATCGTCGGCATCTACGAAGTCTCCGTGGTCGGACAGAAGACCTACATCTCGATGGAGTTCGTGGACGGCCGCCCGCTCAGCAAGGTGCGCCTCGACATGAAGGGGGCGATTGTCGCGGTGCGCGACGCGGCGAAAGCGGTCCACTACGCGCACGAGAAGGGGGTCATTCACCGCGACCTGAAACCCGGCAACCTCCTGTACGAGGCGAACGGGCGCGTCTGCGTCATGGACTTCGGGCTCGCGCGCAACGTCGAGGCCGGCGGAACGCTCACGATGAGCGGCACCGTCGTCGGCACGCCTGCGTACATGCCGCCGGAGCAGGCGCACGGCGATCTCAAGAACACGGGGCCGGCGAGCGACGTGTACTCGCTCGGCGCGACGCTCTACGACCTGCTCGTGGGACGCCCGCCGTTCGAAGGCGAGTCGCCCTACGCGATCGTGCGGCAGGTGATCGAGAAGGACCCGACGCCGCCGCGAAAGCTGGCGCTGCGCGTCCACCCCGAGGTCGAGACGATCATCCTCAAGGCGATGGACAAGGATCCGTCGAAGCGCTACGCGACGGCAGGGGAGCTGGCCGACGAGCTCCAGCGCCACATCGACGGGGAGC
Organism: uncultured Planctomycetales bacterium; assembly: GCA_964468745.1. GTDB lineage: Bacteria > Planctomycetota > MHYJ01 > MHYJ01 > JACPRB01 > JACPRB01. The sequence continues at coordinate 3,965 of CAYXVY010000237.1, read as the reverse complement.
CGATTCTCGCCAAGCCGATCGGCCCTGTGACGCGCACGTGGAAGCGGATCAAGCGGAATCCCGTCGTCTCGGCCGCCATGCTCGTCGGCGCCCTCGGCGTCCTGAGCGGCGCGGCGTTCGGAATCGTCGCGCTTGTCCGCGAGGCCCGCTCGCTCGAACAGGCGGCGAAGTCGGCACAGGAGGCGGCGGAATCGTCCAAACGTGAGGCGGAATCGGCGAAGGGGCGCCAGCTCGCCGTCGAGCAGATGCTCGAGTCCGAGAAGAAGCGGGCCGAGAGCGAGGCGCAGCGCGCGGCGGCGGAGCGAGCGAGCGCGCGCATCGCGGAGATCGTGACGGCCGTCGAACGGCTGCGCTTCGAGTACTACCGCCCGTCGTACACGGTGAAGGTCTTCAACGCCGAGCTCAAGCGCGTCGAGGAGCTCATCAAGACGGTGAAGGCCGATCTTCCCAATCGGCCGGAGCCGGACTATCTGCTGGGTCGCGTCTACGTCGAGGCCGAAGATTTCGAGAAGGCGGCGGAGACGCTGCAGCGAGCCATCGCGATCGACCCGAACTTCAGCCCTGCGCACGCCGCGTATGCGCGCGTTCTCTTCGACAAGGTCCAGGAGTACGTCTACTGCGGGCTCGTCTACGACGAGGCGTACGAAATGGTGCGCGAGGCGGCGAAGGAGTTCGACGAAGAGGCGGCGAAGGGGATGACGGGCACGTGGTCGAACATGCCGGGCATCGAATCGGACCGCCGCGTGATCTCCGTCATGAAACTGATGACCTCGATGCAGGCGGAGAAGATGCTGACCGCCTGCCGCGAGGCGTGGGAGATGACGCGTGACGAGCAGTTCCTGCGCTACCAGGCGCTCCCTGCCATCTGGCTCCGCAAGCAGGACGAGGGGGTCGCCGCTCTGACGCAGGCGATCGAGAACCGCCCGGCGTGGGCGCAGGCGTACGTCTACCGCGCCGTGCTCTACGCGACGAAGGCGCAGCAGGGCCTCGACTTCGCGGTGATCATGCTGGCCGATAAGGACCTCAAGAAGGCCCTCGACCTGGATCCGCACAACCACCTCGCGTTGCGATGCAGCGGATACAAGTTCCGGATGCTGGGGAAGCTGGAGGAGTCGATCCGCGACTACACCGCGGCGATCAAGCTGCGCCCCGCGATGCAGTACTACCTCGAGCGTTGCGACACGTGGAGGCAATACAAGCGCCTCGACGAAGCGCTCGCCGACTCGTCCGAGGTCGTGACCCGCTGGCCCACCTTTGCGATGGGCTGGCTGCTGCGCGCCGACGTGCGCCGCCTCCGCGGGGAGTTCGATCTCGCGGAATCGGACATCAAGCAGGCCCTGCAGCTGAAGCCGAAGCGGTACGACGCGTACAAGGCGCTGGCGCAACTCTACGCGCAGCAGGGAAGGTGGGAGAAGGCGATCGGATACGCCGATCAACTGGCCGCGTCGACGTCGGCGCGTCTCGAGGGGGAGGGGCTGCGCGGACTGTTCAAGAAGCAGCAGGCGGACGCGATCCGGCAGGAGGGGAAGGACGGCTGGAAGAGCCTGATGCTGGAGGCGCGGCGCGACCTCGACGCCTATATCGCCGCGGGGAAGAACCGCGATCCTCTCCTCTGGGGCGAATGCAAGTCGGCGAAGTCCGACGTCGAGAAGGCGATACAGGAAGAATAGCGGCCGTTAACGCCGAGGTCGCCGAGCGGAAAGCGGCGAGATCGCGGACCGGAACTACCGCGGAGACGCGCAGAGTCGTTTGGGGCGCTGAGATCCGCCGCCGTGCGGGCACAGCCCGCACGGGCGGCCACGGGGACAGCGAATCCGAAACGCGCCACGTCCATTGCGGTGCATTTCGAATTCGCTGTCCCCGTGGCCGCGCCCGCGCTATGCGCGAGCCGGCGGAAGACCGCCGTCGCTCCGCTCTGCGCCCAATACGACTCTGCGCGTCTCCGCGGTTATCCGGACTTCGCGCTCCGTCACGCCTGGCCGTTGAGCGCGCCCCGGATCGCGACGAGCGACGCCAACAGATCGTGCAAGTCGTCGAGCTTCACGCTGTTCGGCCCGTCGCACGGCGCCTTCGACGGATTCTCGTGCACTTCCATGAAGACCCCGTCGGCCCCGGCCGCGACCCCCGCGCGCGCGAGGACCGGAATCATGGACGCGTCGCCGCCGCTCGCCGTGCCCCCCTTGCCGCCGCTGGGCGCCTGCACGCTGTGCCCCGCGTCCATGACGACGGGATGGCCGAACGACTTCATGATGGCGATCGAGCGCATGTCGACGACGAGGTTGTTGTAGCCGAAGGTGGTGCCGCGCTCGGCGAGGATGACGCGCGAGTTGCCGGCCGAGGTCGCCTTCTCGAGGACGTTCTTCATGTCCCACGGGGCCATGAACTGACCCTTCTTGATGTGCAGCGCGCGGCCTGTTTTCGCCGCCGCGACCACGAGATCGGTCTGCCGGCAGAGGAAGGCAGGGATCTGCAGCACGTCGACGGCCTTCGCGGCGCTCTTCGCCTCCTCCGGCGAATGCACGTCGGTGAGGACGGGCACCTTCACGGACGCGGCGACCTTCTTCAATATTGCGAGCCCTGCCTTGAGGCCCGGCCCGCGGAAACTCTTGCCGCTGGTGCGGTTTGCCTTGTCGTAGCTGCTCTTATAGATGAAGGGGATTTCGAGTCCGGCGCAGATGTCGCGTATCGCCCTGGCATGCTTGATCGCATGCGCCTCGCCTTCGATCACGTCGGGCCCGCCGATGAAGAACAGAGGCTCTCCCCGGCCGCACCTTACTGCTCCGATCTGCACGATAGCCATCGTCAAGTCTGATCGGGATCGAGGCTACGTCCCCTCGATTCCCCCGAGCATGTGCCCCATCTTGTCCCGTTTCGCCTTCAGGTAGTCGCGATTGTATGCGTTCGGCGGGATTTCGATCGGGATCTGCTCGACCACCTGGAGGCCGTAGCCGCCGATCGAGTGGATCTTCTTCGGGTTGTTCGTCAGGAGCCGCATCTTCCGGATGCCGAGGTCGAGGAGGATCTGCGCCCCCGTTCCGTACTCGCGGAGATCGGGCGCGAACCCGAGTCGCGCGTTCGCCTCGACGGTGTCCAGCCCCTGCTCCTGCAATTCGTACGTTTTGAGCTTGTTGACGAGGCCGATGCCGCGTCCCTCCTGCCGTATATAGAGGAGGACGCCGCGTCCCGACTGCGCGATCTGCATGAGCGCGCCCTCGAGCTGGCTGCCGCAGTCGCACCGCATCGAGTGGAAGATGTCGCCGGTCAGGCACTCCGAATGGACGCGGACGAGAACGGGCTCGTCGATGACGGGCACCGCGCCGTCCTTCTCCTCGCCGACGCCTCCGGCGCACAGCGCGAGATGCAGGTATTCGTCCACGAGCGACTTGTAGCAGTGCATCCGGAACTGGCCGAAACGCGTGGGGAGCGACGCGCGAGCGACCTTCTCGACGATGCGTTCCTTCTGGCGCCGGTACTGGATGAGGTCGGCGATGCTCGCCATCTTGAGGCGATGCTGGCCGCAGAAGTCGGCGAGCTGCGGCACGCGCATCATCGATCCGTCCTCGGCCATGATCTCGCAGATGACGCCGGCCGGCTTGAATCCCGCGAGGCGCGCGAGGTCGATGGACCCCTCCGTGTGTCCCGCGCGGACGAGGACGCCGCCGTCGCGCCCCCGCAGCGGGAAGACGTGTCCGCCGATGACGAGATCTTCGGACGTGCAGCGATCGTCGATCGCGACCTTGATCGTCTGCGCGCGATCCTGCGCCGAAGTGCCCGTCGTGATCCCTTGTGCGGCGTCGATCGATACCGTGAACGCGCAGCCGAACTTGTGGTTCTTGTCGCGCGACTGGAGGTGCAGGCGAAGGCGGTCGCACCGTTCGCTCGTCATCGCGAGGCAGATGATGCCGCGACCATACTTCGACATGAAGTTGATGGTCTCCGGCGAGGCCTTCTCGGCCGCCATGACG